>JBASLW010000098.1:0-18287 GCA_049656545.1 Methylococcaceae bacterium
CAATCGCTGACATCATCAATGAAAGGCGCAGGTGTTTTGGATTATGTGACGGCGTGGCATATCAAAGCGACTGAATTTATAAAAAATAATCCGAGTGTTACGGTTGCTTTCGTTTCGACAAATAGCATTTGCCAAGGCGAACAAGTCGGCATTTTATGGTCGTATTTGACGGCGCAAGGCGTGAAAATTCATTTTGCTCATCGAACTTTTAAATGGAGCAACGAAGGGCGCGACGTTGCAGCAGTTCATTGTGTGATTATAGGATTCGGTTTAAAAGCCTCGTCAAATTATCGAATTTTCAACTACGAAGACATTAAAGGCGAACCCACTGAATTCAAAGCCACGCAAATCAATCCGTATTTAGTCGATGCTCCGAATGTTCATTTAGAAAAAAGAACAAATCCAGTGTCTAAAGTTTCAGCTATGAATTATGGAAGTATGCCGATTGATAACGGGCATTTAATTATTTCTGAATCGGAGAAAAATCAGTTATTAAGCGAATCAACGTCAAATCAGAAATTTATTTTTGAGTACATGGGCGGCGATGAATTTATTAACAATCAAAAACGTTGGTGTTTGTGGTTAGAAAACGCAGAGCCAGAAGCAATAAAAAACAGCGCGTTTATTATGGCGAGAGTTAAACAAGTAAAAGATTTTAGAAATTCCAGCGGACGCGAAGCTACTCAAAAATTAGCGAGTTATCCAACGTTATTCGGTGAAAGACGACAACCCGTACCTAGTCCTAAAAAACAAAGAATGCTTGAAAATTTAGGTTTTAAAGTTGTAAAAAATAGAAAGGAGTTTAGCTTTGGAGAAGATATTATTGATAACTTATTTTCAGATTATATCGTTGTAAAACAACTATCTGTTTTAAATGGAAAATATAAAGTAGACTGGTACGTTCCAGAATTAAAACTAGCAATAGAATTTGACGAATTACACCACACGCATCAGAAAAGCGAAGATAAGAAACGTCAGCATTTGATAGAAACAGAATTAGGTTGTCGATTTATTCGATATAAATTGAACGTTTAGAACTTGAAAATCAAACAGGCAAAAAAGTCGTTTCAAGTGAAAATCATCTACGAACTAAAAATATCGCAGAAAATGAATAATTATAAAAAAACGCCGCAGCTGCGAGTAAAAACATGAAAAATTATTTTGAACTCTTAGACAAATTGCTCACCGAAGGCACGCAAAAAGGCGACAGAACTGGAAACGGGACGTTGTCGATTTTTGGGCATCAAATGCGTTTTGATTTAGCGGCAGGTTTTCCGCTTATCACCACCAAAAAAGTGCATTTAAAATCGATTATTCATGAGTTGTTGTGGTTTTTGAATGGCGATACGAATAACAATTTGCTGGAAGAAAAAGGTGTTTCAATTTGGCGCGAATGGTGCGGCGAAAACGGTGAATTAGGGGCAATTTATGGCAAACAATGGCGTTCGTGGGAAATGCCAAACGGCGAAACCATTGACCAAATTTCTCAAGTCATCGAGCAACTAAAAACTAATCCAAATAGTCGCCGCATTATCGTTTCTGCGTGGAATGTTGCGGATTTGCCTGACGAAAAAATCAGTCCACAAGAAAATGTCAAAAACGGCAAAATGGCTCTCGCGCCGTGTCATGCGTTTTTTCAGTTTTACGTTGCGAATAACAAACTTTCTTGCCAACTTTATCAGCGCAGTTGTGACACGTTTATTGGCGTGCCGTTTAACATTGCCAGCTATGCGTTGCTGACGATGATGATTGCCCAGCAATGTGATTTAGAACTCGGCGAATTTGTTTGGACGGGCGGTGATGTGCATTTGTATTTAAATCATCAAGAACAAGCCAAAACACAATTGCAACGCACGCCTCGTGCTTTGCCAACGATGAAAATTAAGCGCAAACCCGCTTCAATTTTTGATTATACTTACGAGGATTTTGAATTAGTTGGCTATGATGCCGATACACATATCGCCGCACCCATTGCCATTTGAGAGATTTACCCGTGAAAACTTCAACCTTGCATCGTTTTTGTACTTTTTCACTGTTACTTTTGCTAGCAGGTTGTGCATCTGAGCCAGTTATTCGTCCAAGCAAACCCACGCCAGTTGATACTGGTAGAGTTCCAGATTACGTTGAACCGCGTCCACTAGTTGGCATTTATGCAAATCAAGCTGGTGTGCGTGAATTTATTCAACACATGGTGCATGATTACGGTTTTTCAGAAGATTATTTGAACGGTTTATTTTCGCAAGCTAACAAATTGGATTCTGTGTTACGTTTGGAAGTTGACCCATTTGTGCCACCCAAACCGAAATACACTGGCCCGATTTCTCCACAACCTGTTCTGCCACCAAAACCAAAACCGACGCTGGGTTGGTCAAGTTATCGCAAACAATTTTTAGATGACGCGCACATTAACAATGGCGTGATTTTTTGGCGACAAAATTCCGAGGCTCTGCAACGTGCCGCGCAGACCTATCATGTTGACCCTGAATATATCGTTGGGATTATTGGAGTAGAAACCTATTTTGGGCGCAATGTTGGCAAAACCAATACGTTTGATGCCTTGAGTACATTGTCATTTTTCACCATTCGACGCGCTGAATACTTCACTAAAGAACTCGAAAACTTTTTGTTAATGTCGAAAGAAGAAAATTTAGAACCTCGAAAAATCATTGGTTCGTGGGCGGGGGCGTTAGGTTTAGGGCAATTTATGCCAAAAAGTTTTCGCAAATTAGCAGTTGATTTTAACGGTGATGGCAAACGTGATTTGTGGAATTCTGTAGATGCAATTGGCAGCGTCGCGCATTATTTCAGCAATTCAGGATGGCAATTTAATCAGCTCGTCACCATGCCAATTAACGGCGATATTGACGATGAATATATTATTTTAGGCACAGACAACGGCAACCAGTTTTGGGCAATTGGGCAGAATTTTAAAACGATTAAAAAATACAACAGCAGTAACAAATACGCGATGGCAGTTCACCAATTAGGACAAGCCATTAAACAGCGTTATCTGATGTCAAAATAAATCTACAGGATCAACATCAATCGACCAGCGCACTTTGTTTGCGAGTTTCAACGTCGAAATTTGCGGCACAAGTTGTTTTAAAAGCTGTTGCAACGCCGCGCGATTGGAATGTTGAAACAACAATTGAAAACGATACTGCCCTGCCCTTCGCGGCATTGGAGCTGGAATCGAACCTAAAATTTCAACGTCTTGTACATTTAGACTTCTCGCTAATTGTGCGACCGATTCTAAAAACTGTTGCGGTGTGTCTTCTTTTTCAGCGTGAGCGCGAAGCAACGCCTGATAACTAAACGGTGGCAACATTGCTGCTTCACGCGCAAGCAATTCGGATTGCGCGAATTTTGCGTAACCTTCACGCAATAATTCATTTAACAGTGGGTGATTGGGCTGATGGGTTTGCAATAAAACCTTGCCGCGTTTTTGTTCACGTCCCGCCCGACCTGAAATTTGCACAATTAACTGCGCCAATTTTTCACCCGAATGAAAATCGGTGCTAAACAAACCGCTATCCACATCCAAAATCGCAACCAGTGTCACATTCGGGAAATGATGTCCTTTTGCGAGCATTTGTGTCCCCAAAATAATATCAATTTTACCCGCGTGAATTTGCGTTAAAAAATCTTCCAATGTGCCTTTTTTTTGTGTCGAATCGTAATCCAAACGCAGAATCGTTTTATCTGCAAAAATTTCACCAAGCGCGAATTCTAAACGTTCCGTCCCTTGTCCTAGAGATGCTAGTTCAGGCGATTGGCACGAAGGGCAATGCGAAATTAACCGATGTTCCGTGTCGCAATGATGACAACGCAGCAGATTTTTGTGTCGATGAATAACTAGATTTGCGTCGCAATGCACGCACCGCGCCACCCAACCACAACTATGACACAACAACGTTGGTGCAAAACCACGCCGATTTAAAAATAACAAAACTTGTTCATTTTTTTCCAGCGTGGCTTGAATTTGCAAAATCAACGCTTCGGATAAACCAGCCTGCAGTTTTTGCTGGCGAATATCGAGAATTTCAACTGACGGCGGCAACGCATTTCCCGCACGTTCAAGTAACAGCAAATGTGTGTAACGCTGCAAAAACACGTTGTACAAACTTTCAAGCGACGGCGTAGCACTGCCTAAAACAACGGGAACATTGGCTAATTTGCCACGCATCACGGCAACATCTCGTGCTGAAAAACGAAAACCTTCTTGTTGTTTAAACGAGCTGTCGTGTTCTTCATCGAGAATGATTAGCCCGATATTTGGCAACGGCGTGAATAACGCAGAACGTGTACCTAGCAGCAATGAACACGCGCCACTTTGCATTAAAAGCCACGCATTTTTGCGCTGCAAATCAGTGATTTTAGAATGTGAAATCGCAATATATGTACTGAAACGTGCTTGAAAACGCTGTTGCAATTGCGGTGTTAAAGTAATTTCTGGCACTAAAACTAAAACCTGTTGCCCTCGATTCAAAACTGTTTGAATCAATTGCATATACACTTCTGTTTTACCGCTGCCCGTCACGCCATCAAGCAAAAAAACCTTGAATTCATCGAGCGACGCGGTGACAGCATCAATGGTTTTTTGTTGTCCTTCGTTGCAAATAAGTTGCGTAGTTTTGATTTCGTTTTCAGATTGCTTGGGTAATTTTTTAATCACCGCTTCTTTACCTTGCCGCAACGCAATAGGAAATGCTGCGCTCATCACTTCGCCAATCGGATGATGATAATAATTTGCTACCCAATGCAGCAGTTTCAAATCGATTTCAGCAAGCAATGGCGCGTCATCAATAATGCGTGTAATCGGTTTTAGTTTTTCAATCGGAAAATCACTTTCATTGCTGATAGCAAGTAAAAACGCAACTTTTGAGGTTTTGCCAAACGGAACTTCAAGGCGAATTCCCGCTTGCAGATTTGCGCCATTTTCAGGCGCGAGATATTCAAAGTGTGAAAAAAAAGGAACAGCGGGAATAGCAACTTTTAGAATCTGGGAGTTAGTCATGATTCCAAATTTGCAACACACTCAAACTTGCAAGCATCAAAAATGCAACTAGAGTCCAGGCTGGCATTGAAAAACCAAGCATTGTCCAATCGACTTTTGCACAATCGCCCGTTCCTGAAAGCATCAATTTCACTGTTTCAATCAGTGGGAAATTTTGCAGCATATATTCCAGTGCAGGTTTGCATTCTGGGACTTGATCGGGTGGTAAATTTTGAATCCAAACATGACGGGTTGAAATTGACGCGCCACCTAATGCTGTCAATGCGCCCAAAATCGCATAACGATTGATGCCTTTTTGTTCTTTTGGATTGTGTGCGACAGCGACCATAAAAACTAAACCCGTTAAAAAAATTCCGATTCGTTGAGAAATGCAAAGCGGACATGGTTCTAAACCTTCGTTAAATTGAAAATATGCGCCCATACTCAACAAAAATACGCAACCTAAACTACCAAGTAAAAACCAAAATCTGGGTTTAATAATTTTTAATTTCGTCATTAGTTCCATTGATATTCCACTTCATTTCTAAATGCTCTACAGCCATTACTCGGTCCCATTACAACAAGTACATCACCTGCATTGAGTTCGTGATCCGTTTCGCCATTGGTAAAATGTAATTGGTCGCCAAGTTCACGGTCAACTACACCGATTAAAATCAAATTATATTTTTCATTTTTCAAATTTAATTCGCTAACATGAACCCCTTCTAAGTGAGACTCAAATGGAATTTCAATTTGCGCGATATTTAAATCGTGTCGTCCAAAAACGGTGTGATCTAAAACATTACTAATTTCAGGTTTTGTCAGCATTTCATGAACTTTTCTGCCACAAATTTCATACGGATCAATAATTTTATTTGCACCCGCCGCAAGTAATTTGTCTTCGGATTCACTGTCATCAACAATGGCAATAATAGTTAAACTTTTATCTAATGCCCTCGCAGAAATCGTTAAAAATACGTTATCTGAATCTTTGGGATAAAAACAAAAAATAATATCAACAGATGTGCCAATACCAACTGAAATTAAATCATCGTCGTTGCGAAAATCTAAAATGCTTGTTTCAAAACCTTTTTCGGAAACGGCACTCGCCTCTTTTTCATTCGCGGCAATAAATAAAATATCGCATTCTTCTTTTGGTAAGCGGCTTATTGCTTCCAATGACATGATGCTATAACCAAAAACGACGATGCGTTTCATCGATGTTTTAACCAGGTGACCAAAGCATTTGCCGCCCTGCCAATAAATGAATATGCAAATGATAGACTGCTTGTCCACCTAACTCGTTGCAATTGATAACAGTGCGATAACCCGCTTCGGCAATACCTAATTTTTTAGCAAGTTGTGCGGCAGTTTGCATCAATTTCCCAAGCAATAAAGCATCATCAGCATCGTTTAACGTTGAAATATGTTTTTTCGGGATAATCAAAATATGAATCGGAGCTTGTGGCGCAATATCATTGAATGCCAAAATTTCATCATCTTCAAACACGATGCTTGGAACAATTTCACCCGTTGCCATTTTACAAAATAAACAATTACTCATTTGTATCACAATTAAAAAGGTAAATTAAAACCCGCAGGTAATGGAATACCAGCAGTAATGCTTGCCATTTTTTCTTTTTTCATTTTGTCGGCTTTGTGAACGGCATCGTTAATCGCGGCGGCAACCAAATCTTCAAGCATATCTTTATCCTCGCCAACCAGTGACGGGTCAATCGTAACTTTTCGTGCTTCGCGTTTGCCTGTCATGACAATGCTAACTAAACCGCCACCTGATTCGCCTGTGACTTGCATTAACGCTAATTCATCTTGAACTGCTTTTAAATCATCTTGCATCTTTTGCGCTTGTTGCATCAAATTGCCTAAAGCATTTTTCATTTGTTTTTTCTCCTTTGAAAATTAAATTGGTTGAATGGTTTCTGGCAATACTTGCGCGTCAAAATGACTTTGAAAATATGCCACATTGGGGTCGTTATAAATTGCCTCAACAGCGGCTTGTTGTCGATTGTCTTGGGCTTGCACAATTTGTTGTGCAGGCGTAGCTGTTGCTAACGTTTTTACGTCAATGGTTAATTTAATTGATTTGCTAAACATTTCACGCAAAGCGGCTTCAATTTTTTGAACATAATCTGATTCAAGTAAATTCGCTTTTTCTGGGTCTAAATTCAAACGGCATTGCGTGTCATCAATTGATTCTAAAACACAGTGTTTTGCAAATTCTTTAACAAATCGCCCGACTTTTAAATTTACTAAAATCGTTTCCCAATTATCCGAAAAACTGGGTGCATTTGAAATTTGTGGTGCGACTGGGTGCGGTTGAATGGGTGAAATTTGTGGCGTTTGAATTTGCGGACGTGGTTGTTGTGTTTGCGGCGCGATAGTTTGTTGAATTGGCTGTACATTTTCGCCATTTTTTATAGGTCTAAACGTCAGCATACGCAACATCACCATTTCAAACCCACTGCGCGGGTCTGGCGCAAGTTCTAACTCTTTTTGTCCAAGCAAACCGATTTGATAATAAAGTTGCACATCTTCGGGCGACATTATTTTTGCTAACTGCGCCACGACTTCGACATCTAAATCGTGCGTAAGCGTTGTCGGAACGTGTTGAACTAGCGCAATTCGATGTAAAAATTGCAAAAGCTGTTGCAACAAATCACTAAAATCAGGACTGAGCTGACTTAAATCATCAATTTGATTCAAAATTGCAGGCGCGTCGGCTTGCGATAAAGCGTGCAAAATCGATTCCACAGGTTGTTGAGCAATCGAACCGAGCATCGCGTGAACTTCTGCGTTACTCACTGCACCGTTTCCGTAGACAATCGCTTGGTCAAGCAAACTCAAACCGTCGCGCATACTGCCATCAGCCGCGCGTGATAATAATTTCAAGGCTTCAGGTTCAAACGTAATCCCTTCTTGCCCCAAAATAAAACCCATTTGGGTGAAAATTTCACTCGGCAAAAGACGTTTTAAATTCAATTGCAAACAGCGAGATAAAACCGTGACGGGGATTTTGTGTGGATCGGTTGTCGCGAGAAGAAACTTAACGTGCGGCGGTGGTTCTTCAAGGGTTTTGAGTAAGGCATTAAAACTATGCCCTGATAACATGTGAACTTCGTCGATTAAATAAACTTTGTAACGTCCTTGATTTGGCGCGTATTGCGCGTTGTCAAGCAGGTCACGGGTATCTTCGACTTTTGTCCGCGAGGCAGCATCGACTTCAATTAAATCTAAAAAACGTCCTTCGTCAACTGCTCGGCAAATATCACATTGCCCACAAGGATTAAAATCTTGCAAATTTTCACAGTTCATTGCTTTAGCAAGAATTCGCGCAAGCGTGGTTTTGCCTACGCCGCGTGTGCCTGTAAATAAATAGGCTTGATGAAGACGATTGTGTTTTAAAGCGTTGGTGAGCGAAGTTATAACGTGGATTTGTCCGACAACTTCTGTGAAATTATGCGGTCGCCACTTTCGAGCAAGCACCTGATAATTCATGACGGGAATATAAAATATGGGGGAGAGTTGGGTGGCAATTGTACCAGCTACATCTCGGCACACGAATCTGCTGTTACCGTTGCTTACTTCCGTACCTGGCGGGGTTCACAGCGTATCGTTGCGAGAGAACCGATACAACTACCATAATATGCTCTAAGTGTTGACTTATTACTGTTTAAGTATAGATGACTATTCCTATCGAATCAATAAAGATTTCATTTTATAAACAGAATTGGAATTCACATTAAAGTTTTTAGTTAGCTTATCAGCTATTATAATATCGGTTTATTTATTTAATTTTGAGGCAAAAATGGCAGTTTATAGCACCAATGAATTTAGATCAGGCTTAAAAGTCATGCTTGATAACGACCCTTGCGCGATTATCGAAAACGAATTTGTTAAACCAGGAAAAGGTCAGGCATTTAACCGCGTTAAAATTCGCAATTTAAAAACAGGTCGTGTTATCGAACGGACGTTTAAATCTGGCGAATCGCTTGAAGGCGCAGACGTTGTCGATATGGAAATGCAATATCTTTACAATGACGGCGATTATCGTCATTTCATGAACCAAGAAACATTTGATCAATATCAAGCTGATGCAAAAACCGTTGGTGATGCCGCGCTTTGGTTAAAAGACCAAGATATGTGTACCGTGACACTTTGGAATGATTCGCCTTTAGCTGTAACACCTGCAAATTTTGTGGAATTAGAAATTGTCGAAACTGACCCAGGTGTGCGTGGCGATACATCAGGCGGCGGTGGCAAACCTGCAAAATTATCAACAGGTGCGGTTGTTCGCGTGCCATTATTTGTTGCACAAGGCGAAATTATTAAAGTTGACACACGCACAGCGGAATATATTTCGCGCGTCAAAGAATAAGTTATGACGCAAAATTCAACGTTGTGGCAACCAAGCTGTTCGATTGAATTTTTGCAAAAAAGAGCGCGAATGTTGCAACGCATTCGTGCTTTTTTTTTAGCGCGAAATGTTCTCGAAGTCGAAACACCATTACTTAGTCACGCTTGCGGAACAGAACCGCAACTCGCTTTTTTTACAACGACATTTGATTTTGTAAAACCAGAAAAATTATTTTTACAAACGTCACCAGAATTTGCGATGAAGCGATTATTAGCAGCAGGAAGTGGCTCGATTTATCAAATTTGCAAAGCCTTCCGAAATAGCGAAGTCGGACGTTTTCATAATCCTGAATTCACAATGCTCGAATGGTATCGCGTTGGTTTTGATTTGAATGATTTGATGGACGAAGTTGAAGCGTTATTTGCTGATTTATCACAAGGACAATTTTCACCACCCAAACGCCAAAGTTATGCACAGGTTTTTGCACAGCATACAGGTTTAAAAGCTTTAGAATTCTTGTTTGATGAGTATTCAGCTTTTGCGATAAAACATGAAATTTCAGAAGCTATTACTTTATGCGGACAAAATCACGCGCTTTGGTTAGATTATTTATTCAGTTTTTGTGTTCAGCCGCATTTGGGCGAAAACGGTTTATGTTTGGTTTATGGTTATCCAGCTTGCCAATCTGCGTTAGCACGTTTGAATGTAGAAAATCCGTTGATTGCAGACCGTTTTGAAGTCTTTTTGAATGGCGTTGAATTAGGCAATGGATTTTATGAATTAAGCGATTGCGAAGAACAAAATCGCCGTTTTGATGACGAAATTCAAACTCGAAAAAATCAAAATTTAGCAGAAGTTGTGAAAGATGAACGTTTAATTTCAGCGTTAAAAACAGGTCTGCCTGATTGTTCTGGAATTGCGATTGGTTTTGACAGATTGTTCATGATTTTGACTGCAACTGAAACAATTTCAAATGTATTGAGTTTTGATATTGAACGAGCTTAGAGATAACAAAATCGTTTACCCAATTTTATAACCTGCACCATAAACAGAAATGATAATTTCTTTATCATTGGCAATTTTTTGAAGTTTATGGCGAAGGTTTTTGATATGTGTATCGACTGTTCTATCTGATATATCTCGTTCATCTTCATGCAAAACATCTAATAACATTGCTCGAGAATACACTTTGCCACATTTACTAAGCAGTGCTGACAAAACGCGAAATTCACTTAATGTTAAATCGAGCAATGCACCTTCGTAATAGGCTTGTAATTTTTCTTTATCTAAAGAAAAACCCGCGACAATAGGCAATTCAACTGAAAAATTTTGTAATCGACGAAATACGGCTTTGATTCGCGCCATAACTTCTTTTGCACTGTAAGGCTTGCAAATATAATCGTCTGCGCCAATTTCTAAACCTTTTAATCGTTCCGCTTCTGCAATGCGGGCTGTAATTAAAAATAACGGAACGGTTGAAAATTCACGAATTTCTTTGCATAAACTAATGCCATCTCGTTGCGGCAACATAACGTCCATTAAAATCAAATCGGGAGAATGCTGTTTTACCCAGTCAATAACATTTGCACCGTTATCAATCCAATGACTTTCAAAACCTTCATACGTTAAATAATCAGCAAGCAACGCCGCTAATTTGGCTTCATCTTCAACAATTAAAATGGTTTTACTCAAGTGCATTCTCCCAAAAATGACATAACAAACCTGATGAAGTAATAAATTATTTAGAATGTGGTATTTTTTTCAAAGCCCGTTGTCGCCGCGCATCTTTTGGGTCAGTTTGTAGCGGACGATAAATTTCGATTCTGTCCCCATTTTCTACTATTTTTTCTAGGGTGCAAGGCGTTGAAAAAAT
The DNA here is from genome assembly GCA_049656545.1 of Methylococcaceae bacterium. GTDB lineage: Bacteria > Pseudomonadota > Gammaproteobacteria > Methylococcales > Methylomonadaceae > UBA10906. The sequence goes on from JBASLW010000098.1 coordinate 11,245, forward strand.
ACCAACATTGACAACATATAAATCAATTTCAGGAAATTGCGTCAAAATCCCTGATTGCAAAATGACTTCTGAAATAGTGGCGTTTTCAGCAATTGAAATTGAAATGAGGGCTTGTTTTTCAGGTTTTGCGTAGACAATTTCAACGTTAATCATGAGGATAAACTTCTTTAGCACGTTGTGTAAATGAACTCACCATTGTGTTGCAAATTTGATTAAAAACCGCACCAAACGCCAAATTTGCTAACATGCCTGACATTTCAAAATCTAAATCTAACGTGATTTTGCTAGCATTTTCACGCAATGGTAAAAAATTCCATTCCCCTGACAAATACGAAAAAGGACCATCAAGTAATTCAACGGTCATTTTTTTTCCAAATTCGAGCGTGTTGCGAGTTGAAAATTTTTTTTCAAAACCGCCTTTTGAAATTGAAATTTCACCTTCAATAACATTTTCGTGTCTGCTTAAAATGCGTGTGCCGCTACACCAAGGCAAAAATTGTGGATAACTTTCAATGTCGTTCACCAGTTCAAACATTTGTTGCGCGGAAAATTTAACTAACGCGCTTTTTTCTACTCGTGTCATTTACAACACTCCAATGACGTGCAAAAATACTAGAAAAATCGCTGTTGGCGCAACGTAACGAACTAAAACGCGCCATACTTCATAACTGGGTTTGCAAGGCATTTCAAGTTCAGATTCAGTATGTTCACGTTTCATGACGTAGCCTGCAAAAACAGCAATACAAAATCCACCGATTGGCAACATTAAATTCGCTGTTAAATAATCGAGTAATTGAAAAAAGTTTTTGTCAAAAACTAAAACATCTTTCCAAATGTTGAATGAAAACACCGTTCCTAAACCTAAAAACCACGTTCCTAAACCTGTCCAAACACAGGCTTTTTCACGAGTAAAATTTTTATTTTCAACAAGCCATGCAACCGCAGGTTCAATCAACGAAATTGATGATGACAACGCGGCAAAAACGAGTAACACAAAAAATAAAATTCCCATTAACCAACCGCCAGTCATATTTCCAAAAGCAATTGGAAGTGTTTGGAAAATTAAACCTGCACCAGATGCGGGATGCAAACCATTTTCAAAAACAAGAGGAAAAATTGCAATCCCAGCAAGCAACGCTACAACCGTATCCGCCGCCGCAACTAAATAAACCGTTTTTGCAATTGACACCTTTTTAGGTAAATACGCGCCATAAACCATAATCGCGCCCATCCCCAAACTCAACGTGAAAAAGGCGTGTCCCATTGCGGTCAAAACTGAATTGCGTGTCAATTTGCTAAAATCCAAATTAAACATGAAATTCAAACCTTTTTGATAACTGTTTGTTGTCATGGCATAACCAACAAGTAAAAACAGCAATACAAATAAACTTGGCATCAAAAAACGTACAGATTTTTCTAAACCGTTATTGACACCACGCGCGACAATACACATGGTTGCCGTCATAAAAACGCTGTGCCAAAAAATGAGTTGTAAAGGACTTGCCGTAAAATTTTCAAACAATGTTTGAATTTGTGCTGCATCTGCACCGAAAAAGCTGCCTGTAAAGGCTTTAAAAATATAACCTGTTGCCCAACCTGCAATGACGCTGTAATAAGATAAAATTAACAGACCTGCAACGACACCCATCCAACCAACATAATGCCAACGCTTATCGGCTTGCGCTTCTTTGGTTAAAAGTTCCATTGTTTCTATTGGATTTCGTTGACTGCGTCGTCCCATCATCGTTTCGGCAATCATAATGGGAATGCCAATTAGCAAAACACACGCTAAATACACGACTACAAATGCGCCGCCACCGTTTTCACCTGTGATATACGGAAATTTCCAAATGTTACCTAAACCAACAGCAGAACCTGTTGCAGCTAAGATAAATGCAAAACGTGATGACCAAAGGCTGCGCGTTTTATGTGTCAATGTTGTCATGTGAGTTTCTCTTGTTATTTTCATAAATGTTAGCGAATTTTATCACAGCATCGTAAATTCAGATTTACCACAAATTTTGAGCAAGTCTCGAATTGAGTGAAATTTGTTATACTTTTGTTTTTTGAACCTTCCTAGAAAATTATTATGGCTCAATATATTTATTCAATGAATCGCGTGGGCAAAATCGTCCCACCCAAAAAATACATTCTTAAAGACATTTCGTTGTCTTTTTTCCCTGGTGCAAAAATCGGCGTTTTAGGTTTGAACGGTTCGGGAAAATCGACGTTACTCAAAATCATGGCGGGTTTAGATAAGGAAATTGAAGGCGAAGCCATTCCGCTTAAAGGCATTAACATTGGTTATTTGCCACAAGAACCACAGCTTGACCCAAATAAAACTGTGCGCGGCAACATTGAAGAAGCGGTTGCCGATATTAAAGAATCGCTCGCAAAACTTGACCAAGTTTATTTAGATTACGCCGCTGAAGATGCCGATTTTGACAAACTCGCCGCAGAACAAGCACGTTTGGAAGATATTATTAACGCTTGCGACGGACACAATTTAGACCGCAAATTGGAAGTTGCCGCCGATGCCTTGCGTTTGCCCGAATGGGATGCCGACGTAACCAAATTATCGGGTGGTGAAAAACGTCGCGTTGCGTTATGCCGTTTGTTACTTTCAAATCCTGATATGTTGTTACTCGACGAACCGACTAACCATTTAGACGCTGAATCGGTTGCGTGGCTCGAACGCTTTTTACACGATTACACGGGAACTGTCGTTGCCGTAACACATGATCGTTATTTCCTCGATAACGTGGCAGGTTGGATTTTAGAATTAGACCGTGGTTCAGGCATTCCGTGGGAAGGTAACTATTCAAGCTGGCTTGAACAAAAAGGCGCACGTTTATTGTTAGAAGAAAAACAAGAATCTGCGCGTCAAAAAGCCATGAAAGAAGAGTTGGAATGGGTACGTTCTGGCACAAAAGGTCGTCATGCGAAAAGCAAAGCCCGTTTAGCACGTTTTGAAGAATTATCGTCGGCGGAAACCCAAAAACGTAACGAAACCCAAGAAATTTATATTCCACCTGGTCAGCGTTTAGGCGACGTGGTAATTGAAGCGAACGGCATTTCAAAATCATTTGGCGATAAATTATTGTTTAGCGATTTGAGTTTCAAATTACCACCTGGTGGCATCGTGGGAATTATCGGTGCGAACGGCGCGGGTAAAACCACGTTATTCCGCATCATGGCAGGTTTTGAACAACCTGATTCTGGCGAGTTAAAAATTGGTGAAACCGTCAAACTCGCTTATGTTGACCAGTTGCGTGACGACATGGACGCGAAAAAAACCGTGTTTGAAGAAGTGTCTGAAGGTTTAGATATGATTACTGTCGGTAATTATCAAACGCCTTCGCGTGCATATTTAGGACGCTTCAACTTCAAAGGCGGCGATCAACAAAAATTCATCGGCGAATTATCAGGCGGTGAACGAAATCGTGTCCATTTAGCGAAGTTGCTCAAAATTGGCGGCAACGTGTTGTTACTCGACGAACCCACGAACGATTTAGACGTTGAAACCTTGCGAGCGTTAGAAGAAGCGGTTGTGAATTTCCCAGGTTGTGCGGTCGTCATTTCGCATGATAGATGGTTCTTAGACAGAATTGCGACACACATTTTAGCGTTTGAAGGTGATAGCCAAGTGGTTTGGTTTGAAGGTAACTATGCCGATTATGAAGCTGACCGTCATCGTCGTTTGGGAACAGATGCGGATTCGCCGCGTCGATTGAAATATAAAAAATTATCTTGAATTTTAGGTTAATGAGAATGAAAACGTTAATTTCCACATTATTAGTGGTTAGTTCAAGTATGACAATGGCTTATGCGGCACAGCCTTCAATTGTTGAAATGCAAACCAGTGTTGGTACGATTACTATTCAGTTAAATCAAGAAAAAGCACCGATTACATCAACAAATTTTTTGAATTATGTGAATAGTGGTTTTTACAAAGACACTTTTTTTCATCGTGTTGTGAAAGGAACAACTGCTGCGCCAAACATTAGTATTATTCAAGGTGGCGGCATTGATTCAAAAACCATCATGTTTAAAAAAACGCAGCCTGCTATTGTGAATGAATCGAATAATGGGCTGAAAAATGTAGCTGGCACGATTTCGATGGCAAGAACCGCAGATGCGAATTCGGCAACGTCTCAATTCTTTTTCAACTTTGCAGATAATTCTGCGTCGTTAGATTTTGGAAGTACGCAAAATCCGCTCGGTTATGCCGTTTTTGGTTCGGTTATTGGTGGCGCAGATGTGATGAACAAAATTGGGAATTACACGGCGTTGAAAATGTCTTACAGTGAAGGCGTTCCAGTGAGTGAATTATTTGATTGTGGTTTTAATCTTTGTTTGAAAAAAATCATTATTGAAAATATCTACACTAGCGATGTTGTCGATACTATTAACTCAATCACGCGAGTTTCTGTGAATGGCAGTGGAAAAGTCACAACAAGCATCCCCAAATCGTTCAGTTGTACATCAAAAAGTAAAAGTTGCACGCTGCTTAAACCTTTTGGTACAGCTATTTCCTTGATTGCAAAACCTTCAACAGGCTATGACTTTAAAGGCTGGAGCGGCGATTGTTCTGGCATCGTAACAACATTGCAACTTGATACGGCAACTAAAAACAATAATTGCACCGCGACCTTTGTGAAAAAAGGTACTTTTTGATTTTCAACTTTTTACGTTCCATGGAGTAAGCCAACCGTGACCCACGTCCAAGATATTTCCAGCGCAATGTCTTCTTCAGAAAAACGCGCAATAAGTTCATTAGCAGGCGTTTATGCTTTGCGAATGCTCGGATTATTTATGATTTTGCCTGTGCTGTCGTTATTTGCGAAGGAATTAGACGGTGCAACACCCGCGTTAATTGGTTTGGCAATGAGTATTTATGGTTTGCCGCAAGTCGTTTTACAAATTCCATTTGGTTTGCTTTCGGATAAATTTGGACGCAAAAAAATGATTGTTATCGGCTTGATTTTATTTTTTGTTGGCAGCGTAGTGGCCGCATTATCAACCGATATTTACGGTGTTTTAATTGGACGTGGTTTGCAAGGCGCAGGTGCGATTTCTGCGGTGATTATGGCGTTAGTCGCAGATTTAACGCAGGAAGTTCATCGTACCAAAGCGATGGCAACAATCGGTATCAGTATTGGAATGTCATTTGGTGGTGGGATTGTTGCAGGTCCAATTATTGCCGCCGCGTTTGGCGGTGTTCACGGTGTTTTTTGGGTAACTGCATTTTTAACGTTATTAGCCATTGCTGCAGTCATTTTCATTGTGCCAAATCCTGAAAAATCAAAACTTCACCGTGACGCAGAATTTGTTCCGAATGCTGCAATGACGGCATTAAAAAATCCTGAATTATTACGTTTAGATTATGGGATTTTCATTCTGCATTTAATTTTGATGGCGATTTTTGTCGTTGTACCTTCGTTAATGCGCGATACAGGTTTAGAAAAAGGGAATGAATGGCACGTTTATTTACCTGTTTTTGTAGGGTCGATGGCATTGATTGTGCCGTTTATTATTTTGGCAGAAAAAAAACGCCAAATGAAAAAAGTATTTTTAGGCGCAATTGCCACGCTTGCGATTGCTGGGATTGGTTTCGCTTTTGCACATGAAAATCTCATTACGTTAATTATTTTTTTAAGTGTCTTTTTTTGCGGTTTCAATTTACTTGAAGCGACATTACCCTCACTCGTATCAAAAACAGCCCCTGCCGATTTAAAAGGAACGGCAATGGGCGCATATTCAAGCTCGCAATTTTTGGGTTTATTTTTTGGTGGCGTTGTAGGTGGTTGGTTTAACGGGCAATTCGGTGTAACGGCTGTATTTTTGGTTTGTTCGGTGTTGGCATTAAGTTGGTTTGCAGTGTCATTTTTTATGGCTGAACCACGTTATTTAGCAAGTTTGTTAATTTCAATTGAAGCAATGAGCAAAGGCGATGCAGATGTTTTTGTTAATGAAATGTTAATGTTGGAAGGTGTCGCTGAAGCAATTTTGCATCATGAAGAAGCCGTGGTTTATTTGAAAGTAGATAATCAACAACTCAATAAAGAAGCATTACAAACCTTGATAAATCAACATATTCAAGTCTATCAACCGATTTAATTTTGAATTTTTATGAATGACACATTACAGCAACTTGCTGAAATTTTAGAACAACGTAAAACGCAAACGAGTGAAAAATCGTATGTCGCCAGTTTGTATGTAAAAGGCGTGGATTCAATTTTGAAAAAAATTGGCGAAGAAGCCACCGAAGTTGTTATTGCGGCAAAAGAGGGTGATAAAGCGCAAATTGTCTATGAAACTGCCGATTTATGGTTTCATTGTATGGTTTTGTTAGCACAACAAAATTTACACCCAGACGATGTTTTAAATGAATTACAACGCCGTTTTGGCTTGTCGGGATTAGAAGAAAAAGCCCGACGTGAACACAAATAGGAGAAAAAAATGCACTTTAGCGTCATGCAATTAGCCTTAATTTTAGGCATTATCATTTTGTTATTTGGAACAAAAAAATTGCGAAATGTTGGCAGTGATGTCGGGGGCGCAATTCGTAATTTTCGCAGTGCAATGAAAGAGGGGCAAGCCGACGCGGGTGATGCGGAAGAAGACGAAAAAATCATTGAGAGCGAAGCGACAAAACATACTGCTGAACCCTATAAATTTAAAAAGAAAGACAGCACAAAATGAGTGTGAAAAAACGCTTAATCATTGCGATGACAGGCGCAACAGGTGCAATTTACGGCGTGCGAATGTTGCAAGTTCTGCAAGCGCAATCTGAATGGGAATCGCATTTAGTTATTTCATCTGCGGGGTTGGTGAATTTAAAACATGAACTCGATATGACACGCGATGATTTGAGTGCATTGGCAGATGTTACGCACGGAATTCATGATATTGCGGCAACTATTGCCAGCGGCGGTTTTAAAACCGAAGGTATGATTATCGCACCTTGTTCAATGAAAACGCTTGCAGCAGTCGCGCATGGTTTTGGTGACAATTTAATTTCGCGTGGTGCAGATGTGGTT
>JBASLW010000099.1:0-19029 GCA_049656545.1 Methylococcaceae bacterium
CATTAAAATACGGTGGCATTTCATGAATATATGCCATATACATCGCGTCAGCCATTGACCATAAAACATCGAGTTTAAATTTCAAAATATCCACCATTCGATTTTGTTGTTCGCGCGTTTTGTAAAAATCGAGCGTAATTTCTAAACCGTGTTCTACATCGCGACGTGCTTCGGTCAGACGTTTTCTAAAATACGCATAACCATCAACATCAACCCAAGGGTAATGCGTAGGCCAATTATCTAAACGTTGTTGATGAATTTTTGGCGCAAATAATTCGGTTAAAGAAGAACTTGCTGCTTCATGCCATTCGGCGCGACGAGCAAAATTGACATACGCATCCACCGCAAAACGTACCGCAGGTAAAACGTGTTTTAACGAGGTTATTTCTTCGCGTGTTAAACCCACGGCAATACCTAACTGAATCCACGCTTCAATACCACCCACATCACCAGGATGACCATCGTGGTCTAAAATGCGCTGTGTCCATTTCGCACGAGTTTCACGGTCGGGACAATTCGCCAAAATGTTGGCATCTTTAATCGGAATACAAACTTGATAATAAAAACGATTTGCCACCCAGCCTTGCAATTGTGCTTTCGTTAATTTTCCTTCATTCATCAATGTGTGATAAGGATGATGAATATGATACAAATTTTCCATACCGCGCAATTGCGCTTCAAATTCCTCGCGTGTCCAAGGTGTATTTTCTGTGGTCATAATGATGCTCGCTGTGTAAGATTGATGAATGTTCATTCTGACAAACTTATTTCCTAATCTCAAATGCCAAATTCCTCTTTACGCGCTACCCTTGAAAACAAAATCAATCAAAAAACCAAACCACTCGGCGCATTAGGTCGATTGGAAACATTAGCGTTACAAATCGGTTTAATTTTAAACACGCTTACACCTGAAATTAACAAACCCACAATTTTAATTTTCGCTGCCGATCACGGCATTGCCCAATCAGGCGTAAGTGCTTATCCGTCGAGTGTTACCGCGCAAATGGTGTTGAATTTTTTAAACGGTGGCGCGGCGATTAACGTTTTTGCTCGGCAACATAATTTAAATTTAAAAATCATTGATGCAGGCGTGAATGCAGGATTTGAAACGCATGAAAATTTGCTAAATTTAAAAATAGGTTTCGGCACACAAAATTTTTTACATTCCCCCGCAATGAGTTTGTCGGATTGTGAAAAAGCCTTAAAAAATGGTGCATCGGTTGTTCAAGAATTACATGAAAAGGGTTGCAATTGTGTAGGTTTTGGTGAGATGGGAATTGGAAATACCGCTTCAGCGGCAATTTTGATGCACTGTTTTACAAAAATTCCGTTAAACGACTGTGTTGGGCGCGGCACAGGTTTAAATGATGAACAACTCAACAATAAAAAAGCACTTTTAAAACAAGCAGTCGAAAATAATCCCGATTTAAAAAGCCCGCTTGAAATTTTAACGACCTTTGGCGGTTTTGAAATTGCCACAATGGTTGGTGCGTATTTGAAAGCGGCTGAATTAAAAATGCTAATTTTAGTTGATGGTTTTGTTTGTGGTGCTGCGTTATTGACTGCGTTGCAATCTAATCCAAACGTTTTAGATTTTTGCGTATTTAGTCACGTTGGTAGCGAAAATGGACATCGTGCATTATTGAATTTTTTCAACGCAAAACCACTGCTCGATTTAGAAATGCGTTTAGGTGAAGGTTCTGGCATTGCGTTGGCGTATCCGTTGATTCAATCGGCGATTTTATTTTTAAATGAAATGGCAACGTTTGAGGAAGCAGGCGTTGATAAAGCCTAATCTGCAACATTTTTGGTTAGCGTTGAGTTTTTATACACGCTTGCCCTGCCCTAAAAATCTCGATTATTCGCAATTACCACAAGCAACGATTTATTTGCCGTTAATCGGTTGGTTAGTTGGAGGCATATCAGCAATTACGTTTTATGCCGCCCAATTTTTGTGGTCGCCAACCATTGCAATTTTACTTGCGTTGATTAGCGGAATTTTTGTCACAGGCGCATTTCACGAAGATGGTTTTGCGGATGTATGCGATGGATTTGGCGGAGGTTACGACAAAACGCGCATTCTTACCATTATGAAAGATTCGGCAATTGGTGTTTATGGCGCGTTAGGTTTAGGGCTTTTGTTGGCATTAAAAATTGGCGTTTTAATTTCATTGCCAATTGAAAAACTCCCCGTAATTTTGATTTCAGCTCACAGCATTAGCCGTTTAATGCCGTTGTTTTTAATGTATTTTTACGATTACGCTCGAATTGAAAACAGTAAATCGCAAATTGCGGTTTATAAACCAACACAAACAGATTTAATTTTTGCCGCATTTTTAGCTGTTTTACCGCTATTTTTATTGCCGATGATTTGTTGGTTGTCGATTTTGTCGATTGGATTAGCAAGCGTTTTTTTAAGTCGCTATTTTTATAAACACATTGGCGGTTATACAGGCGATTGTTTAGGTGCCACACAACAAGTTTGCGAAACGATTTTTTATTTAAGCGTGAGTGTGTTGTGGACATTTATTTAATTAGACACACCAAAACAGATACAAAAAAAGGTTTGTGTTATGGACAAACTGACGTGAATTTAGCAGAAAATTTTTTAGACGATGCGCGAAAAATTTTAAAAAAATTGCCGCAACAAGAAATAATTTTCAGCAGTCCATTATCACGCTGTACGCAATTAGCAAATTTAATGAGCAACGACGTGATTTTAGATTCGCGGTTGTTAGAAGTGAATTTCGGGGATTGGGAAAATATGCCGTTTTCAGAAATTGAATCCGAATCTTTAAAACATTGGACAGAAAATTTTGTTACGCTCGCGCCACCGAATGGCGAAAGTTTTACTGACCTTTGTCAACGTGTTGAAAATTTTTGGTTAGATTTAATTCAACTTGAAAATGAATGTGTTTTTATTGTGACGCACGCAGGCGTTATTCGGGCATTGTTGGCGGTGATTTTGAAATTACCGCCACAAAATGCGTTTCAGTTTTGCGTTGATTGCGCTAGCGTTCATAAATTACGTTATGAGAATAACTATACTTACATCGAGTTTTTAAATTCTACAATTCACTCATAGCCCAACGTGGTCGAGCGAAAATTTCTAAATCTTGAATTTGCCCCATCAAAAAACGCTGATAACCCGCGTAAGCAATCATCGCCCCGTTATCAGTGCAAAATTCAGGACGCGGGAAAAAAATCTGTCCATTTTCTTTTTCAAGCATTTCAGTCAATGTAGCGCGAATTTGTGTATTGGCACTTACTCCACCTGCGACAACTAAGGTTTTTAAACCTGTTTGTTGCAAAGCTCGACGACATTTAATTGCTAACGTATCGGCAACTGCGTTTTGAAATGCCAATGCAATGTCGGCTTTGTCTTGATGCGATTGGTCACTTTTTTGAAAGGTATTTAGCGCGAACGTTTTCAAACCACTAAAACTAAAATCTAAACCTGGTCGGTCGGTCATCGGGCGTGGAAATTGAAAACGCGCTTGTCCAGATTTTGCTAATTCCGATAATTTCACGCCGCCTGGATAATTTAAACCGAGTAATTTTGCGGTTTTGTCGAAGGCTTCACCCGCTGCATCGTCTAGCGATTCGCCTAATAATTCATAATTACCAACGCTTTCAACTTTCACTAACAATGTATGTCCGCCTGAAATCAACAATGCCACAAACGGGAATTCGGGCGGATTTTCTTCCAACATTGGCGCGAGTAAATGTCCTTCCATGTGATGCACTGCAACGGCAGGAATTTGCCACGCAAACGCCAAACTTTGAGCGGTTGCCGCACCGACCAATAACGCGCCCATCAAACCAGGACCTGCGGTGTAAGCAATCGCGGTAATGTCGGTTTTAGATAAATGGCTTTCGTGTAAAAGCTGTTTTACCAACGGAATCAATTTACGAATGTGGTCACGCGAAGCCAATTCGGGAACAACCCCGCCATATTCGCTGTGCATTTCGATTTGACTGTAAAGCAAATGGTGAATCAAGCCGCGTTGGGAATGGTAAATTGCAACGCCAGTTTCGTCGCAGGAAGTTTCAATACCTAAAATGTACATTTTTTCACTAATTTAAAAAGTGGGAATCTGCGATTTATTTTGTCAAAAATTACGCTTGTTAAGGCTTATAATACGCGCCATTCCTACTTTTTAAAAATACACTTCAAGGCAAAAACAAATGGAAAATTTTATTGCAGGGCAACGCTGGATTAGCAACACTGAATCCGAATTAGGTTTAGGGCTAATTGTCGAAAGTAGTTTTAATCGGGTCAGTGTTTTATTTTTAGCGTGTGACGAAAAACGCATTTATGCCGCCGACAACGCGCCATTAACACGGGTTAAATTTTCAATTGGTGACAACATTGAATCTGTCGATGATGAAAAATTAACTGTTTTAAAAGTCACTGAAAATACAGGTATTTTAACTTACATTTGTAAAAATGAAGATGATGAAACCGTTGAACTTGAAGAAATGGATTTGAGTCATCACAGCCAATTTAACAAACCGCAAGACCGTTTATTCACAGGGCAAACCGACCCAAATGCGTGGTTTTCGTTGCGTTACGAAACGTGGCAACGTTTGCAACAACACGCAAAATCACCTGTGAAAGGTTTGCTTGGTGTTCGCGCAGCGTTAATTCCACATCAAATTTTTATCGCTCACGAAGCGGCAAATCGCGCCGCACCACGCATTATGCTTGCTGATGAAGTCGGTTTAGGCAAAACGATTGAAGCTGGGCTAATTATTCATCATCGTTTGATTAACAATTTGAGCAAACGCATTTTGATTATCGTGCCAGAAAGTTTGTTACATCAATGGCTGGTTGAAATGTTGCGCCGCTTTAATTTGAAATTTAGCATTTTTGATGAAATGCGTTGTTTGAGTGAAATTGGCGACGACGGTTTTGATGATGACGAAAAAGCGGATTTATACAATCAAGCGAATCCGTTTTTGTCTGAGCAGTTGGTTTTATGTAGCCAATCATTTTTTTCACATTATCAAAACCGTCAAGAGCAAGCCTTAGACGCGGGTTGGGATTTGGTGATTGTCGATGAAGCACATCATTTGGAATGGTCAGAAACTGCGCCAAGTGCAGATTATTTGTTTGTTGAACAACTGTCGCAAATTTCACCAAGTTTGATTTTGCTCACCGCAACACCTGAGCAACTAGGCAAAGAAAGTCATTTTGCCCGTTTGCGTTTGCTTGACCCAGACCGTTTTTATAGTTTTTCGGCATTTTTAGAAGAAGAAAAAACCTTTGAACCTGTGGCAAACGCGGCAAAATCCTTGCTGGCAGACAAACCGTTAACAGACGAAGAACAACAAGCGTTAGCTGTTTTATTAAAAGATGACAATGTGTCGAAAACATTGGCGAATTTGAATGATGCCGAAAAATCGGCGGCAGCACGTCAAACGTTAATTAACATTTTGCTCGACCATCACGGAACAGGACGAATTTTGTTTCGGAATTCGCGCCAAACCGTGCAAGGTTTTCCAGAGCGTGAATACTTCGGTTATCCGTTAAATGGCGACGCTGACGAAACGAATTTCCAAAATGATGCCCGTTATTTGTGGCTTGTTGAAAAAGTAAAACAACTCGCTGGCAAAAAAGCATTGCTCATTTGCAAACACGCGCAAACTGCAATGGATTTAGAAGATACGTTGAAAATGAAAGCAGGTATTTCGTCTGCGGTATTTCATGAACACATGACAATTATTGAACGCGACCGCGCGGCAGCTTATTTTGCTGACGAAGAAAGTAGCGCACGTTTATTGATTTGTTCTGAAATTGGTAGCGAAGGGCGAAATTTTCAATTTTTACAGCATTTAATTTTATGGGACTTACCGCAAAATCCTGATTTATTGCAACAACGTATCGGGCGTTTAGATCGAATCGGACAAAAACACGTTATTCAAATTCACGTTCCCTATTTAGAAAACACCGAACAAGCGATTTTATATCGTTGGTATGATGAAGGTTTAAATGCGTTTCGCGCCAATAATTCGGCGGCACAACACGTTGCAGATTTATTACACGAAGAATTACAAACACTTTTGGCAAATAACGATGCTGAAAAAATTGGTGCATTTATCGAAAAAACACACGCTTTAAGCGTTCAAATTGAAGCAGAACTCAATCACGGACGCGACCAACTTTTAGAATTAAATTCTTGCCGTAAAGAAATCGCTGACGAATATATTTCAGAACTATCCGAATATGAAAACGAAGGAACGCTTTGGGATTACATGGAAGAAGTGTTTGATTGTTACGGCGTGGATACGGAAGAATTTGCCGAAGATTCACACACGCTAACACCAAGTGAACATTTGCGTTGTGAAACTTTCCCTTATTTAAATCAAGAAGATGGCTTAAGTGTCACGGTTTCACGCGCTCAAGCGTTGGCGCGTGAAGAATTGCAATTTTTAACGTGGGAACATCCGCTCGTTACCGCTTCAATGGATATGGTTTTATCAAGTGAAACGGGTAATGCAACATTAAGCAGCGTTAAGAATTCGGATTTAAAAGCAGGACAATTTTTACTTGAATGTTTATTCGTGGTTGAACACAGCGCACCAGCGGAATTGCAAATTAACCGCTTTTTGCCGCCGACACCGATTCGTGTGTTAATCAATCAATTGCAAAAAGATGTGACGGCAGAATTTTCACATGAAAGTTTGCCCGATTGTGGCGCGAATTTTGACAAACACGCGATTACGGTGTTTTTGAATAAACAACGTCATTTGATTTTGAAATTACTTGCTGTTGCTGAAACACAAGCGCAAATCCAAAAAGACATCATTTGCCAGCAAGCCACAAAAACAATGCTCGAGTCGTTGACAACTGAAATCAAGCGTTTGGTACGCTTGCAGAAAGTAAATTTGAGTATTAAAAACGATGAAATTGAAGATTTGAAAGATAAAACACTGTTAATTCACGAAAACATCGACATTGCACAACTGCGTTTAGACGCTGTGCGTTTCATTATCACACGCTAATTTTTACACTTTTAAATCTTATGATTCATTTCGTTAACAAACATTCAATTCAGCCGCCTTTCCCAGAAGGATTTGAACAAGTCATTTTTGCATTAGGTTGTTTTTGGGGAGCAGAACGTAAATTTTGGCAACAAAAAGGCGTATATAGTACAGCTGTGGGTTACATCGGTGGTGAAACGAAAAATCCGACTTACAAAGACGTTTGTACAGGCTTAACAGGTCATGCAGAAGCTGTTTTAGTCGTTTTTGATTCTAAAATAATGACTTTTTCTCAATTACTATCTGTTTTTTTTAACTCTCATAATCCCACGCAAGGAATGCGTCAGGGCAATGATATTGGGACACAATATAGGTCTGGTATTTACACTTTTACGGATGTTCAACAACAACTCGCTGAATCGGCAAAACGGGTTTATGACGTAGCATTGACTAAAGCAGGATTCCCTCACATTACCACTGAGATATTACCTGCGTCGCTGTTTTATTACGCTGAAGAATATCATCAACAGTATTTAGCTAAAAACCCAGATGGTTACTGTGGTTTAGGTGGACTTAACGTGAAATATAATTATGACAACTAACAATACGCCTTACTTTCATATTGGTGGTGAACCTGCTATTCGTTTATTGGTAGACCGTTTTTATTTTTACATGGACACGTTGCCACAGGCTCAAGGCATTCGCGCAATACATCAATCGAATCTTGCTTCTGCGAACAGTAAATTATTTAAATTTTTATCAGGTTGGTTAGGAGGTCCTAATTTATTCATTGAAGAATTCGGGCATCCGATGTTACGCGCCCGTCATTTTCCTTTTAGCATTGGTGAATCTGAACGTGACCAATGGATGCTCTGCATGAATAAAGCACTTGACGAAATCCCCATGAATCCAATCCTGCACACTAATATCCAAAATGCGTTACAGGATTTAGCGACACACATGATAAATACGAATGATTGAACAGTTGATTGTTCTAATTACGTCACTAATTGCGAATACATTTTCAGCGTTAGCAGGTGGTGGCGCAGGATTGATTCAATTTCCTGTGTTACTGTTTTTGGGATTGCCATTTAGTATTGCACTGGCGACACACAAAATTGCTTCTGTTGCATTAGGTATTGGTGCATCAGTGCGTTATTTCAAAGAGGATTTTGTTCAACGGCAATTCGCCTTGTTTATGTTACTTGTTGGTGTACCCGCAGTGATTTTAGGTTCATTTACCGCGCTTGAAATTCCAGATACAACCGCAAAAACCGCTCTGGGTTTGCTTACCATGTCGCTGGGTCTTTATTCCGTTTTTCAAACACAACTTGGACAAACTTACGCGCCACTACATCAAGATAAATCAGGATTTATTCTTGGCGGTTTATTACTGTTTCTGATTGGATTTTTAAACGGTTCGCTTGCTTCGGGAACAGGCTTATTTGCTACCATTTTGTTGGTTAAATGGTTTGGCATGGATTACAAACGCGCCGTCGCTTATACATTGGTGGTCGTAGGTTTAGCTTGGAATGGTGTCGGCGCAATAACCTTAGCTCTTATTTCTCAAGTGAAATGGGCATGGATTCCTGTACTGTTATTCGGTTCATTTGTAGGAGGTTATTTAGGCGCACATTTGGCAGTTTTAAAAGGCAATTTATGGATTAAACGGGGTTATGAAATTGTCACCATTCTAGTAGGATTGAACTTATTGAGATGATTCATCTTTGTTCAATCATCCCAATTTCCTCATCATCTAACCCAAACAACTCGTAAACCTCAACATTCAATTCCTTCTCCAACACCCGAATCTGCAAATCTAGTTTTTCACGTTCCGATTTCGCCTCATCAAAAAAAGTACGCCACTGCGTTTGTTTTTTGAGTTCAATTTCAATTTTGGCTTTTTTGAGTTCGCTTAAAAAGTCGGCAAATTCCAACGTCCACCATTTTTCCAATTTTTGCGTAAATTTGAAATTTCCGAGCGTGCTAATCGTCAAACGGGTGTCGTTTTCCAATTTATAACGCGCTTCAGTTAAGGTTTGACAGCGTTGCGCTAAATCACCAATTTTTGTTTTTTGTTCTGGCGTGACGGGTGGAATTGGTAACGTTTCGACGTACTGAGTTTTATATCGATAAAAACCGCCGCGAGCAATTGGGCTTAATGCTTTGAAAATATATTCTTGAATTGAAGAATTAAGCAATCCAAAAACAAACGCATCGCTTGAAGGTAAGAAAAAACAAGTATCGGCTAAATGAAAACCTTTGCTATCAAAAGACAATTGGTTACTTTGCGATATATCCGCCCATATCAATTTGGGTGCGTTAAATTTTTCGTGATAAGCAATCACGCTGCTAATTTCAAACCAATTATGCCCAGTTGATGACCTAGCAATTAAGGCATCTTTGTAATTTTCTAAATGCGCTTTAATTGCAGGATATTTTTCAATATCCGTTCCACGTCGTGTAAAAATCAACCACAAATCACGCGGTTGCGCGTGCCATTTTTTCAAATCTTTGCCTTCTAAAAAGGGTTTCAGTAATTCGGCAGAATTTGGGTCTTGCGAAATCAAGCGTTTTTTCGTTTCGCCATCAATCACAAACGCTTCATTCAAACCCGTTTTGATGCCGTAAAGCGGCGAACCATAAACATCTTTGAGCGTTGGAAAACCTTGCGTTAATTTGTCGCGTAATTGTGAAAGTCGCGCATCTTCAAATTGCCAACTTTCGTTTTTGAGTTGCGAATGTTGCATGATGCCGTGTTGATTTTTAAAGGTTTCGTTCAAATCGTCAGGCAACTTGTCTTTTAAAATCAGCATTTCGATTTGTGAATTTTCGGCGGGTTTTAAATTTTGAAAAATCAAAATCGCGGGATACGTCGTCACGCCTTCAAACACTTGCAAATCACCAAAATCGACAACTTTTTTAAGCGTCGCATTTTCACGCAAAAAACGCCGTAATGGTTCGCCCGAACCTGTTTTAAAAAACGTCGAAGAGCTGATAAAACCGAGCATTCCGTTAGGTTTCAAGAGTTTTAAACCCAACTCGAAAAAGTACGCATACAAATCGGCGACACCGTGATAAACGGCGTAATTTTTTTGCAAAAACGGTTTTGTGTCACTGAGTAATTCTTGTCGAACATAAGGCGGATTGCCTAAAACAACATCGAAACCGCCGTTTTGCATGATTTTCGAGAAGTTGTTTTTCCAGCAAAAACCGCCTTCAACAACGCAGTTTTCAAAGCCTAAACTGTTTCCAACTTGTAAATGTTGGTCAATCGTTGTGAGTTTTTTGCCTTTTTCAGCGGTTTTGAGCCACAAAGAAAGTTTTGTGATTTCAATCGCTTCGGCGTTTAAATCCACGCCGCTCAAATTGGAATTTAAAATTTCTTTGTTCAAATCGAAAACGTCAAAACCGCCCGTAATTTCTGCGATTCGGGTGTTAATTTGCTGATATTTTTGCTGCAACAAATCAAATGCCGCTACTAAAAACGCGCCTGAACCACAAGCTGGGTCAACGATTTTTATGGTTTTCAAGACGTTTTGCCACGCATACAAAAATTTCAATTCGGTATCTTTGCCGCGTTTAAATTGAATTTCGCCGTCTTTGATGGTTGCAAAATCGCTCAAACACTCGTCGAAACGTTGCCGTAAATGTTCGCCGAGCGTGTGTTCCACGATGAATGCTGTGATGTGGTCGGGCGTATAAACTACGCCGTGTTGCTTGCGTTTGCCTGTGACAGACGTGGTTTTTGCACTGGTTTTGAAAACGCCATCTTGTTGAATTTGGGCGGTAATTTCTTCTAAATCGGCAATGGATTGTTCAAAAATATGCCCTAAAACTGTGACGGAAATTTCAGAATCAAAGTCGTATTCGGCAAGTTTTAAAAAGCCTTTGCAAAGTTCGTCAGCAACGTTGAGTTTGTCTAAAATTTTGTCGGTTGAAAATAAGCCGCCGTTATAAGCGTTGACGTTTAAAAAGGCATTGCCTTTGTTAATCGCCTGAAAAAGTCCGCGAAAATTTTGGTAAATCGGGTGAATGGGATGGTAAATATCGACGTGTTTAACGGCTTGTTCAATCGTGCGCGGCGGCAAAAGTCCTTTGTCTTCGCAAAATGCGACAAACAAAACGCGGTCGAGTAATTTTTGCGCGGGAGAAATCAGCGCGAGCGGTTCAAATTCGGGATTATCCGCAATTAAGCGGGTAATCAATTGTTCACGCAAACCTTTGTAATCGTCATAAAGTTTGGCGGTGATGTCTTTTTCGGCTTGTTGGCTTTGTTCTAAAAGCTGTTTTGTTGCACCTGAAAGCAAATTTTTCGCGTGCAAACACAAAATGAAACGTGCGTATTCGCTTGGGTCAGTCAGTTTGGCTAAATCGAAAACTTCATAAACCAACGACGTTTCACCAAACGCATACAGTCGAATTTCTAAATAATTTGAAACCAAAATCCACTGACAACCTTTCGCATCTCGCGCATAACGCCACGCTTGTTCAACGGGTGTTTCTTTACGTCCGCTGATTAAAGCATCGAGATTTTTGGTTTTCGCGCCTTTGAATTCAAAAACGGCTTGAACTTTGTCGCCTGTTTTGTCGTTGGAAAAATAACCGAGTGCAGCATCAACTTCACCGTTTTTAATTGGATATTCTTGCGCGAGGCTATAATTTTCACCTTTTCCAAGCGTTTGATAACCTAAAACCGTTTCGAGTAATTTGCTGATAAACGCGCTGACAACAGCGGTTTCTTTGTGTTTTTCAAGATTACGATTTGAAATCATATTTTGCCAATCTTGCAAAATCGGCAAATGGTCAGCGGGAATTTCTGAAATCGTTAAGGCTTGCTGGAGGATTTTTTTGTTGAATAGAGGCATTTTAATTCACCCAATTTTCGAGTTTTAAACCGTGAATACGTTCAAATTCGCGTGTGTTATTTGTGAGCAAAGTCATATTTAACGACAATGCACACGCTGCAATTTGCAAATCATAAGCTCCAATTGGTTTGCCTTGTTTTTCTAAATCACTGCGAATTTGTGCCGCTTTTTTCGCGGCTTCAATCGTAAAATCAACGATTGAAAACGGCGCAATAAATTTTTCTAACGCCGCTAAATTGCGTTTTTGAGAATTGTTTTTTTCGATACCGTAATACAGTTCAAATATCGCAATTGTCGGAATATAAATTTGCCGCATTTGAATTTGTTGAAAACGCGCAAGCACTTCAGGCGGACGCTCTTTAATCAAATAAATGCAGATATTGGTATCGAGCAAATAATTTTTCATCATTAAGTCCACTCGCGCTCTTGTGCTTGCGGTTGATTGCGCCCGTTTTGCATGAAATCATCAGAAAACTCGCTTAATGTTGAAATCCATTGTTCCCACGCATTTTCAATCGGTTCTAAAATGATTTTGTTGCCTTGTTTTGAAATTTTGACTTCTTTACCTTGAAATCGGAATTCTTTTGGCAGACGCACCGCTTGTGATTGTCCATTGTTGAAAATTTTTGCCGTTCTCATAATTTTTCTCCATCAAAAATATATGTGAAAAGTATAGATTATTTTTAATTTTCAATTAGCAAAATTTCATCACTCGTTAAATTAACTAATAAGTTTATGAAAATTGCTTGTCTACGTTTGACTTTAACAACTTCAAAAGTAGAATGACAGTGTTGTTAATTTTAAACTTCGCTCCAGTCTTATGACTGGATTCTTTATTTTTATTCAAAGGAAAAACATGGATATTCATGAATATCAAGCCAAAGAATTATTAAGTGGCTATGGCGTAAAAATCGCCGAAGGGGGCATTGCTCACACACCTGATGAAGCGGTGCAACGCGCACGCGAAATCGGCGGCAACATTTGGGTTGTCAAAGCGCAAATTCACTCAGGCGCACGCGGTAAAGCGGGTGGAATCAAAGTGTGCAAAACACTCGACGAAGTGAACACCGCAACGAAAGAGTTATTGCACAAAGTGTTAGTGACGCATCAAACAGGCGCGGCAGGTAAATTGTGCGACAAAGTCTATGTTGAAGCAGGCACTGATATTAAAAAAGAATTGTATTTCTGTTTCTTAGTTGACCGTATTTCAGAACGCATTGTGATGGTTGGTTCATCAGAAGGCGGGATGGAAATTGAAGAATTAGCCGAAACGAATCCTGATGCAATCAAAAAAATCTACATCGAACCTGCTGTCGGTTTATTAGATTATCAAGTGCGCGAAATGGCATTTGAAATGGGCTTGGAATCAGGTTTGATGAGTCATGCAGTTAAAACGATTAAAGGTTGCTACCGTGCGTTGCGTGATTTAGATGCAAATATGCTTGAAATCAATCCGTTAGTCATCACAGGCAACAACGAACTGATTACGCTCGATGCAAAAATGGGCTTTGACGAAAACGCTTTATTCCGTCGTCCGAAAATTGCCGATTTGCGTGATAAAACTCAAGAAGACCCACGCGAAGTCGAAGCGGGCGACCACGGTTTGAGCTACGTTGGTTTAGACGGCGACATCGGTTGCATGATTAACGGCGCGGGTTTAGCGATGGCGACGATGGACATGATTAAACTTGCTGGTGGCGAACCTGCGAATTTCTTAGACGTTGGTGGTGGCGCGTCAGCAGAACGGACTGAACAAGCGTTCCGTTTGGTTTTAGCGGATACAAATGTTAAAGCGATGCTGGTCAACATTTTTGCAGGGATTAACCGTTGCGATTGGATTGCTCAAGGCGTTGTGCAAGCGGTGAAAAATGTCGATTTGAAAATTCCGTTAATCGTGCGTTTAGCAGGCACAAACGTTGACGAAGGTCGTCGCATTATCGCCGAAAGCGGTTTACCAATTATTACCGCTGAAACGTTAGCCGAAGCCGCTGAAAAAGCGGTTGCCGCACGCAATCAAGTTGTCGCAAATCAAGGAGCATAAACAATGGCAATTTTTATTAACGAAACCACAAAAATTATCGTTCAAGGTTTTACAGGCAAAATCGGCACGTTCCACGCGCAAGACATGATTAACTACGGTTCAAACGTAGTTGGCGGCGTAACACCAGGAAAAGGTGGACAAAAACACTTAGACCGTCCGATTTTCAACACCGTAAAAGAAGCCGTCGAACAAGCAGGCGCAGAAGCGAGCATTATTTTCGTGCCGCCAGCCTTTGCGGCAGATTCAATTATGGAAGCAGCGGACGCGGGAATTAAATACTGCGTGGCGATTACTGATGGCATTCCAACGCAAGACATGATGCAAGTGAAAAACTTTTTGCGTCGTTTCCCAAAAGAAGAACGCATGGTTTTAACTGGGCCGAACTGCGCGGGAACAATCAGCCCTGAACGTTCAATGCTCGGCATTATGCCTGGTCATATTTATATGCGCGGCAACGTGGGTGTTGTCGGTCGTTCAGGCACGCTCGGTTATGAAGCCGCAGACCAAATGAAACGTTTGGGCATTGGTATTTCAACGTCTGTGGGCATTGGTGGCGACCCAATTAACGGTAGTTCGCACCGCGATATTTTTGAAAAATTCGAGCAAGACGACGAAACCAAAGTCATTTTGATGATTGGTGAAATCGGTGGCCCGCAAGAAGTCGATGCGGGGATGTTTGCCAGAGAAAACATGAAAAAACCTGTGGTTGCTTACATTGCAGGTTTGACTGCGCCAGAAGGTCGTCGTATGGGTCACGCGGGGGCGATTATTTCGTCAGCGGGTGAAAGTGCGGCGGAAAAAGTCGCTATGTTGCGGGATTTAGGCGTAACGATTAGCCCAACGCCTTCGGCGATGGGTGAAACGGTGGCTAAGGTTTTGGCTGGGTTGAAGTAGGTTTAAAAAATTATAGGAAGCTCAAATCACAAAAAATTTTGTGGTTTGAGTTTTTTATTTATATGCACGATTAAATATGAGGAAGTCGCCGTGGAAAAGTATTTAAATAAAGAAAAATTGTCGATGGTTATAGCTATCATTTTTATCATCGGAATCTGCGTTTTTTTATGGAAAGCCTCTGCTGTAATAATTGGCACAATGATAACTGCTTCTGCTGGAATTACAGTGGCACTTCTTACACAACAAAAAATTAAATTGAGGGAAATTGAAGAATCTCATCGACCAAAGAAAGTGGAAATTTACCAAAACTTCTTAAATACAGTCACCGCAATTATTGGTGGACAAAATGAAAATATATCGATTCAAGCACCAAGTGAGCAAGAATTGGCTGATTATATGTTTAAGTTCAAAATGGACATATTGTTATGGGCATCACCTAACGTCATAAAAGCACAACTTGAATTTGAAAATGTATCTGAATCTGGTGGCGATGTACTGATTGCTGTGAATAATGTCTATAAAGCCATGAGAGAAGATATTGGTTTAAGCAACTCTGGTTTGGACAATCTTGAACTAATTAAAATATTTCTTAATGAGCAAGGCAGAATAGATATTGAGCAATCGAAAATTTTAAGTCGTTAGTGCATCGGAAATTCCAACTAATGCGCTACACAAGCAAAGCACAAAATTAAAAGGAGTTAAAAATTGACATTGCAACGTTTATCTGTAAATGAAGCCGCTGAAATCGTTGGCGTTTCCACAGCTACGATGCGTAATTGGGCAAAAGCAGGTCATATAACACCAATCGAGCAACGCCCACTTTCATTTTTGAACCATGACGTTAATAAGTTAAAAAACCGTCTCAAAAATGGTTCATTTCAAAAACTAATAAACAGAGCAAATAAAGTTAATTCGACTGCAAACATATTGCCATCTGAATATATTTTAAATGGCATTTTTTTTGATAACGTCAAAATAATTCAATCCTTTGTTGATGAGAAGAAATTAAATGTAAATAGCGTATTGTTTGTAGCGACAATTAGATTATTAGTCAGCAAAAATGAATTGGTATTTGATAAAACCCAAAGCCTATTTTTTGAACATTCATTTCAAAATTGGAAACGTCATTCAGTAAAAGTTGAGGTTGAAAATTGGTTAAAAGAATTAAGTCATACAAAACAAGGCGATTATGCAAAACTCTACGATTTAATTGTTTTGATTGACAATGATTTTTTGGGATTGTTATATCAATGCTTATCTAGCGAAGGCAGTAAATCTAATAAAGGTAGTTATTACACACCGTTGAAGTTGATTACAGATTCATTGCGTGACATCAAAAAAAATCTAAACAATACATTCTTAGACCCTTGTTGTGGAACGGGAAATTATCTAATTTCTGCGGCGAAAATTTTACAGTTACTACCTGAAAAGATTTTTGGTTTTGATATTGATTCGCTTGCTGTGAAAATCGCTCGAATCAATTTATTACTTGCATATCAACATATTGATTTTTCACCAAACATTTATTGTTTGGATTCACTCAACGAATTGGCAACGGGCGATATTTTTTGCAAAACCAATCATTTTTTGAATTCAATTGATGTCATTGCAACTAATCCTCCTTGGGGTGCATCGAAAAATGATTCGACTGAAACTTTTTCACTATTTTTAAACAAGTCATTGAAACTGCTAAAAGAAAATGGGCAACTGTCTTTCATCCTGCCAGAATCCATTTTGAATGTAAAAACACATTCATCCATTCGACACACGCTTTTAACACAAGGAAAAATTCTAAAAATCATAAAATTAGGTCGGCAATTTACAGGCGTTTTTACACCTGTTATTCGATTAGATTTTGTCAAAACTCGAAAAATCGCTAATAACTTAATCACAATTCAAAATGATAAAAGCATTTTTCAGATTGAACAAAATCGTTTTCTAACAAATCAGAATTATGTTTTTGATATTGACGTATCAAATGACGAAGCGAAACTTTTACAAAAAATTTACGACGTTCCACATAACACGCTATTTCAAAATGCAGAATGGGCATTAGGCATCGTAACGGGAGATAACAAAAAACATCTTTCCGATGTGAAATATCAAGATTTTGAGCCTGTTTTTAGAGGAGCAGATATTCAAAAATTTAGTGTTAGCGAACCAAAATTCTTTTTAAATTTTGAACCAAAGAATTTTCAGCAAGTTGCGCCAGAACGATTTTTTAGAATGCCAGAAAAGTTAATTTATCGATTTATTTCTAAAAAACTCATTTTCGCTTATGACGATAAACAACGTTTAACACTTAACAGCGCAAACATTTTGATTCCTAAAATTCCAAATATCAGTTTAAAAGTTGCTTTGGCTTATTTGAATTCAAGTCTATTTCAATACTTATTCAAAAAACAATTTGCGACACATAAAGTATTGCGTGGCGATCTTGAAAAATTACCTTTCCCTATTTTGAAAAATTCAAAACATAACGAAATTGAACAAATGGTTGAGCAAGTTTTGAATGACCACAATAAATACGGCGAATTAGATGCGCTGATTTTTTCAACATTTAATTTATCCAATTCTGAAATAACAACAATTCAAGAAGAGTTAAAAAAATAATGGAACGATTAAAAGCTAAACTCATTCAAATGGTTGAAACACTGGAGAAGCAAAAACACGATGACGTTATGCAACGTTTAGACGATTTGGTTTCAGTTTATCCATTTAACGATTATGAATTTCTAATTTCATCGTTAATGGGTCACGGCAAAATTTCAATCGATGATTATTACGAACTTCGAGATGATTACATTGCCCGAAATATGTTTCTGTATATTTTTGAAATTAGCGCACCGCGTAGTTTTGGTGAAGCGTGGGCGCAAGGGCATTTAAAAAGTTTATGTCCTGAGTTAGAAAAACCTACAAAAAAACTCGATGCAGATTATTCAGGACAATATGATTTCTTTTTAGATGGCAAAATAAAAATTGAAGTAAAAGCATCGAGAGCAGTTGATTTTGATAGCAATGAGCCACTTTATGTCAAAGCATTAGCTTCAGATTCGACGGCGAAATTTGACATGAATTTTCAGCAAGTCAAACCCGCGTGTTGTGATGTTTTTATTTGGGTAGGTGTTTGGCGTGATGTGGTTCGTTATTGGGTACTTTCATCCGATGAAGTTGCTCAAAATAAATACTATTCAACGGGGCAACATCGTGGAAATACTGGCGAAGGTCAAATTCATTTGAAAGAATCTAATATCGCGGAGTTTGCGGCTTTTGAATCTTCAGCTAGAGAATTTGTTGATAATGTTAGAAAGGCTTATTTGAGACAGAAATCTTGATGCTTTTGTCAATTATTACCGCTGAAACGTTAGCCGAAGCCGCTGAAAAAGCGGTTGCCGCACGCAATCAAGTTGTCGCAAATCAAGGAACATAAACAATGGCAATCTTTATTAACGAAACCACAAAATTATCGTTCAAGGTTTTATGTGCAAAATCGGCACGTTCCACGCACAAGGCATGATTAACTACGGTTCAAACGTGGTTGGCGGCGTGATATTACACCGTCCGATTTTCAACACGATGAAAGAAGCTGTTGAACAAGTCATTTTCAAATAATTAGCCCACCTTACAAAACTAGAGATTTCAACTAATGCGTTACACAATCAAAGCACAACAAATTCAGAACCATTAGCCCAAGCGACGATTTCACAAGCAAAAGTTTGTCATCGTAGTATTGACCAGAGGCTTTTTCCCTCGAATTTCAAGTAATTCAAATAACCGCGTAAAATACATCCTTTTTTATTTACACAAATTTTTAAAATGATGATTTTCGATTTTTTAGAAAAAAAACACACTATCGCAGGCGCAGGTTTTAATCGTTGGTTATTGCCACCTGCCGCGCTCGCCATTCATTTATGTATCGGTATGGCGTATGGGTTTTCAGTATTTTGGTTGCCACTTTCAAAAGCCATTGGTATCAAACAAAGCGTTACTTGTCCTGCCGATGTCGGATTTTTTGCCGAATTATTTATTACAACTTGTGACTGGAAAATTTCGACGCTTGGCTGGATGTACACCTTATTTTTCGTTTTTTTAGGTTCATCAGCAGCAATTTGGGGTGGATGGCTTGAACACGTTGGCTCACGCAAAGCAGGTGTTATAAGCGCATTATGCTGGTGTGGCGGGATGTTGTTATCCGCGTTGGGAATTTATTTGCATCAATTTTGGTTGATGCTTTTAGGT
>JBASLW010000100.1:0-24162 GCA_049656545.1 Methylococcaceae bacterium
GCCTATATCACAGCATTAGGTAAAGGCGCGTTGCGTGTGATTAACATGAAACAAGAGCCGTTGAAAATTCAAGATTTGAACGTCCCTGAATGCCAAGTTGGCGAAGATATGTCTTTTTCGTCGGATAAAAAAACGTGGTATTTAACCTGTATGGGTTCAAGTAACGTGATTGTTGGCGACGCGCAAACCGATAAAGTCAAACAAGTGATTGCTGCAGATGGTAAAGATACATTTATTAAATATCCACATGGCATTGGTTTAAACGAAGACATCGACAGAATTATTGTAACAAGCACCGTTAATCCAACCGATTTAACTGATGCGGGCGATTCTATGACGATAATTAAAGCGTCAACGGGCGAAGTTTTATCAACACACAAAGTCGGTGGCGCGGGTTCATCAACGGTTGAAGCGGTTTTTGTTCCCCATTCAAATCCGCCAATGGCATATATAAACACAATGTTTGAAGGTAAATTGTGGGTTGCAACGTGGCAATCAAATCACGATACGTTTGATTTCAAACCCGCTTATGATTTTGCACAGGTTAAACAAGGCGTTCCGTTAGAAATTTATTTCAATCAAGAACACGATAAATTATTTGTCACAACTGCAAAACCTGGCGCGTTAAACATTTTCGACATCAGCCAATCTAAAACAGAACCAAAATTGATTAAATCCATCCCAACCGCTGGCGGCGCACATCACGTTGTTTTCTCACCTGATGAAAAATACGCAATTGTGCAAAATAGTTTCTTGAATTTGCCTGAAATGGATGACGGTTCGATCAGCGTTATCAATTTAGAAAAAATGGAAAAAATCCGCAGTATCGACGTTTTGAAAAATCAAGGTTTTAAGCCTAATTGTATTGTGATGATGCCAAAATGGCACACGGATGATGTACATTAAGAATTTCGATTGAGGTTTTAAAAATGGAAAAATTATTTGAGTCATTACAAGTTGGCGAATTTAATTTACAGAATCGTATTTTGATGGCTCCCTTGACAAGATGTCGCGCCGCAGAAAATCACGTTCCTAGTGATTTAATGGCAACGTATTATGCACAGCGAGCCAGTGCTGGATTGATTATTGCCGAAGCAACAATGGTGCTGGAAGGTAATTCGGCATTTTGGAAAGAGCCTGGCATTTATTCGGACGAACAAATTGCGGGCTGGAAAAAAGTCACAGACGCGGTGCATGAAAAAGGCGGTTTAATTTTTCTACAAATTTGGCATGGCGGTCGGGCTTGTCATCCGTTATTAAATGACGGCGCACAACCTGTTGCACCTAGCGCAATCGCCATAACCAGTAGCGAAGTTTTTACACCAGAAGGCATGAAACCTTATGTTATGCCTCACGAATTAACTCTTGAAGAATTGCCAGCAATCATTGATGGATTCAAAAAAGCCGCTGAAAACGCGAAATTAGCGGGTTTTGATGGCGTTGAAGTTCATGGAGCGAATGGTTATTTATTGGATGAATTTTTGCGTGATGGTTCAAATCAACGTACTGATAGTTATGGTGGTTCGATTGAAAATCGTGCGCGGTTAATGTTGGAAGTATTACAAGCGGTTTGTGATGTTTGGGGAAGTCAGCGCGTTGGTTTGCGAATTTCACCGCTTAACAGTTATAACAGCATGATTGATAGTAATCCGATTGCACTTTCAACATGGTTGGCAAAACGTTTGAATGATTTTAATTTAGCGTATTTACACGTCATGCGAGCTGATTTTTTTCAGCAGCAAACAGGTGATGTTTTAACGCCTATTCGTGAACACTATAACGGAGTGTTGATTGGCAACATGGGCTATGATGCAACAGAAGCTGAAGACGCAATTGCAACAGAAAAACTGGATGCGGTGTCATTTGGTTTGAGTTTTATTGCAAATCCTGATTTCCCTATCAGAATTAAAAATGGCGCAGGGTTGAATACGCCTAATCCTGAAAACTTCTATTTGGGTGGCGAAGTAGGTTATACCGATTATTCTTTTTTAAATATAGAATAATGCAGATTAAAAATAGGCTGTAACGCATTAAATTTGTTATTGTATATGGCGCGATTATTCGCGCCATTTTTTTATTTTAAATTTAGGATTTCGTGAATTATGAACAAAAAAAACAGTGCATTTGTCAGTAGTATTATTTTAATTTCGGTCGCGTTAGGCAGTATTTCAACAGCAGAAGCAAAACGTTTAGGTGGTGGCAGTTCGTTTGGAAGTAAGTCATCTTATAGTGCGCCAATGAAACGTGCGGATTTACCCCCAAGTAATCGAGTGGCAACGCCGCCACCAGCAAATCATCCCGCGCCGACTTATCAACAACCGCAACAAGCAAATTCAGGTCAAGCGTGGAAAGATCGTGCAATGGGTGCGGCGGCTGGTTTAGCAGTAGGTGGTTTAGTTGGTTCGATGATGGGGAACGACAATCATAATCAACCAGCGCCAGTTCAACAGCCGCAAGGTTACGCGCCGCAACCACAACAAGGTTATGCTCAACCTGCACCGCAACAACAATATGCGCCTGTTCCAATGCAATCACAACAAGGTTACGCACAACCTGCTCCTTATTACGCTGACAATACAGGTGCAACGAGAAGTTCTGGTTTTAGTTTCTTGAATTTCTTATTGCTTGGTGGTTTAGGTTATTTGGCATATCGGTTCTTTTTTGCAAAAAAAAATCCACCTGTGCAACCTAATAATTATCAACGCACAGTTAATGAACCTGCTTATTCTGCGCCAATGCCATCGGGTGGAAGTTCAGCAGATTTCAATACCGACATTATGTTTAAAAAAGGTAATGCAACCGTTTCATCGTCAATGGTGAATTTGGCAAAATCGCAAAATACCGCCACGCCAGCAGGTTTTGATACCAACGCATTTTTAGACGATGTAAAACACCGTTATATGAATTTGCAAACTGCGTGGGATGCGCGAGATTTTGCTGAAATTCGGGGTTTAACGACTGACAAAGTATTTGCTGAAATTCAAAGCCAGCTTAAAAGTTCAACCGAAGCGAACCATACGGATGTATTAAAATTGGATGCGGATTTGTTAGAAATTCGTGAATTGAGTTCAGAATTTGAAGCCGTCGTTTTATTCGATACGATTATGCGTGAAGATGACGCTGGACAAGCAAATCAAGTGCGCGAAGTGTGGCATTTCATCAAATCAAAATCAGGTTTTAACGCACAATGGATGCTTGATGGTATTCAACAGTTAGAAGATTAAAAATGCACAAAATTCAGTTAAAAATTTTAGATTCACGTTTAGGCAACGACATTTCGTTGCCTGAATATGCAACAACAGGGTCGGCAGGTTTAGATTTACGCGCGTGTTTAGACAACGCGATTATTTTGCAACCAGGCGAAACGGTTTTAATTCCGACAGGTTTGGCAATTCATATTGGTGATAATTCACTTGCTGCTGTGATTTTGCCGCGTTCAGGTTTAGGGCATAAACACGGTATTGTTTTAGGGAATTTAGTTGGGCTTATTGATTCGGATTATCAAGGACAAGTTTTTGTTTCATGTTGGAATCGTGGTAACGAATCTTTTACCATCAACATTGGTGAACGTATTGCACAAATGGTATTTGTACCAGTCGTTCAAGTTACATTTGAACAAGTGACCGAATTTGATGAAAGTCATCGTGGTGAAGGCGGTTTTGGTCATACAGGACGACATTAAACGCATAAAAAGCTACATTCTAATTTCTAAAAATTGATAATAAATATGAAAAACTACCCAACACTTGAAAACTTTGTCGGTAATACACCATTAGTACGTTTGCAACGATTGCCATACCATTCAAGCAATACAGTTTTGCTTAAACTCGAAGGTAATAATCCAGCAGGTTCTGTCAAAGATAGACCTGCGTTAAGTATGATAAAACGTGCTGAAGAACGTGGTGAAATTAAAGCAGGTGATTGTTTAATCGAAGCAACAAGTGGAAATACAGGCATTGCATTAGCGATGGCTGCGGCAATTAAAGGCTATAAAATGACTTTAATCATGCCAGATAACATGACCGCAGAGCGCGTAGCCGCCATGCAAGCGTATGGTGCAGAAATTATTTTAACGCCAGCAGCAGGTAGCATGGAATCAGCAATTGATTTAGCGCGAGAAATGGAAGCGGCTGGCAAAGGCAAGATTCTTGATCAATTTTCAAATCCTGATAACCCACGAGCGCATTATGAAACAACGGGGGTTGAGATTTGGCGTGATACCGAAGGAACAGTAACGCATTTTGTCAGTGCAATGGGAACAACTGGCACGATTATGGGAACGTCAAAATATCTAAAAGAACAAAACCCCGACATTCAAATTGTCGGTGTTCAACCTGAAGGTGATTCTAAAATTGCGGGGATTCGGAGATGGTCTTCTGAGTATTTGCCAAAAATTTATGCGCCGAGTCGTGTAGATAAAATTATCGAAATTGATCAACTTTCTGCGGAAAATATGACGCGCCGTTTAGCTAAAGAAGAAGGCATTTTTGCAGGTGTTTCATCAGGCGGAGCGGTTTGTGCCGCATTGAAATTAGCTAATGAAATCGAAAATGCTGTCATTGTCACAATTATTTGCGATCGCGGTGACAGATATTTATCAACTGGTTTATTTAATTCGTAGTTTTTTAGACATATACACTATGAGTAAATCGAAAACAGTTTGGGTTGTTGATGACGATAAATCTATTCGTTGGGTTATTGAAAAAGCCTTACAAAAAAATATAAGACAAATTCGCTGTTTTGAAAATGCGAAAGAGTTACTTGTGGCCTTAAAAAATGATATTCCTGATGCGTTGATTACAGATATTCGGATGCCCAATATGAATGGTTTGGAATTGCTGTATGAAATTCAAGCAATACATCCCGAATTACCCGTTATTGTGATGACAGCACATTCTGATTTAGATAGTGCTGTGTCAGCGTTTCACAGCGGCGCATTTGATTATTTACCTAAACCTTTTGACGTAAATGATTTGATTGATTTAACAGAACGCGCCTGTATTCATTCTCAACAATTGCGTGAAAATGCTTCAAATCCTGCTATTTCAAAAAAAAGCACTATTCCTGACATCATTGGCGAAGCTCCCGCAATGCAGGAAGTATTTCGCGCGATTGGGCGTTTAGCTCGCTCACAAATTACCGTTTTAATTAACGGTGAATCGGGGACAGGAAAAGAATTAGTTGCAAAAGCCCTGCATCGACATAGTCCTCGAAATGAAAAACCTTTTATCGCTTTAAATATGGCTGCAATTCCAAAGGATTTAATGGAATCGGAATTATTTGGTCATGAAAAAGGCGCATTCACAGGCGCAGTTCAACGTCGGGCAGGGCGATTTGAACAAGCAAATGGTGGGACGTTATTTTTGGATGAAATTGGCGATATGCCAGCAGAATTACAAACCCGTTTATTGCGTGTTTTGGCTGATGGCGAATTTTATTCAGTCGGTGCTTATGCTTCGACAAAAGTTGATGTACGCATTATTACCGCAACACATCAAAACTTAGAAGAGTTGGTCAAACAAGGGCGATTTAGAGAAGATTTGTTTCATCGATTAAATGTAATTCGGATTCACATTCCACCATTGCGCGAACGCAAACAAGATATTCCGTTGTTATTAAGGCATTTTCTGCAACAAGCGGCGAATGAATTAGACGTAGAAACTAAAATTTTAAAAACAGAAGCTGAATACTTTTTAAGTCATTTGGAATGGCGCGGAAATGTTCGTCAATTGGAAAATACTTGTCGTTGGTTGACAGTTATGGCTTCGGGACGTGAGATTCATGTACAAGATTTACCGCTAGAATTATTAGCGTCTAATTCTGAAAAAGTATCACAAAATCAAGATTGGACTGTTTTATTAGGCGCAGAAATCAATAATTGTTTGCAAAATAAAACGCCTGAAATTGCAAAAAAAATCATTGGGGTAGTAGAGCAAATTTTAATTGAAAAGGCGTTAAGTTTTACAGGTAATAAACGCCAAGAAGCGGCTATTTTGCTTGGATATGGGAGAAATACTTTGACGCGGAAATTGGTTGAATCTTCCCATAATGAATACTGAAAATAAATTACTTCAAATTTAACGGTTTCATTTCGTTATTAGCTTATCAAACTAGCCTAGCTGGCTATCAATAGGTTAGAATTAACCCGATTATTTGTAATAATTATTCGGTAAATGGAACAAGGTAAAAGATGTATTTTTGGCTTAAATTACCAACGGATATACGATAAAGTTTTTAAACTACTAGAGGAGTTTTCTCCGTGAAAAAAATTAAACAACTGTTCGCAGGTGTGACTTTTGCAAGTCTTGGTTTGCAAAACGCATACGCGGATTACGCACTAAATTTAATGCAAGGGGTCACAAAAATCAGTAATGATATTTTTGACTTGCACATGCTTATCTTATGGGTGTGTGTGTTTATTGGGATTGCTGTTTTCGGCACAATGTTTTACTCGATGTACCACCATCGTAAATCAAAAGGTCATCAAGCCGCAAATTTCCATGAAAACACCACCGTAGAAATCATTTGGACCATTATTCCAACCATCATTTTAGTTGCAATGGCAATTCCAGCGACCAAAACGATGATTGAATTAGACAACGTTCAAAATTCTGACATGTCAATTAAAGTGACTGGCAAACAATGGTATTGGGATTATGAATATCTTGGTACGGGCGTTCATTTTGAAAGTCATTTAGATGCCGCAAGTGAAAAAGCGCATCGTGATGGTTCAGACCCTCATGGCGTTCCACACTACTTGCTCAACGTTGACAACCCGTTGGTTGTTCCTGTTGGCAAAAAAATTCGTTTCGTTTTCACTGCCGCTGACGTTATCCACTCTTGGTGGGTGCCAGATTTAGGTTGGAAAAAAGATGCTAACCCAGGCTTCATTAACGAAGCGTGGACACAAGTTGATAAACCAGGAACTTATCGCGGTCAATGTACTGAACTTTGCGGACGTGACCACGGTTTCATGCCGATTGTTGTTATCGCAATGGAACAAGCGGATTATGATAAATGGGTTCAAACAACACTTGCCAAACAAAACGAAAAACCTGATTTGAGCGATCAAAATCGTCAACAGTTAATGGCAAATGGTGAAGCAGTTTATTTAAGAAACTGCGTTTCATGTCATCAAATTGATGGTAAAGGTATCAACGGTACTTATCCCGCATTGAGCGGTAGCGCGAAAGTAACTGGTGGCATCGATCCATTGATTGGTTTCTTGCAAGCAGGTACGAGCAGAATGCCAGCGTTTGCGAAATTGAAAGACAACGAATTGGCGGCAGTCATTACTTATATTAGAAATGCGCCTGAACTCGGCAATAAAGTTGGCGACGAAATTCAACCAAAAGCTATCACGCCAGTTTATGACGACGAGTGATAACGGTTTGTCGTCTTACTCTTTTTTAATTGTTAATGAGGTATAAAGTATGTCTGCTGTAACAGCTGAACACGCGCACGATGATCATCATGATGATCACGCGCATGGTCCTGAAAAGGGCTGGTTGCGTTGGATAGTTACCACCAACCATAAAGATATTGGTACGTTATATTTGTTATTTGCGCTTGCGATGTTTTTTGTCGGTGGTGCGATGGCAATGGTCATTCGTGCTGAATTATTTGAACCTGGATTGCAATTTGTTGATCCACAATTTTTTAACTCGATGACCACCATGCACGCGCTGGTAATGGTTTTCGGGGCAGTTATGCCAGCCTTCGTAGGTCTTGCAAACTGGATGATTCCAATGATGATAGGTGCGCCTGATATGGCGTTACCGCGTATGAACAACATGAGTTTTTGGATGCTTGTAGCAG
The DNA here is from genome assembly GCA_049656545.1 of Methylococcaceae bacterium. Lineage (GTDB taxonomy): Bacteria > Pseudomonadota > Gammaproteobacteria > Methylococcales > Methylomonadaceae > UBA10906. The sequence goes on from JBASLW010000100.1 coordinate 7,819, forward strand.
GTATTTTGCTGATTGCATCGACTTTATTCATGGAAGGCGGCGCACCTGCGGGTGGTTGGACTTTGTATCCGCCTCTTGTTTTGCAAACAGGTAAAGCATTGCCGTTTGCGATTTTTGCGGTGCATTTATTGGGTGTTTCGTCAATTATGGGCGCGATTAACATTATTGCTACTATTTTGAATATGCGTGCGCCTGCAATGACATTGATGAAAATGCCATTGTTCGTTTGGACTTGGTTGATTACTGGTTTCTTGCTTATCGCAATTATGCCTGTGTTTGCAGGTTCTGTAACAATGCTTCTCACCGATAAATTCTTCCACACTAGCTTCTTTGATGCAGCAGGTGGTGGTGATCCTGTTCTTTATCAACATATTTTCTGGTTCTTCGGACACCCAGAAGTTTATGTCATGATTTTGCCAACATTCGGTGTAGCTTCAACAATTATTCCTGTTTTTGCGCGTAAGCCTTTATTTGGTTACAGTTCAATGGTTTATGCAACAGCGTCAATTGCGTTTTTGTCATTCATCGTTTGGGCGCATCACATGTTCACCGTTGGTTTGCCAATCGCTGGTGAGTTGTACTTCATGTATGCAACGATGTTGATTGCAATTCCAACAGGTGTAAAAGTTTTCAACTGGACTGCAACGATGTGGAAAGGTTCGATGACTTTTGAAACCCCCATGTTGTTTTCAATTGCTTTCGTTGTGTTATTCACATTAGGTGGTTTCACTGGTTTGATGATGTCTGTTGCGCCAGTCGATTTTCAATATCATGATACTTATTTCATCGTGGCGCATTTCCATTACACACTTGTTCCTGCATCAGTTTTCATTTTGATGGCGGCAGGTTATTACTGGATGCCTAAATGGACGGGTCACATGTACAACGAAAAAATCGGACAATTGCATTTCTGGTTATCTGCGATTTCGGTGAACATCTTGTTTTTCCCACAGCATTTCTTGGGATTAGCAGGTATGCCACGTCGTATTCCTGATTACGCAATTCAATTTGCCGATTGGAACATGATTTCAAGTATTGGTGGTTTCATCTTTGGTTTGAGCCAATTGTTATTCCTTTGGATTGTGATTGACACAATTAAAGGCGGTACTGGCGAAAAAGTCAGCGACGAAGTTTGGGAAGATGCACATAAACACGGTTTAGAATGGACTTTGCCATCGCCTGTGCCTTATCACACTTTCACAACTCCACCAACTGTGATTCCTAGCGATCATTAAGGTCAAAATGTCGAGGCGCGTTTCGCGTCTCGACGTTGAATCGAGTCGAAAATGACGAGAAAAACAAAAAATATCTTAACGGCAGTCGTATTGATTGCGTTTGCCACGACGATTTACGTTATGGCTGTTTTGCAAGCGATTTCACGATGAATAGTGAAGTTGCCGTAAAAAATAAAAAGTTAGTACGCAATTTAGCTTTTGTGGCGGTTGCAATGTTTGGATTTGGTTACGCATTAGTGCCGCTTTATGACGTACTTTGTGAATGGAAATGGATTGAACGCGATCGTCCCGACGCGATTAAAGCGATTCCCGAAACAGCTTACGAAATTGATGTGAATCGCAACATTAAAGTCGAGTTTATGACGACGTTGAACGAAAACACACCGATGATTTTTCGAGCTGAACAAACACAAATTACCGTTCATCCAGGCGAATATCACACCGTGAATTTTTATGCTGAAAATAAGACGGATAAACCAATGGTTGCGCGAGCAATTCCGAGTTTTTCACCTGCTTTAACTAGCACTTATTTTGAGAAGGTGGAATGTTTTTGTTTTTCAGAGCAAACATTCGCGCCGCATGAAGGTAAAACGATGCCAATGCGATTTGTGCTAAATCCAGCTTTGCCGAGCGAATATCAAACGATTACGCTCTCGTACACTTTTTTTGATAACACGCAAAACGCTGTAAAAAAATAACAAGGGGAAGTTTATGTCAACAAGCAATAATGCTTATTACATTCCGCATAAAGCAACGTGGCCAGTGATGGCGACGGCAGGTTTAATGACCATGCTAGCGGGATTTGCAAATTATTTAAACGGTTCAGCTATCGGCTCAACGTTGATGGTTTTAGGACTTTCGATTTTCATCGTGATGCTTGCAGGTTGGTTCACGTTGCAATCAAAAGAAAGTGAATCAGGTATGTACAATCATGGCGTGGGTATTTCATACCGCATGGGCATGATGTGGTTCATTTTTTCAGAAATTATGTTCTTTGCCGTTTTCTTCGGCGCGTTGTGGTACACCCGCAATTTATCAGTGCCTTGGCTCGGTGGTGAAGGCGCAAAAGGCGTAACAAAAGAATTATTATGGCCAGCATTTAACGCGGTTTGGCCAACAAATGGTCCTGCTAGCGTTGGTGGACATTTTGAACCAATGGGTGCGTTTGGTTTGCCATTGCTTAACACATTATTGCTTTTAACTAGCGGCGTGACTTGTACTTGGGCGCATCACGGTTTAATCGCAAAAAATCGTAAACAATTGATTCAAGGTTTATCAGCAACCGTTGCATTAGGCTTTTTGTTCGTACTTTGCCAAGCAATCGAATATCATGAAGCGTACTCAGAAATGGGCTTAACATTAGGTTCTGGTATTTATGGTTCAACGTTCTTCATGTTGACTGGTTTTCACGGTTTCCACGTTTGTGTGGGGGCAATTATTTTGAGCGTGGTTTTATTCCGTAGCGCGAAAGGTCATTTCACACCAGAAAATCATTTTGCATTTGAAGCTGCTGCGTGGTACTGGCACTTTGTTGACGTAGTTTGGTTAGGTTTGTTTATTTTCGTTTATTTAATGTAAGTCGAAAATTTTCAACCCTTCAAACAAAAAAGCGCAGTCTAATTTTAGATTGCGCTTTTTTTATGGAATTAAATTTTGACACTATGAGTTGTCGAATTAGCAAATCATCCACATAATAAGAACGACAACCCGTGATAATTTTCACAATCTGTCTTTTTTTAATTAAAAATAAAGTAAATACAATGGAAAAAAAAAATAGAATTGCATTATTTATAGATTTGGATAATTTTGTTGGGTTTTGTCTTGACGATGATTTACCGCTAGATATAAAAAAAGAAATCAAAAAATTAACCGAACATGGTGATATTAGTATTCGTCGTTCGTTTGGTGACATTATGAAATTGCCCATTTCAGAAACACGCAAAAGAGAATTGCGTGAAATGTTACAGGCGAATTTGATTCGTCACGAAGATATTCCTTATTACAATGGTTACAAAAATACCTCTGATATTCGATTAGCGATTGAAGCGATGTCAATTGCTTACACACATCCTGATATTAACATTTTCGCTATTATTGCGAATGACCGTGATTACATGCCTGTTTTTTCTAAACTGAAAGAAATTGGTAAAACAATTATCGGAATTGGCAGCACCAAAACAACGGTTGGCGAGTTATATCGTAGTGCGTGTGATATTTTTTATTATCATGAAGATTTTGGAAAGAACGAATATGCCATAAAAAAAGCGGATTCCACTATTGCAGATGATGAAAATACATTGATTGATTTATTGATTGAAAAAGTACGTTTCAACACTGAAAATGGGCTAAAAACAAATCAATCAACAATTGCGGCAGCAATTAAAACGAGTCGTGCCGTTGATTTTACAGGATATAAATCGTTTCAAGGTTTTGGTGATTTATGCCGTTTAGTTGAAAAACAAGGGATGTTATCAATTACTCCCCGTCACGTTGGTGATTTAGACCCTGTTTTATCATGTAATAGTCAAGAAAACGAAACAGCAATTTTAAGTTTCCAAGGTCAACAACAAGAAGCGCAACAAGCTGCCGCACCAGCTGGCGAAGATATGAAGCGGATTTACAATAATTTCATTAAATCGAAATTAAGTTTAAAAACAGATTTTCCACAACATTCGATGCGTGAAAAAATTTATCAGCAACTCGATATTTTATTGGCAGAAAGTGAACCTTATGGTGGTGTAGGATTAAAAGCCGCATCAGAACAAGTCACAAAAGCCCTCGCGTTCGAGCCTGATGATCAATCTTCTGTATTTAAAATTTTGTACAGTTTATATCGCTCTGGCTGTTTCATCGTTCGTCGTACTGAAGACAATTATAACCCGATACTAATTAGTAATCGTGTTGCCATGAATTACGTTTATATGGATAAAAAATTGATGGAAAGTTTGATTAAACTGTTTAAATGGGATAGCGAAGATATTAAATTTGATCCAAGTCGTTGGTCAGAATTTTTTATTGGTGACACATCTTATTCCCAAATTGCAAAATTTGCTTACAACTATTTATGATAACCACCGTCATAACCCAAAATTGGCAATACATTACAGTTCAAATTAGAATAGCTCCTATTCAAGCCTTTAAATTCAACGGATTTTTTAATGTCAGATTATAAATTAACCCATTTAAAACAACTCGAAGCCGAGAGTATTCACATTATTCGTGAAGTGGCAGCGGAGTTTGAAAACCCTGTAATGCTGTATTCTATTGGCAAAGATTCAGCCGTCATGCTGCATTTAACCATGAAAGCGTTTTATCCCGCTCCGCCCCCATTTCCAATGATGCACGTTGATACGACCTGGAAATTCAAGGAAATGATTACGTTCCGTGACGAAATGGTTAAAAAACTCGGTTTAAATTTAATTGTTCATGTTAATCAAGAAGGTGTTGAACAAGGCATTGGTCCATTTACGCATGGCAGTAAAAAACATACTGACGTAATGAAAACGGATGGGTTAAAACAAGCATTAAATAAACATCAATTTGATGCGGCATTCGGTGGCGCACGTCGTGATGAAGAAAAATCACGGGCGAAAGAACGGGTTTATTCGTTTCGAGATAAAAATCACCGTTGGGATCCAAAAAATCAACGCCCTGAATTGTGGAACATTTACAACGGTAAAATTGATAAAGGCGAAAGTATTCGTGTTTTTCCGTTGTCAAATTGGACGGAGCTTGATATTTGGCAATACATTCATTTGGAACAGATTCCTATTGTGCCGTTATATTTTGCAAAAGAACGTCCTGTTGTAGAACGTGATGGCATGTTGATTATGGTCGATGATGACCGTATGCCGATTGGTGAATATGAAAAAGTTGAAATGAAAAAAGTCCGTTTTCGGACATTGGGTTGTTATCCATTGACTGGCGCGGTTGAATCTGAAGCGACGACGTTACCTGAAATTATTCAAGAAATGCTTTTGACTACAACTTCTGAACGGCAAGGACGTTTAATCGACCACGACCAAGCAGGGTCGATGGAACAGAAAAAACGCGAAGGCTACTTCTAAACCTTAATTAACAGTCATTTCAGAGAATAAAAAATGTCCCACCAATCCGATTTAATCAGCTCAGATATTAACGCTTATTTAGCACAACACGAACGCAAAGAATTATTACGTTTTTTAACTTGCGGCAATGTCGATGACGGCAAAAGCACGCTCATCGGGCGATTGTTGCACGATTCAAAAATGATTTACGAAGACCAACTCGCCGCTGTGCAAGCTGATAGCGTGAAATCTGGCACAACAGGCACAGGTAAAATTGATTTAGCGTTGCTTGTTGATGGCTTACAAGCTGAACGCGAACAAGGCATTACAATCGATGTTGCTTACCGTTATTTTTCAACGTCAACACGCAAATTCATCATCGCCGATACGCCTGGACATGAGCAATACACGCGCAATATGGCAACAGGTGCATCGACGTGTGACTTAGCGATTATCTTGGTTGATGCACGTTACGGCGTGCAAACACAAACTAAACGTCACAGTTTTATCGCGTCATTACTTGGCATTCAGCACATCATCGTTGCGATTAACAAAATGGATTTAGTCGAATACAGCGAAGCAAAATTTGAACAAATCAAAGCCGATTATTTGGATTTTGTAAAAACACTCGATTTGCACGATATTTTGTTTATTCCAATGTCAGCACTTGATGGCGATAATGTCGTAAATCCAAGCGAAAACATGAATTGGTACACAGGCAAACCGTTAATGGAAGCCTTAAACACGATTGAAATTGCCAACGATAGAAATTTCACCGACGCGCGTTTTCCAGTGCAATTTGTGAATCGTCCAAATTTAGATTTTCGTGGATTTTGCGGCACGGTTGCGGCGGGGATTTTCAAAAAAGGCGACAAAATTACTGCCTTACCTTCTGGTAAAAGTAGCACCATTAAATCCATCGTCACGTATGACGGCGAAATTGAACAAGCGTTTTCACCAATGGCAGTCACGCTAACGTTGGACGATGAAATTGACATTAGTCGCGGCGATACAATCATTGGCACACAAGAATTTACGCCAATTGTGGCGGATAAATTCAAAGCGCACATCGTTTGGATGGATGAAACATCACTCAACATCGGCAAACAATATGCAATTAAATTAGCGACACGAACCGTTTCAGGTTCGGTGTCGTTGATTCATCACCGTATCGATGTCAACACACTTGAATATCATGATGCCAATGCCTTACAACTTAACGAAATTGGTTTATGCACGGTTTCTGTTAATGCACCTGTTGTATTCGATGCCTATAAAACCCATAAAGGCACAGGTTCATTTATCGTTATCGACCGTTTGACGAATAGCACGGTTGGGGCTGGCATGATTATCGGCGCGGATGCCGACGAAAATCTGCAACCTGTTAGCGTTGAAGAACGTGCGGCTCGTTTCAGTCAAATGGCAACTGCAATCAGTTTAGCGGGTGAAAATAGTGTTGATGTCGCTTATCAATTAGAACGTCGATTATTTGATAATGGTCATGCCTGCACGATTTTAGAAACGGCAAATAATGTTTTATTGAAAGCCATAAATGACGCAGGTTTGATTGCCATTTGTGTGAATACAAACGAAGGTTTTGCACAGTATCATTTTGATGCGGACACACAATCGCTTGATGATATTTACGCCAAATTGAAAGCGCAGAAAGTTATTTACTAAATGACTTACGACGTTTCACTTTTTATTTTTCGCCGTGATTTGCGCCTTGTGGATAACACGGCGTTAAATGCGGCGTTACGCAATTCAAAAAAAGTGATTGCCTGTTTTATTTTCGATGACAGGCAAATTCAATCGCATCCATATCAAAGCAAACCCGCATTCCATTTTTTGTTGCAATCGCTTGACGATTTGCAAAATCAATTTAAAAACGTTGATGCAGAATTGAATTTTTTTGAAGGATTGCCAACTGAGATTATTCAAACGCTTCATTCACAACACAAAATTCAAGCGGTTTTTTTTAATCGAGATTACACGCCGTTTAGTTTGCAACGCGACGGTGAAATTTCGACGATTTGTCAAAAATTAAATTTGGATTTAGTTGTTTGTGCTGACGCGCTTTTGAATGAACCTGAACAAGCGGTTAAAAATGATGGTTTAGCGTATAAAGTTTTTACGGCGTTTTATAACAACGCAAAACAAATTCCTGTTTCATTTCCACAAAAACTTGAAAATGAAAATTTTTTAACCGTTGAATCAAATACAACGCTCGCAAAAATTTCTGAACTCGATACATTTCAAACGGCAACCATTCAAGGCGGACGAAATGCGGCGTTGCAACAATTAGCTGATTTAAAAAATTGTGCCGATTATGCAGATACACGCGATATTCCAGCTTTGCAAAGCACAAGCCAATTATCCGCGCATTTAAAGTTCGGCACAGTTTCGGTTCGTGAAGTGTTTTATGCCATCGCGCAAAACTTAGATTTAGAACATCCATTAACACGCCAACTTTATTGGCGCGATTTTTTAACGCACATTGGGTTTCATTTTCCGCACGTTTTTGGTCATGCGTTTATTGAAAAATTCGACGGCATTCCTTGGAAAAACGATTTGCAAAAATTTCAAGCATGGGCAGAGGGTAAAACAGGTTTTCCGATTGTGGATGCGGGAATGCGCGAACTCAACAAAACAGGTTTTATGCACAACCGCGTTCGTATGATTGTTGCGTCGTTTTTAACCAAAGATTTACGCATTAGTTGGCGTTGGGGCGAACGGTATTTCGCTCAACATTTAGTTGATTATGACCCGTGTTTAAACAATGGAAATTGGCAATGGGCGGCTTCAACAGGTTGTGACGCGCAACCGTATTTTCGGATTTTTAATCCTTGGTTACAGCAACAAAAATTCGATGAGAATTGCGATTATATTTATCGCCACATTCCCGAATTACGCAATGTACCTGCAAAAATTCTGCATGAATGGCATAAAAAGCATTATGGCAACTTTTATCCAAAACCAATTGTTGAGCATTCCGAAGAATCACAATTAACTAAAGCACTTTTTAAAAATGCTGAAGGAAAATAGCGTTTCAAATCGTCTCAAGGTTACGTTTTCACATCTGTTTAATTTTGCTCATCACGTCACCTTTTGGGCTTTACTTTTTATCGCAATTGGTTTTTTAGGTATCAATTTTTTCTTTTCACAAATTGAGAGTTATAAAACGGATTTATCAAACCAATTAAGTGTCATTATTAAAGCCCCTGTCAAAATTGGAAAATTAAACGCGAAATTGCACGGCATAACGCCGCAAATTCAACTCTCCGAATTAGACATTGCTAACGAAAAAATCCAATTAAGTGAAATTCGTTTAGGAATCGATGCGTTTAACTTTCTTTCAACTCAAAATCTACTTTCTGCTACCACCGTCACGCTTGTTGACGCAAAAATTACGCTAGTTCGGCACGCTGACGACAGCATTACGCTCGAAGGTTTAAAAGCTAGTGAAGGGCAACCAACGTGGCTTTTGCAAGGAAATTACAGTTTATTGCACAGTTCAATAACGTGGCGCGACGACAAATTAAAAATGCCAGTGCGACAAATTTCACCTGTGAATTTGGCGATTCTCAATGACGGCGAAAATCATCGTGTGAATCTGCTCGCACAATTGCAAAAAAATGAACCGTTGCGCGTATCGCTGGATTTTTCAGGGAATCCGTTTGATTTAAAAACGTTGAACGGCAAATTTTATTTTGAAAGTAAAAATCTAAAATTAAGCCAATTTTCGGAATTTGAATTACCGCTAAATTTGACAATTCAAGATGGCGTAGCGAATGTAAAAGCGTGGGCAAATTTGAAAAATGGCGATTTTCAAACGCTAAAAGGCAACGCAAAATTTCAAAATGTGGCATTAAATCGTCCACAACATTCGGTTTTAAAATTTAATCAACTTAGCAGCAATTTTCAAATTGAAAAACAAAATGAGACGTGGCTTACACGGCTTTTCAATCTTGAAATTTCAACGCCTGAAACCAATTTAAATGGTGCTATTTCGGCGACTTTTAATGAAACAAATCCAACTGAAAATAGCGTTGGCGTATTTTTAGAAAAACTCGATATTGCACCGCTAATTCCTGTTACAAATTTTTTCGCTGAAAAAGAAATTGCCTTAAATAAATTCGGCGGCACGCTAGAAAATATAAGATTTTTTGCGCAATCCAAACTAGAAAAATTTGCTGTTGATGGTAAATTTATTGATTTAAAAATTAACATTGCAGATTTGAATTTTCAGCATTTAAATGGAACGCTGCACGGCGATGAAAAGGCGGGGATGCTAATTTTAGAAGCTGAAAAATTGGCTTTTCACGCGCCGACTTTATTTCGAGAAGTATTACCTGAAATTGAATTAAAAACAGCGTTAAATTGGCTGCAAACGCCCGAAACATGGCAAATTTCGAGTGACAAAATTGTTTTAAATAACAAAGATATTCCAAGTGAAAGCGCGTTGAAATTAACTTTGCCAAAAAATGGCGACGATTTTATGGATTTACAAACAAAATTTGAAATTCATGACGCAACACAAACGTGGCGATATTTGCCCGTTGGAATTATGGACAAAGACATCATTGAATGGCTCGATAAAGCATTTGAACAAGGGAGCGTCAAAAATGGGCAATTTTTGTTTTACGGTTTGCTGAAAGATTTTCCGTTTGAAAAAAATAATGGCGTGTTTGAAGTCATTTTTGATGCTGAAAATGGACGGCTCAATTACGCCCCTGATTGGTTGCCGCTTGATAATTTGACCGCGCAAGTGCGTTTTTATCAAGACAGTTTGCAAGTCAATTTATCGGGAATGGCGCAAAATGCCACGCTCAAATCGGCTGAAATTACCATTCCATCACTGTCTACGAGTAATTATGTTGGAATTGTTGGTGAAGCAGAAGGTGAAATTTCACAAGTTTTAGGTTTTATGCAGCGCACGCCGTTGAAATCAAAAGTGGATTCTGTTTTAACTGCAATTTCTCCCGTTGGAAAAACTGACGTTTCGCTTGATTTACAAATTTCGATGGTTGAAAAATTAACCTCAAAAGTTAAAGGTGCAGCAAATTTTTCAAATGCAAAACTTAAAGTTAAATCGCTCGATTTGCCTGTTCAAAATCTTACAGGTGCTTTGAAATTTACCGAAAATGGCGTTTTTAGCGATCGAATTGACGCTGTGGCGTTAAATCGTCCGATTCAAGTGCGTTTGCAAAGTGGCGATACGCAAACCAGCGTCAATGTTATCGGTAGCACAAGCGTGGAAGATTTATTTTCGCAACTCGATATTTTGCCGCTGACAAAATTGAATGCAAAAACAACGTGGATTGAAGGTTTAACCGATTATCAACTCACGCTTGCGCTGCCTTATGGCAAAGCGTCGCCGACGTTGCAAGTTCAATCGATGCTGGCGGGAATTTCGTTAAATTTACCTGCTGAACTTGCTAAAGCAAAATTGCAAAAAACTCCGTTTTCAATGAATTTTACGCTCGGCGACGAAACATTTTTGCCGATGAATTTGAATTACAACGAACGTTTGAAAGCAGCGGTAAATCTCGATACCAAAGCTAAAGAATTAGAACGTGGTACGATTTTACTCGGTGACGGCAAAGTCGATTTACCAAAAGAAACAGGGCTGAGTTTGAAAATTTCGCGTAATGATTTAGCGTTGCAAGATTGGCTTGGACTTGCGGCAGCAAGCTCGGAAAATAACGCTGAAAGCATTCACACTATTGCAATTCACAGCCAAAATGCGCGTTGGAAAAATGCTGACTTAGGCGTGTTTGATTTGGTTTTGAAACGCGAAAATGAAATGTGGCACGGTGATTTGAAAAGCAGTTTTGCAACGGGAATTGTGCAATTACAAAAAAATTCGGTGTTGAAATTGGAGCTAGAAAAATTCGATTTGGCGATTTTTAAGCAATTTCAAAATAACGACAATGAAAATTCATCATCGTCGCCGCAATTATCAAAAAATGAACGAAACAAAGGCTTTTCGTTATCACTGCAAAGTTTGCAAACATTTTGGAATGATAAACCGCTCGGTAAATTAAACATTGAAACCACGCAAACTGAAACGGGAATGCAAGTTAAAACAGTCGATTTACAAGCGACAACGCATCATTTATCAATGACAGGCGAATCAGGTTTACAAACAAAATTGCGCGGTACATTGGAATTTTTCAAGGCAGGTTTGTTATTTTCAAATTTGGGCATTACTAAAGATATTGCCGAAACTAAAGGCAATGCAAAATTAGAATTGAATTGGCAAGGCTCACTGCAAGAATTTGACTTAGAAAAATTGCGCGGCGCAATCGATTTAGATTTGCAAAACGGACGGATTTTGAGCATCGAACCAGGTTTTGGACGAATTTTAGGCGTATTAGCGTTGGAACAATGGCTAAAACGTATTCAACTTGATTTTAGTGACGTTTATTTAGAAGGCTTAACCTTTGATTCGATTAACGGGCATTTCGATATTTTGCAAGGCAAAGCCAGTACAAAGAATTTAACAGTTGATGCGATTCCTGCGAAAATTTTGCTCCAAGGCGATACCGATTTTGTGCATGAAAATGTCAATTATTTAGTCGATGTTACGCCTAAAAGTGCTGACGCAGTGCCTATTGCTGGTACAATTGTAGGCAAAATTATGAGCCTTGTTGGAAAAACATTGACAGGTGAAAATCAAGATGGTTTTTTCTTCGGTTCGCAATATCAGGTTAAAGGTTCGTGGGGAAATGTAGATGTCATTCCAATGCACGAAAACGACGGTTTAATACAAAAAACGTGGCACGGAATCACCGATTTTTCGTGGCTAAATCAAAAACTTAATTCAAAAGAGGCTCGTCATGACTAAATGTGCTGCCATTCAAATGGCTTCCAGTCCAAACATCAGTGCAAATTTGTTAGAAGCAGAAAAATTGATTGCCGAAGCGGTGAAAGCAGGCGCGAAACTCGTCGCGTTGCCTGAAAATTTCGCTTTGATGGGCAATCACGAATTAGACAAAGTCAAAGCCAAAGAAGCTGACGGTTTAGGCACAATTCAAAGTTTTTTAGAAAATACCGCGAAAAAATACGGCGTATGGATTGTTGGCGGCACGATTCCGATTGCTGGCGATAACGAAAATAAAGTGCGAGCTGCATGTTTAATTTATGACGATAAAGGTCAGCGCGTCGCGCGTTATGACAAAGTGCATTTATTTGACGTTCACGTTCCGAACACGAATGAAGTTTATCGTGAATCCGATTCGATTGAAGCTGGCGATGACTTTTTGGTTGTTGATACGCCATTCGGACGTATGGGCGTAGCAGTTTGTTATGATTTACGTTTCCCTGAATTTTTCCGCAAAATAAGTGAGCAAGGCGTTGATTTTATTGTGATTCCTTCCGCATTTACCGCAGAAACAGGTGCGGCGCATTGGGAATTATTATTGCGGGCGCGAGCAGTTGAAAATTTATGTTACGTCATCGCGCCAAATCAAGGAGGTTTCCACAAAAATGGGCGTAGAACCTTTGGACACAGCATGATTATTGACCCTTGGGGCGTGATTTTGGATTGCTATAAAACAGGTAGTGGATTTGTTTCAGCAGAAATTGACCATGAAAGAATCATTAAAGTTCGGGCTGGTTTTCCTGTCTTAACGCACCGTCGTTTTTTTTGTCAGTAATATGAAAAACAAAATTTTTCTTTTCGTTTTAGCTTGCAGTTTAGTCGCGTGTGGTGGAGGAAATAGCCGTTACCGCGACACCGCTATTTTAGAAAAACCACCAACGTTAGCATTACAAAAATCACCGCAAAACGCTGTTGTCGATGACAGCGTTGAACCGAAAAAACAAATTGGCGGTTTAGATGAAAAAGTGGTTTTACTTGATGAGAAACCGCAAAAATTATTGTTGAAATTACCTGTGATGGATGCGTGGCGTGTGCTTGGAACTGCGTTGCGTCAAAGCGATATAAAAGTGACTGATTACGATAAAAACAAACATTTATATTATGTCAGTTATAAATCGCAAGGCACGTTAAGCGGATTGATGAGTTTTATTAACAAAGATATAACAGAAGTTATTTATTTGCTCACGCTTGAACCGAAAGACGGCGAAACGTTAATCAGTGCGTCGCTTGCGAGTAATCACGAACAACGCGAAAGTGCGAATAGTAATCCTGACGGTGTTTATGAAAATGCTGCTGAAGACAGCGACGGCTTAATTGAGCATTTGTTTCATGTGTTGCGTGATGATGTGAAAACAGAGTAGAGAGTTCGTCATGAAAATTAAGGGCGTAATAAAAATTTTTGCCGTTGCGATTATTTACGCAGTGATTGCTCATGTTACGCATTTATACAGCACAGAAAACGGCATTGTTGGCGTTATTCGTCCAATGACGGGTTTGGGATTAGCAACAGTATTACTTGGTGGAAGAAATTATTTATCGTCGATATTTTTAGGTTCGATTTTTATTAACCTAATGACGTTAAATAATGTTTTTGCTGCGTTAGCCATTGCAACAGGTAGCACGTTAGAAATCGGTGTGATTGATTATGTTCTAAAAGGTAACAATAATTTCAGTTTTGCCTTTAGTAAATTACGACATTATTTACTACTTATAAAAATAACATTTGTCGCTTGTATTATTGCAGCGGTTATCGGTGTAACAACGTTGCATATAATCGATTTTTTGATCTCTCAAGACGAAATTACAAAGAATTTAGTTCATTGGTGGATGGGCGATGTTTTAGGTATTTTGCTAATTACACCATTTATTTTGGTTGTGAATGCTTACAAGGCTAACCCAAATCATGTTCAACATGACCCAGCTAAAAAAATTGCGTTAATTTTGTTGGCAGGGTTTCTTGGTCAAGTTGTATTTTTTGACTGGTTTCATGAAAGTTTAGGTTTAATTTCACGCGGTTATTGGTTTTTTCCCTTGCTAATTTTAGGTGGTGGACAATTAGGCGTGCGTGGTATGACATTCGTCTTGTTATTGGTTGGCACACAAGCCTTAGGCGGTGCAGTTCACCATGTTGGTTTTTTTGCTGATGATTTAGAAAAAACACAATTGCTGAATTATTGGTTTTATATGATTGGATTATCGATAGTTGCTATGTCAGCAGTTACGCATTTAGATGAACAAAATACAAAACTTTCGACGATTGAAGAAAAATTACATTGCAGTTTGGATGAATTGCATTATTACAAAATTGCTTTAGATGAACATGCGCTTGTTGGAATAACCGATATACAAGGCTCAATTACGTTTGTTAATCAAAAATTTTGTGATATTAGTGGCTATAGCAAAGAAGAATTACTCGGTAAAAATCATCGAATTATAAATTCAGGCATACATTCCAAAGAATTTTTTAAACAGCTGTATGAATGTATAGCTAAGGGAAAAATATGGAGTGGCGAAATTTGTAATCGGGCTAAAAATGGCAGTATTTATTGGGTATTAACAACCATTGTGCCGTTTTTGAATCGAAACGAAAAACCGACTCAATACATTAGTATTCGTACTGATATTACAGCGCGTAAAAATGATGAAGAGCTTATTCGTCAATTAGCGTTTTATGACCCGTTAACTAAATTAGCTAATCGTCGTTTGTTGATTGACCGATTAGAACAAGTAATACTCGTTAGTGAACGTGAGCAAGAATATGGCGCGTTGATGTTTTTAGATTTAGATAAATTTAAACCCCTTAACGATAAATTTGGACATGATGCAGGTGATGCGTTATTAGTTGAAGTGGCACAACGTTTAAATCAATGCGTTCGCAAAGTGGATACCGTTGCGCGTTTTGGTGGTGATGAATTTGTAGTTTTATTAAGTGAGTTGGGAACAGATGAGATTGAAGCAAAGCAAATCGCCTTATCGATTGCTGAGAAAATTCGTCTCGCTTTAGCAGAACCTTATCAATTAACTGTTGGTAGAAAAATAATTGAGCATCGATGCACATCAAGCATTGGAATGGTTGATTTTGTTGGTTCAATTAAAAATCAAGATGACATTCTTAAATGTGCTGATGATGCAATGTATCGTGCAAAAAATGGAGGTCGTAATAAGATTATTGTTTATTGACTTCAAACTTAGAAAATTTTTTAACTTTAACAAGAGGATTTATTTATGAATGAAAATTGGATTGCACCATCTATTTTATCTGCGAATTTTGCAAAATTGGGCGAAGAAGTAGACAACGTTTTAAAAGCAGGTGCGGATATTGTGCATTTTGACGTGATGGATAATCACTTTGTACCAAATTTAACCATTGGTCCGTTGGTGTGTGAAGCGTTACGCAAACATGGTGTCACTGCGCCAATTGATGTGCATTTGATGGTTGAACCCGTAGATCGTTTGATTCCTGATTTTGCCAAAGCAGGTGCGAGCATTATCACGTTTCACCCTGAAGCCTCAAAGCACATTGACCGCACGTTGCAATTAATTAAAGACCAAGGTTGCCAAGCAGGTTTGGTTTTCAATCCTGGTACGCCATTACATTATTTGGATTACGTTATGGATAAAATTGACATTATTTTGTTGATGTCGGTGAATCCAGGTTTTGGCGGTCAATCGTTTATTCCATCTGCTCTCGGAAAATTGCGCGAAGTGAGAAAACGCATCGACGAAAGTGGTCGTAACATCCGTTTAGAAATCGACGGCGGCGTAAAAACTGACAATATCCGCGAAATCAAAGCGGCGGGCGCAGATACATTTGTTGCGGGTTCGGCGATTTTTAGCCAACCTGATTACAAAAAAGTTATCGACGAAATGCGTGCTGAATTAGCGAAAGCGGCGTAATTATGTCTGTGAAATTGATTGCTTTTGACCTAGATGGAACGTTGATTGATTCCGCGCCTGATTTGGTGGAAGCAGTCAATTTTGCGTTGACGCAACTTGGTAAACCAACGCATTCGCAAGCCATAATTCAACAATGGATTGGCAATGGCGCGGATGTGTTGGTGAAACGGGCGTTGCTCAATAACTGGCACGTTGGCGAAATTCCAGAAGATTTTGAAGTGGCGTTTGAATTATTCAAAACGTATTACGCAGAACACGATTGGGTTCATAGTCGGTTGTA
>JBASLW010000101.1:0-7887 GCA_049656545.1 Methylococcaceae bacterium
GCTAAAGAAAGAATGATAGCAAGTACCAAGATAATTAAGGGCTTTTTAGACGGCTTTTCTGCCGCAGCCTCTTGTTCCATTTGAGCCATATCGAGAACCTATAGTTTTTGTTTCACTAAACGTAGACAGCAAAAAATGCTGGCGATTATACCGAATTAACCAATAACGACGGATGACGTTATTGTTATTGCATTCTAAAATGCAGTAATTATGCCAAAAACAGATTGGCAAGTTTTGACGATTTCTTGACAGTTGATGTATTACTCTTTTGCAGGACTATCGCCAACACCATTTAAATCACCTATAATGCGCCCGTTCTTAACCTACTTTTATAGTAGGTTTAAAGATAAACGACTTCCATTTTTTCACTCAAGGAACAACATGAACATCTTTAAAAAAATCGCTTTATCAATCGCTGTTGTTGGCGCATTTGCAACCGTTTCTGCTCCTGCTTTTGCAGCTGAAGAACACCAAGACAAAAATGCGGTTGTAAAAGCTGCAGCGGCATTAACAATCACGAAAGTGAATGAAGCGATTTCAATTGCAGACGGTAATGGCGATAAAGCGGCATTTATTGCTGCAATCGGTGAAGCTCGTCAAGCGCAAAAAGAATTCCGTTATGAACAAACAGAACGTTTACGTCAAAAATTGAATGATAAATTGCGTGCGGCGCGTGAATCAGCTGACAGCAGCATGAGTGAAGCAGGCGCAGCAGCAAAAGGCGCGGCTGAAATCTTAAAAGAAATGTCACAAATTTACGACGCAGCGCATAAATAAGGTCGTTTTTGTCAATAAAAAAAGCCGCGCTAATTTAAAACTAGCGCGGCTTTTTTGTATTTGAAATTACCCGTAATGATTCCCCGTGATACCTTTGCGTGAATCTTCTTCAATTTGACGTTGCCGTTTTTGAGCATCAAAAGCGCGTTCAAAATTTTCAACTTTAGTCGTGCCGTTTGACAGTTTGATGGTTAAACGATAAATAATTTTGCCATTTGGCTCACAAATTTTTTCTACAACGGTACTCATAAATTCTCCTAGATTTTAAACATATTCATCAGCTAAATTTAGCTGCATGAATGAAATGATAGTTGATGTCTCTGCAAAATTACCATAAGCCCACGATAATTTTACAAAAGCCGTTTCAAGTGTCATATTCCAAAGCATCAACGCGCCATTATTAACAAAGTCAATTGTCGATTGATAGGCCGCTTCGGATTTCAAAATCGGCGCAAAATAAATTGCCACATTTTCGGCTTTACAACGCTCGATAAAAGACAATAACGAATGATTTTTGCCGTAAATTTCTGTCGTGCAAGCCGTTCCTGAATGATATAAATCGTGCAAAACCGCTTCAACATTTTTCAAATCAAAATGGTCATAATTCAAAGCAGGGTAGGGCTTAATCAATAGAATTTTGTCTGAAAATTGCGCTTTAAGCGGCGGGTTAAACGTATTTTTTTGCATCGAATTGAGGAGGTTTGCCACGCTAAAAAAATCACTGCTTAATTGCGGAGAACACATTAAACGTGTGCCATTGTGCAACGTGACAGTTTTTTCATTCGGATTTCGATAGGGAACAAAAATACCCGTTAAACTTTCAGTGATAATTTTTTCAACAGCAAAACTGAAATTATCTAAACCATTTGCCGTTTGCTGACTTAACGGCAAATGACTTGATACTAAAAAAATCGGCACTGTTAGCGCGTGAAAATACAGACTCAATGCTGCCGCTGAATAAGCTAATGTATCTGTGCCGTGCGTGACAATAATTCCGTCGTAGTTTTCAGGATGAGCATTTTCAATCGCTAAAATTAACGTTGTCCAAATTTGTGGTGACAGGTTTTCACTTAAAATTTGATACGGTTGCAAGGTGGTAAAAATCACGTTGGCTTGTGGATAACGCTGTTGATACTTTTCCAATAATGTAAAAGCGGTTTTTTCATCTGTATCAATCGCGCCATTTTGTACATTTGAACCAATCGTGCCACCTGTAAAAACGACTAAAATTTTTTTCATTTCTATTCCTTAATTTTTATGCGCGTGAAATTTGTCCGATTATGCAAAAATAAGGCGTTTATGTCATTGTTGAGCAACAGAAATGGCATCACGATTTTATTTTCTACTGTTTAAGGGGATTTTCATGGCTCAAAAATTATCAGAAATCGTTAGCGCAGGCGTTGTCACAGGCGACGATGTACAAAAAATTTTCGCATTCTGTAAAAAACATAATATGGCATTACCAGCTGTGAACGTTGTCAATAGTGATTCCATTAACGCCGTTTTAGAAGCCGCTGCAAAATCACAATCTGCCGTTATCGTCCAATTTTCAAATGGTGGCGCACAGTTTATTGCTGGAAAAGGTTTAAAATTAGACGGACAAAACGGCGCAATTTTAGGCGCAATCGCAGGCGCACGACACGTTCATTCTGTCGCAGAACATTACGGCATTCCTGTGATTTTGCATACTGATCATGCCGCCAAAAAATTATTGCCTTGGATTGATGGATTGCTTGATGAAGGTGAAAAACACTTTGCCGCGACAGGAAAACCTCTTTTTAGTTCACACATGCTCGATTTATCAGAAGAATCGTTACATGAAAATATCGAAATCTGCGGTCGCTATTTAGAACGCATGAGCAAACTTGGTATGACGCTAGAAATCGAATTGGGTTGCACGGGTGGCGAAGAAGATGGCGTTGATAATAGTCATTTACATCAAGATGCACTTTACACACAGCCTGAAGATGTCGCGTATGCGTATGAACAACTGATTAAAATCAGTCCACGTTTTACGATTGCTGCGTCATTTGGCAACGTTCACGGCGTTTATAAACCAGGTAACGTGAAATTGACCCCGACTATTTTGCGTGATTCACAAACACATGTTTCAGAAAAATTTGGTTTAGAAAAAAATGCGTTGGATTTTGTGTTTCATGGCGGAAGCGGTTCATCAGCGGCAGAAATTGCCGAAGCCATTAGTTATGGTGTCATTAAAATGAACATCGATACTGATACACAATGGGCGGCGTGGGCAGGTGTAATGAATTACTACAAAGCTAACGAAGGTTATTTACAAGGTCAAATCGGCAATCCTGATGGCGACGACAAACCGAATAAAAAATACTACGACCCGCGTATTTGGCAACGTGCTTCGCAAGTCAGCATGGTGACACGAATCGAACAAGCCTTTCTTGAATTAAATGCCGTGTATTCACTGTAATTTCTGTAATTTTTTGGCGTGGGAAGAAATTCTCACGCCGTTAAACGTTTTTTGTGAACGTTGAGATAGAACATGAAGCAAATTTATATTATTGAAGATAGTGCTGGACATAAAAAAATTGGAATTTCCAGCAATATCAAACAGCGCGTCATACAATTAAACACAGCTAATCCAGTTGGGATTATTTCTGTAATGACTTCAGAATTTATGCAAAATGCACGAATTGTTGAAAAACAATTACATGAGGCAAATAAAAAAAATAGACTAAATGGTGAATGGTTTAAAGAAATTGTAGATTTTTGCGGTGTGGAATTTTCATACTTGTCTATAGATGTTGCAAAAGATGCTTTTGTCATTTTTCAAGATTCATTGATAGAAATTGCTAAAGATAGAGAGCTGACGGGGGAAACAAAATCCGTATTATTTTTTTTAATGGGAAATTTAGAATTTGAAAATTACATTACAATTAAACAGGTTGAAATAGCAAAGCAACTTGAAATGCAAAAGACCCATGTTAGTAGAGCAATTAAACTTTTAGTTAATAAAGAAATTATTTTGAAAGTTAAAGAAGGAACAACAACGGGCTACAAACTCAATCCGACTTACGGCTGGAAAGGCAAAGTCGAAAACATGGAAAAAGCTAAAGCTCGAATGGCAGAAGACAAAATTATCGATTTTCAATCAGCGCGTGAAATTCGTGATTTGCCAGATGTCGGCATTCGTGCTGACGATATTCCTTATTAAAAGCGTCTACAAAATCTCTATGAAACTATCACTTATCGTTGCGATGTCTTTAAACCGCGTGATTGGACGCGATAACAAAATGCCTTGGCATTTGTCGGCAGATTTAAAACGCTTTCGTGCCATTACAATGAATGCGCCAATTTTAATGGGACGAAAAACGTTTGAATCGATTGGCAAACCGCTCGATGGACGTACCAACATGATTTTAAGTCATAATTTGAGTTATCAACCTGAAGGCTGTTTGGTTTTTAATTCGCTCGAAAATGCGTTAAAAAAAGCAGAAACGCTCGGTGATGAATTATTTATTATTGGTGGAGCGACACTTTATGAAATGGCATTGCCTTTCGCGCAAAAACTCTATTTAACTGATATTCAAATTGAATTTGAAGGCGACACGTTTTTTCCTGAAATTGATTTAAATCAATGGAATGAAATTGCGTGCGAACAAATCAACCACGATGAAAAAGTCGATTTTACTTACCGTTTTTTAACATTGGAGAAAAAATGCAGTCTTTAATCAATTTAACCGATTTAAGTGTTTTAGCTGTGACGGGCAAAGATGCCGCATCATTTTTACAGGGACAAACGACTTGCGATGTCAATGAAGTGGTTGAAAAGAAAGGAAATTTAGGTGCATTTTGCACACCCAAAGGAAAAGTTATTGCGATTTTTTTTATCACAAAAATAACAGAAGGTTTTTGGTTGATTTTGCCGAAATCGATATTACAAACGGTTCAAACGCATCTTGAACATTATAAATTACGTTCAAAAGTTGAAATGATTGAAATTGAAAACGCGCCAATTGCGAAATTATTAAATTCGACAACCATTAGAACACCGTGGATTTTGCCTGAAACCAGCGAGCAATTTATTCCACAAATGTTAAAACTGGATGATACAGGCGGGGTGAGTTTTACAAAAGGGTGTTACACAGGACAAGAAATTGTGACACGCACACATTATTTAGGTGAAGTAAAACGACAATTGACACTTGCCATGTGCGAACCCACAGCGACAATTGAATCGGGTTGCGTGATTGTTGATGAAAATAATGAAAAAGTCGGGGACGTTTTATTGGCGCAACTTCGCAGTTTGCCACGAAAAATTAAAGATGCCGTCACGGAAGAAATTGAAACGACGACTATCAATAAAATGCTAGTTTTGTGCGTGTTAAACGTTGAAGTAACACAAGAAACATTGCACTTGGAAAATGAAACCCGCGATATTTTAAAAATTATTGATGGACATAAATCATGAATGAAGCCGCCGCATTACGTTTTCGCAGATTAGGAATGCTGACAATTTGCGCGGTTTATATTGTGATTTTAGCAGGGGGAATTGTGCGTGCATCAGGAGCGGGAATGGGTTGCCCTGATTGGCCTACCTGTTTTGGACAATGGATTCCGCCAACATCCGAAGCACAATTACCCGCGAATTATCATGAAATTTACGCCGCACGCGGTTATGAAAACACGCAATTTAATCCTGTTAAAACCTGGACAGAATATACAAATCGTTTGGTCGGCGTGACAATTGGTTTTTTAATTTTTTTAACTGCATGGTCATCACGGATTTATTTGAAAACCGACAAGCCTGTTTTTTATTTGGCGGTGACTGCATTTTTGTTAGTTGGATTTCAAGGTTGGCTCGGTTCAACGGTGGTTTCAAGCAATTTAAATCCACTTAAAATCACGATTCACATGGTTGTGGCGTTAATCATTGTCGCGCTGTTGATTTATACGATTACACGTTCACAACGCGACAGTTTTGCACCGATTGATTTGAGTGTGTTGCCTGAGAAATTTCCTAAAGTATTAAACGCTGTTTTAATTATGACGTTGATTCAAATCACGATGGGAACACAAGTTCGAGAAGCGGTGGATTTTATTTCGCATGATTTAGTCGTTGAACGGCAATTTTGGCGCGATGATTTTCCGATTATTTTTTATATTCATCGTTCGTTTTCGTCGTTGATTTTATTTACCAATGCGTGGCTAGTTTGGCGACTTTGGCAAAATGTATCTAAAAATCACCCGTTAGTTAAAGCAGGATTTTTAGTGTTTGGTTTGATTGTCACGGCGATTTTAGCGGGGGTGAGTTTAGACCGTTTAGGAATGCCACCCGTTGCACAACCGATTCATTTATTGATGGCAAATTTGATTTTAGGTACGCAATTTTTTATGTGGATGGCGTTGCGTTATAGTGTGAAAAATCACGCAATCGCTTGAGCATTAAATCCTAATTGCCGAATTTCAACCGCGAAATTTTGCATAATGCCTAAAGCCATTGGTTTTAAATCAATGGCTTCGGGCTGGTGAGAAGGACGCGCCAACGTGTAAATCGTGACATTTTGAATATCTGTTTTTGAGCGAATGTCTGCTAAAAATGTCAAAAATCCTTCGCGTTCACTTTCCAAAAATCCGCGCGGTTGATAATCAACCAAACAAATTTGAATTTTCGTTTCACAAATGCCTGATGCAATTGTAATCGCTTTCAAAACAGCATCATTCGTTTGAGCCGAATTATTTACAAACGCTCTGCCTTCTTTGGTCGCGCTGTCCATTTTGAACCAAATTTCACCGCCAAAATCCGCCAGAATTTTCAACCCTTTTTGCACTGTTTCACGATGAATCAAACTGCCGTTTGTAATCAACACAAAATGACTTTCTGGAAAAATTCCGTTCTCAGTCGCAATGTCGCCAATGATTTGAATCGCTTGGTCAAAATTCGCCAAACTGGTGGGTTCGCCATTTCCTGCCATCGCAATATCTTTAATAACACGTTGTTCAATCGGCACTTCCATTCGTTCGTAAAAATCACCGTGTAACACGTCGTCTAAAAATAGTCGTAATTCTTTCGCTAACAAATCTAAATCGATTTCAGGAGCCGCGCCGAGTTTTAAATCAGGCACTTGACAATAAATACACCGCCAATTACAAGCGTTATTTGTGTTGAAATTGATGCCAATCGACAACCCACCCGCACGACGAGAAATAACGGGATAAATGTAATTGAGATTTGTCACGTTGCGATTGTGATTAGTAACAGTGAGTTTTGACATTGAAATAATTAGCGAAATTAACAAGATTTTCAAAGTATAGCACGCAAAAAAGCCACTATTTTTTGTGTGATATAATTTTTTGAGGCGCAGTTGTCACAATTGCGTTAAAAACAAAAATAATAAAATTAAAGCATTTAGGAGGAAAACATCATGTGTTGGAGTGGTGAAGCGTCTGGGGTACTCGCTGCAGTCGGTTTAGGAACGGCTTATTACATTGCCAAAAGAGGTGAATCAAAAGAACTTTGGATTCCGTTAACGTATTTTGCGTTAATGGAATTATTGCAAGCGTTCACCTACGTTTATATCGATTTGTGCGACAACCCCAATAATCAAATACTGACAATGCTGGGATATTTACACGTTGCGTTCCAGCCGTTTTTTGCGAATATGGTGGCAATGTATTTCATCCCCGAAAGCGTAAAACTCAAAATCCGTACGGCGGTTTATACGCTTTGCGCGGCAGGTTCGATTTTGATTTTATTTAAAATGTATCCGTTTGCGTGGGCAGGGGAATGCGTCATTGGCACAGAAGGTTTCTGTGGCCCTCACATTTGCTCTGTTTCTGGTGCGTGGCACATTGCGTGGCAAATGCCGTTGAATGGTTTGTTATCACATCCAATTGAATGGTTATTTAATTTCAATTGGGGGTTACACGTTTTGGCGTATATTTTGGTGGCATTTGTATTGCCTACGCTTTACGGTTCGTGGAAATTCGTCTTATTTCATTATTTTATGGGACCTTGGATTTCAGATATTACAACCGACGACCCAAATGAATACGCGGCGGTGTGGTGTTTATTTTCGATTGCATTATGCGTATCGGTGATTAAATCCCCTGTCCGAAAGTATCTACACGTTACAA
>JBASLW010000102.1:0-10258 GCA_049656545.1 Methylococcaceae bacterium
GACCACAGCTGAATTTTGGAATTGTAATGACAACGGAATTCCATCAAAGTTGGTTGGTGTAAAACTACCTGTGATTGGGACAACTAACGAGTTTATAACCGTTACTAATTTCCCCAAACTGATAGAAGCAGCTATGCACAATGTAGCATCGACTACTTGCGTTATGAATGCGCCAGCATGATGAAATCGCCTCAGTCATCATTGTTGTTTCATCAATTTGAAACAGAGGTTGCTGTTTATAACAACTCTTCAGGGGCATTGCATTTACTATCTTCATTAGGTGCTGATTTGTTAATGATGATTCAACAAGGTTTTGATATACCTAGTTTGATAAATAAAGTGACTGCTAATAATGGTATTGATAAGAAAGAGGCAAAAAAAATTATCGATGAATTTATAGATAGTTTTGAGAACTTTGAGCTTATTTAGAGAATCGTTTTGTTTGTGGATATGACTGAAATTATGGATTTTTTTTTTCAAACAGGTATTTTTCGAGTTCAGTTAAAATCATCGTTACCTTCAATGCAATTGCATTTTGAACAACTTTATCAACATTATTCCAAAACGAATTCTATAAATTTCATTGATTACCATGTTTCAGTCAGTTCTGTTAGTGGTTATCGTCGTTGGCTAAAACCCCAAATTCAATTTTCGTTTGATGGTTATGAGCCTTTTTCTCCTTTTCCTATACACCAAGCTCCTGCTTTTTTTGAGTGGGGCTTGAATTGGTGCATTGCGAATAACGCGCATCAGTATTTAATTATCCACGCGGCTATTGTTGAAAAAAATGGTGTCGGAATTCTTTTACCTGGTACGCCTGGAAGTGGCAAAAGTACATTATGTGCTGCATTGGTTTGTGAAGGTTGGCGATTGTTATCAGATGAAATGGCATTATTATCAGTAGAGGATGAGTTAATTTATCCCGCACCACGTCCTGTAAGTTTAAAAAATCAATCCATTCAAATTATCAAACAATTTTCACCTGAAGCGGTTTTTGGTGACATTATTCCCGACACAACAAAAGGCGACATTGCTTATATGCGTGCGCCAGAATCGTCGGTACTTGCCCAATCCATTCCTGTCAAACCTGCCTTTTTAGTCTTTCCGCATTATCGCGCTGAAAATGAACCAGAACTGACACCGTTAGCCAAAAGTCGTGCTTTTATGACGTTGGCTGAAAATGCGTTCAACTTTAACATTTTAGGTGCAATGGGTTTTGAAGCGATGACAGGCTTGATTGATAAAGTCGAATGTTACGATTTTAGTTATCCCGATTTGGCAACGGCGTTAAATGGCATCAACGAAATCGTAACGAAACACGGAAAGGAATAAGCGATGCTGAAACAGATTTTATTGATTCAATTTTTGCGTCAGCATGGACAAAACACGCTTGAAAGTTTGGATTTTGAACATTACAACTGGGAATTATTGATTCGCCAAGCACGTCGTGCCAATTTGCTCAGTCGAATTGCGGTTTTTTTGCAAAAACGCGAATTATTAGCGCAAGTTCCCGAAAAACCACGCCTTCATTTTTTAAATTCAATTCATTTAGCCAATGCGAATGCCCGTTCCGCGAAATACGAAGTTCAGCAAATTCACAAGGCATTGCATTCTGAAAAAATCGATTTCGTTTTATTAAAAGGCGCGGCTTACATTTGGGCAAATACAGATTCCGCACAAGGTCGTTTATTCAGTGATACCGACATTATGGTTTCAAAATCGGATTTGGATGCGGCTGAAAGTGCGTTAATTAAAAAAGGGTGGTTTGGTGATTTTTTCGATAATTACAAACAACGTTATTACCGTGAATGGATGCACGAAATCCCACCACTTCAACATTTGCAACGTCAAACGACGTTAGACGTTCATCACACGATTATTCCACCGACTTCACGTTTAAAACCCAAGCCTAAAAAATTGTGGGAACACGCTGATGCGTTAGAAAATATGCCAGGATTGTTTGTGTTATCGCCTGTCGATATGATTTTGCACAGTGCGACGCATCTTTTTCACGAAGGCGAATTTAATCAAGGTTTGCGTGATATTTCAGATTTAGATTTGTTGTTACGGCAATTTATTGTGCCAAATAATCAATGGGAATCATTGCTTGCGCGTGCGATTGAACTTAACTTAGAACGCCCACTTTATTACGCTTTGAATTACACACAACGCATTTTGCACACGCCAATTCCTGATTTTTACATTGATGAAGCGGCAAAATTGGGAAATTTGAATGCGTTACAAAAAGGTTTGATGAATGCGTTGTTTTTACGCGCTTTAGCTCCGAATCATTCAACATGCAAAGTCACAGGTTTGGGCGTTGCAAGTGAGCTTTTGTATATTCGTTCGCATTGGCTAAGAATGCCATTATATTTGTTAATTCCGCATTTAGCGCGTAAAAGCTGGATGCAATTCACAGGCAAATCAGACCACTAATTTTTGTTCAACAAACGCCGTTAATGTACTAATTGTTTCAAAAATATCGGCTGTAATTTCATCGTCATCGACAACAAAACCATATTGATTTTCTAACGCTGTCAAAATTAACACAACTGACATCGAATCAAACTCAGGCATTGCTCCAATTAACACCGAGTCACCATCTAAATTTGTTGAAACGTGCAAAACACGTTTCACGATTTCAATAATTTCATTTTGCACTGACATTATTTTTCTCCTAATTCTGAAAAATAGCGTTCTAAAAATTCTTCAAATGGTATTTGCGGCGCAGATTCAACGGCATTTTGTTTAGCGTGTGATTCAGTAGCCAATTTTATGAATTTCTGTCTTGTTTCATCGTCTAACGATTTTTCAGCAAAAAACTTCGCTAATTCGGCTGATTGATTTACTGTAAAACACGAAAACGGTTTTTCAGCATTTCGCATTGCAACAAGCATTTTTGCCGACGGTGTTAAATCGGGATTTTCAATCAATTCCCGTTGCAACATTAAACTTTGCGAATAAGGCGAATTGATTTCTGTTGAATCTAATGCTTCACAAATCGGTTGCATTGTTGTCAAAATTTGTCGCGCCCAGTTTTGTAACGTGATTTTTTCACCATTTTTAACAAGTTCTACATTCGGCTTACGTCCTGAATTCGCAACAATTAACTGATTGGAATTATTCACGCATAATTCGTTAGTGGTAATGTCGGAACTTTCTGTCAATAAACAGGTCAATAACAATGCCTCAATAAAACGCGCTGTCGGTTCATCAATTCCAATTGGATGAAATGGATTTAAATCTAACGCTCGCATCTCAACATATTCCACACCAGCACGTTTTAATGCCGCCGTTGGTTTTTCACCTGAACGGGCAATTTGTTTTGGGCGCATAATGCTGTAAAACTCATTTTCAATTTGCAAAATGTTGGCATTAAGTTGTTTGTATTCGCCATTTTCACACACGCCAATTTTCTCGTAATCTGCATAAGGCGTGCTAATTGCGGAGCTTAAACTTTCAACATAGCCTTCAATTGAATTGTAATCAATCTGCAAATTCGCTTGGTTTTTACTTTTGTAACCAATATCGCTCATTCTCAAAGACGTGGCATAAGGATGAAAAAGCGTACCGTTATCAAATTCTTCAAATTGCGCCATTAACGAAGGGCGACTTTTGAAAAAATTTTTACAAATTGCTGGTGACGCGCCAAATAAATACAAAATCAACCAGCCGATGCGTTGAAAATTGCGAATCAAACCAAAATACGCGGCGTTTTTGAAATCAGAAAACGATTGTGTTTTCCCTGATGTTTCATATAAAAATGCCCACAATTTATCAGGCACAGAATAATTAAAATGAATTCCCGCAATCGCTTGCATCGTCCGTCCATAACGATGCCAAAGACCGTGCCGATAAACGTGTTTCATTTTGCCGATATTTGATGTGCCGTATTCTGCAATGCGAATACTGTCGTCGCCATCAATGCCACATGGCATACTCGCGCATAACAACTGCTCGCCGTCCAAATTTTCATAAACAAATTGATGAATGTTTTGCAGTGTTTTGAGCGTGTCACGAATATCGGCAAACGGCGGCGTAATCAATTCAATTAACGCTTCAGAATAATCTGTTGTAATTTGCGAATGCGTCAACGTCGAACCTAACGCATAAGGGTGATTTTTTTGTGAAATCAAACCGTGTGAATTGATACGAAGGCTTTCTTTTTCGATACCTTTAAAGCCGCCACTGAGAAGATGTGGGTTATTTTTTAGCCAAGAAACCATGAAAAATTTAAAATAAATAATAAGAAATGGCGGTTATTATAACCGTGTTGTTTAAACACTTTGATTTTTAGCGAGTAATTTATGATTTTAGTAACAGGTGGCGCGGGGTTTATTGGGAGTAACTTTGTGTTAGATTGGTTAGCGCAATCTGATGAACCCGTTCTGAATCTTGATAAATTGACGTATGCAGGAAATCTTGAAAATTTAATTTCGTTAAAAGATGATTCGCGTCATATTTTTGTACAAGGTGATATTTGTAATTTTGAGTTGGTTTCGGGTTTATTAAAACAACATCAACCGCGTGCAATTATCCATTTTGCCGCAGAAAGTCACGTTGACCGCAGTATTTTGGATTCAAGTGAATTCATGAAAACCAACATTGACGGCACTTTTACGTTATTAGAAGCGGCTCGCCAATACTGGAATTTTTTGGATTCAGATAAAAAAACAACTTTTCGTTTTCATCACGTCAGCACCGACGAAGTTTATGGTTCGTTGCAAGCGAATGATGCACCTTTTACCGAAACAAATTTATATCAACCGAATAGCCCGTATTCAGCAAGTAAGGCTGCGAGTGACCATTTAGTTCGTGCTTGGCATCACACTTACGGTTTACCTGTTACAACTAGCAATTGCTCGAATAATTATGGTTCGTATCATTTCCCTGAAAAATTGATTCCGCTAATTATCACTAACGCTTTGGCACGAAAACCGTTGCCAATTTATGGCGATGGGCAACAAATTCGTGATTGGCTTTATGTGAAAGACCATTGCAGTGCGATTCGTCGAATTTTAGACACTGGAAAAATGGGTGAAGTTTATAACGTTGGCGGTTGGAATGAACAAGCCAATATCGATATTGTAAATATCATCACATTATTACTTGATGAATTAAAACCTGATTCAGAGGGCAGTTATTCGCGCTTAATTACTTACGTTACCGACAGACCTGGACACGATAGACGTTATGCGATTGATGCTCGAAAAATTGAACGTGAATTAGGTTGGAAACCTGCCGAAACGTTTGAAACGGGAATTCGTAAAACGGTTCAATGGTATTTAGCAAATCAAGATTGGGTTGCCAATGTCACGAGTGGCGAATACCGTTTGTGGCTCGATAAAAATTACAGCGCAAAACAAAATTAAGGATTTTTATGATTCCCGTCGTTCTTTCTGGTGGTTCTGGTACTCGATTATGGCCTCTTTCACGCAGTCAATATCCCAAACAATTTTTGGCGTTAGTTTCTGAAAATACGATGCTTCAAGAAACGTTAAATCGGTTGAATGGCTTACATGATTTAGCCGCGCCGATTGTGGTTTGTAATGAAAATCACCGTTTTATGGTTGCCGAACAATTACGCGAAATTGACATCAAACCGAGCGCAATTATTCTCGAACCGATTGGCAGAAATACCGGGCCAGCCGTTGCATTAGCAGCATTAGCCGCAAAATCGCCTGATGACATTTTGTTGATTTTGCCTGCTGACCATGTGATTAAAAATGTCGCCGCATTTCAAAAAGCAGTTTTAATTGCTGAAAATTTAGCAAAACAAGATTTTTTAGTGACATTTGGCATTGTTCCAACCCACGCCGAAACAGGTTACGGCTACATGAAAAGCACACAAACGACAGGCGAAGCGTTTCCCGTTGACTGTTTTGTTGAAAAGCCCGATTTAGAAACCGCGACTGAATACGTTAAAAGCGGTGATTATTTTTGGAACAGCGGAATGTTTGCGTTTAAAGCAAGCGTTTATTTGCAGGAATTAGAAAAATTCAATCCTGAAATGTTGGCTGTTTGTAAAAACGCTTTTGAAAATGCCAAAGCCGATTTTGATTTTGTGCGTTTAAATGCCGAAATTTTCGCAAAATGTCCGTCTGATTCGATTGATTACGCCGTGATGGAAAAAACCGAACGCGCCATGGTTGTGCCATTAGACGCTAATTGGAATGACGTAGGTTCATGGTCGGCGTTGTGGGAAGTGGGCGAAAAAGATGATTCTGGCAACATCATTCGCGGCGACGTTTTAACCGTAGATTGTGAAAATTCTTATATTCATTCTGAAAAAAAATTGATTGCGGCGATTGGTGTTGAAAATTTAGTGATTATTGAAACCGATGATGCTGTGATGATTGCACCCAAAAATCGTGTCCAAGACGTGAAATTGATTGTTGATAAATTAAAAAGTGCGAATCGTCCTGAAGCGGATTTACATCAAAAAGTGTATCGTCCTTGGGGAAATTACGATTCCGTTGATAACGGTGAACGTCATAAAACCAAACGCATTGTCGTCAAACCAGGTGCAAAATTATCACTCCAAATGCACCATCATCGTGCTGAACATTGGGTTGTTGTAAAAGGCACAGCGTTTGTCACAAAAGGCGACGAACAAATTTTATTAACTGAAAATCAATCGACATTTATTCCATTAGGCATAGCGCATCGACTTGAAAATCCTGGTGTGATTCCGTTAGAAATCGTTGAAGTGCAATCGGGAAGTTATTTGGGTGAAGATGATATTGTGCGTTTTTCAGATAATTACGGGCGTGAATAATGACGATTCAAGAATTGATTAAATCCAGCGGTACAAATTTTGGAACGAGCGGCGTTCGTGGTTTAGAAACGCTTTTGACTGACGAATTATGTAGCGCGTACACCGAAGCATTTTTAGCCATTTTTGAAAATGGCGCATTTAAACGAGTGGCATTAGGAATGGATTTACGTCCGAGTAGTCCACGCATTGCAAAGGCTTGTGCGGAAGCGATTTTGCAATGTGGTTTTGAAATCGATTTTTGCGGCACATTGCCTACCCCAGCGTTAGCGTTTTATGCACAAGAAGAAAAAATTCCCGCCATTATGGTTACTGGCAGTCACATTCCTTTCGACAGAAACGGCATTAAATTTTATCGCCCCGATGGTGAAATTACGAAAGCAGATGAATTTGCAATTATCAATTCACAAATTTCTGTCACGTCAACAAATTCAACAACTTTGCCTGAAACAAATCCAAAAGCAATTACGACTTACGTTGAACGTTACACAAACTTTTTCCCAAAATTAACGGGTTTGAAATTAGGTTTGTATGAACATTCGAGCGTGGCGCGTGATGTTTTCAAAGACATTTTAGAGCAACTTGGCGCAAAGGTTGTTTCACTTGGTCGAACCGACGTTTTTGTGCCGATTGATACTGAAGCCGTTTCACCAGAAGATGTTGAACGTGGTTTAACTTGGTCAAAAGAACACGGTTTTGATGCCATTATTTCAACTGACGGCGATGGTGATAGACCTTTAATCAGCGATGAAAATGGCGTTTGGTTGCGTGGCGATATTGTGGGTTTGTTATGTGCAGATTATTTGAACGTTACACAATTAGTTGTTCCCGTCAGTTGCAATACAGCAATCGAAAAAAGCCAAAAATTCAAAACCGTTTTAAGAACAAAAATTGGTTCGCCATTTGTCATTGAAGGAATGCAAGCATTGAATTCTGAAAATGGTGCAATTGCAGGGTTTGAAGCGAATGGCGGTTTTTTGTTGCAATCCGAAATTCCAAATTTAAAACCCCTTCCAACCCGTGATGCCGTTTTACCTGCATTGACAATTTTGGCAGCAGCGTGTGAAAAAAATTGCACGATTTCGCACCTTTTAAATACTTTACCTAAACGTTTTACGGCAAGCGACAGATTGCAAAATTTTCCGAATGAACAAAGTCGGAATTTAATTGATTCTATTATCAAAAATCCTGCATTGATTAACTCGTTTTTTCCTAAAAATGCGTTTCAGATAGTGAATCAAGATTTAACTGACGGCTTACGTTTGACACTTTCAAATGGTGATTGTGTGCATTTACGTCCATCAGGCAATGCACCCGAATTACGTTGTTACGCCGAAGCAGAAACTCAACTCTGTGCGAATGAATTGGTGAAAACCTGTTTATCCGCCATCAAATCTCAAGTTATTTAAAAAACCGTGAAAACAAATAAACCTCAATTTTTAGTCGGTATCGACTTAGGTACAACGCATACGGTTGTTGCTTTTGCACCCGTTTCAAATACCCAAAATATTCAACTTTTTCCGATTGAGCAACTCGTCGATGTCGGACAAGTTGCCTCACGTCCACTTTTACCATCGGTTCGTTATCATCCTGCTGACGCTGAAATTGCAGCGGATAATTTAGCTTTTACCGCAAACGACAATGCAATTTTAGGCGAAGCAGCTCGTGTTTTAGGGGCAAAAACCAAAGGGCGTTTTGTCACAAGCGCAAAAAGTTGGTTGTCGCATCCGTCAGTAGATTCGAGTGCCGCTATTTTACCTTGGGGCGCAAGTGAAGACGTTTTGAAAGTATCGCCACTTGAAGCGAGTGCAAGTTATTTAGCACACGTTCGCATGGTTTGGCTGCATCAAAATTCTGACGCGCCACTCGAAAATCAAGACGTGGTCATTACCGTTCCAGCATCATTTGATGAAGGCGCACGTTCGTTGACCTTGGAAGCGGCAAAAATCGCTGGTTTGCAAAATGTTCGTTTGCTCGAAGAACCGCAAGCCGTTTGCTACGACTGGTTACGCTGCAATGCAACGCAATTGAAAGAAAAACTCGCAGACGTGCATTTGTTATTGGTTTGCGACGTAGGCGGCGGCACAACCGATTTAACCTTAATCAAAGTTGAACAAGGCGAAAAAGAACCTAAACTGACTCGTATCGGTGTCGGCGACCATTTGATGTTGGGCGGCGATAATTTGGATTTAGCGTTAGCGCATACGTTGGAATCGCGTTTATCAAACAATGAAAAACGTTTATCTGCCGCCGAATTATCCCAATTACTTGAACAATGTCGCCAAGCAAAAGAAAAATTGTTAGCCGAAGATGCGCCTGAATCAGTCAAAGTCACGTTATTGGCGAGTGGTTCAAAATTATTTGGTGGTTCACGCGCCGCAACGCTAACTCGTGACGAAGTTCGTGAAATTGCTTTAGATGGCTTTTTTCCGCTTTCAAAACTCAACGAATTGCCAGATAAAAAACGTAGTGGTGTTGTTGAATTTGGTTTGCCGTATGCCGCTGAACCCGCAGTGAGTAAGCACATTGCAGGCTTTTTAAAATTACACGAACACGCGGCAAAAGATGCGTTGAAAATCAATTCGATTGTTCCTGATGCGCTACTTTTAAATGGTGGCGTTTTTCGCAGTAAGCCGATTACAAAACGTGCGATTGAATTGCTAAGTTCATGGCGCGAAAAATCGCCGATTCTGTTAGAAAATCAGCACCCCGAATTAGCCGTTGCATTTGGTGCGGTAAGTTATGCCGTTGCACGACGTGAGAAAAAATTAAAAATCGGTGGTGGTGCAGCTCGCAGTTATTTCTTGTTAATTGACACAAATAAATCTGAAAAACAAGGGATTTGCATTTTGCCGCGCGGCAGTGAAGAAGGTGAAGAAATTATTTTAAAAAATCACCGCTTTGCGTTGCGATTAGGAACACCAGTGCGTTTTCATTTGGCTTCGACAACAGGTGACAGCATTTTCAAATCAGGTGATTTAGTTGAAATTACTGACGATTTTCATTCTTTACCGCCACTTGCTGTGGCGTTTGAAAGTGATTCGACAAACGAAGTGTTAGTGGAACTAGCAGTGATGCAAACCGAAGTTGGAACGCTGAAAATTCAATGCGTTTCAATTGAAAATCAAAAAAAACGCTGGGACGTTGAATTTCAATTACGACGTAGCGCGGTGGCAAATTCGACAGATGAATTACCGAAAAATATCGAGGCGTTGTGCGAAAAAATTAGTGATATTTTTGGTGCAAAATCGAAACAAGTTGATCCGAAAGCGGTGAAAAATCTGCGTGCTGATTTAGAAAAAATGACGGGAATGGATAGAAGTGAATGGAATTCGCCATTGTTACGAATCTTATTTAACACGTTGCTCGAAGGTGAAAAATATCGCCGTCGAAGTGAAGCACACGAGCGTGTTTGGCTAAGTTTAATCGGCTATTGTGCGCGTCCAGGTTTTGGTTATCCGCTTGATGATTGGCGCGTTGAAC
>JBASLW010000103.1:0-2697 GCA_049656545.1 Methylococcaceae bacterium
CAACACGCCAATCGGACGGCATTTCACCACGCAACCGCTTAACAACGGTGCAGGCGCAATCACTAACACATCAACAGGGTCGCCATCGTCAGACAGCGTTTGTGGAACGTAACCGTAATTGGTGGGATATTGCATTGCCGTTCCCATAAAACGGTCAACTGTCAAAATTCCCGTGTCTTTGTCAACTTCATATTTTACGGGGTCGCTGTAGGCAGGAATTTCGATGATAACGTTAATTTCGTCAGGTAAATTTTTGCCAGATGGCACGCGCATTAAAGACATAAAATCCTCTTTTTTTAAGGTTAAAGTTTGTAAATTGCGGCATTATACCAGACTTACGATGTGCTTTTTAACGAGGAAACAAATGCAAGGGCGTTTAGAAAAAATGGCAGCAATTCATGACGCAACGATTCGTTACGAATTAGTTTTAAATCATCAGTGCGTGCCACTTAATGATTTGATTGGTCAAACGGTGACGTTGCGCCATACGGGGAATTTATATTGTTTGCATTGTAATATGCCGATGAATAAAAGTTTTAATCAAGGCTATTGTTACCCGTGTTTTTCGCGGCTCGCGCAATGCGATATGTGCATGATGAAACCTGAAACCTGTCATCACGCTTTCGGAACGTGCCGTGATTCAAAATGGGCAGAATCGTTTTGTTTTCAGCCGCATTTTGTTTATTTGTCGAATACGAGCGGTTTAAAAGTGGGTATTACGCGCCACACCCAAATTCCAACCCGTTGGATTGACCAAGGGGCGATTCAAGCGTTACCGATTTTTCAAGTCACGTCACGTCGAATGTCAGGCTTGATTGAAACGTTGCTTGCAAAACACGTTGCCGATAAAACCCAATGGCAACGAATGTTAAAACATCAAATTGAACCATTAAATTTGATTGCTGAACGCGACAAATTATTAGCCATTTGCGCTGACGAATTAAACCAACTTAATCAAAATGAAATTGAATTTTTAGCTGATGCAAAAGTGGTTGATTTAAATTATCCGATTGAGGTCGCGCCGTTAAAAGTTAGCACGTTAAATTTTGATAAAACTCCGCACATTTCAGGCGTTTTAAATGGTATCAAAGGGCAGTATTTAATTTTTGATAAAGGCGTTTTGAATGTGCGGAAATTTAGCGGTTATGAAATTCAGATTTCATGATTGAACAGGACGTTTTTCTAATTTACGTTGCAAGGTACGACGGTGCATATTCAAAGCGCGAGCGGCAGCTGAAACATTATTTTCATGTTGCATTAACACTTTTTGTAAATGTTCCCATTCTAATCGCTTTACCGATAACGGAATATCACTAATGACAGTTGATGAATCGCCTTCATTTTTAAGTAATGCGGCGACAATTTCATCCGCATTCGCAGGTTTTGTTAAATAATGTGTTGCACCTAATTTAATGGCTTCAACGGCTGTAGCAATGCTTGCAAAACCTGTCAACATCACAATTCGCGTATTGTCATCAAGAGAAATCAATTTTTTGACCAATTCTAAACCCGATTCAAATCCAATGCGTAAATCAATGACGGCATATTCAGGTAAATTTTGTTCTGCCAATACAATGCCTTCTCCAACATCGTGAGCCACCAAAACATCGTAATGCCGTTTTATTAAAGCGTTTTTTAAAACACTACAAAACGTTTTGTCGTCATCGACAAGTAATAGACGTGGTTTATCGAATTCTTCATTCGTCATTTTCTGCCTCATTGTTTAATAACGGTAGTGTAATAATTACTTGTGCGCCACCTTCAGGGCGATTACCAAATTCTAATTTTCCGCCTAAGCGTTGCAATGTTGAATAACTTAAAAATAAGCCTACACCCAACCCATTTTTGCCACTTACAACAGGATGCTGACCAACAAACTTAATAAAATCTTTTGGAAATCCTGTACCAAAATCACAAATTTTAATTTTCGCAATTCTTCTATCCCACGTTGCATAAAATTCAATGCCTAATTCAGGATTTGTCGCTTGCGCCGCATTATTTAAAATGTTGATAAAAGCGTGTGTTAATGTTCGTTCAGCAATAATTTTACGGTTTAAATTCACATCAGAATCAATAAAAAGATTTAATTTTGTTCTAACATTGTGGGTTCGCCATTGTGCAATAACGCTGTCTAAATACTCACTTACGAACATGGCATTTCCCGATTCAGCCCGCATTTCACCCGCTGACGCTGACATAACAGATAACGCTTCTTTGCAACGATTGATTTGTTCTTCAATGATGGTCATTTTTTCGTACAAATCAGGATGATTGCAATAGGTATAATCGCACATCAATTCATGCGTCAAAATTGCCATTGTGCCAAGTGGTGTTCCCATGTCATGTGCAGCACTTGCAGCAAGTGTTCCAAGCGCAACAACCCGTTCATTGCGTAACGCATTTTCACGCGCTTCTGCCAAACTCCGTTCACGACTTTTCAGTGTTTTAGCTAATTCAACAACAAAAAAAGCGACTAATCCCGCACTAAATACAAATCCAAACCACATTCCAAAAATGTGTAAATTGAAATAATTTTTATCACGCATAATGTGAACTTGTTCAAGTAGTTCCATGTGTGACATTTCGGATGAGAAATTCATTGCTGAACCGTGACTTAAGTGGGGGGCAATGGAAGGCAAAGGAATGTTATAAACCATCAACATTGTGTACATTGAGGTTGTTAATATGACCATATAC
>JBASLW010000104.1:0-6317 GCA_049656545.1 Methylococcaceae bacterium
CTCATTGTCACACCGTGTTTTGGGTTCTATCGGTATGTGTCAAACACCTGGTCGCGTTTTCAAAGGTAAAAAAATGGCGGGGCATTTAGGTGCGGCAAAAACTACCATTCAAAACTTGACGATTCACTCGATTGATGCAGAAAGAAATTTAATTTTAGTAAAAGGTGCCGTTCCTGGTGCTAAAGGTGGTGATGTTGTGATTACGCCTGCTTCTAAAATGCGAAATAAGAAGGGTTAGGTCATGGGATTACAAATACCTAAATTAAACGAACAAAGCGGTTTGCAAGTTAGCGAAGCAGTTTTTGGACAAGATTATAATGAAACGCTTGTTCATCAATTGGTTACTCGTTACTTAGCAGGCGCACGTCAAGGTACGAAAGCACAAAAAACACGTTCTGATGTGAGTGGCGGTGGTATCAAACCGTGGAGACAAAAAGGTACAGGTCGTGCGCGTTCTGGTACAGCAAGAAGTCCTATTTGGCGTACAGGTGGTGTGACTTTCGCTGCAAGACCGCGTAACTACGATCAAAAATTGAACAAAAAAATGTTCCGTGTGGGCATCCGTTCAATTTTGTCTGAATTGTTGCGTCAAGATCGTTTGATTATCAGTGCTGAAGTTTTAGCAATTACGCCAAAAACGAAAGCATTGAAAACACAATTAAATGCGATTGAATCAAAACGTACATTGATTGTTGTCAACGAAGTAGATATGAATTTAGCTTTGGCTTCACGCAACATTCCTTATGTTGAAGTCGTTGAGGCAGCAAATTTAAATCCAGTTTTGTTAGTCGCTGCGGATAAAGTGATTGTTACGCCGAGCGCGTTGCAACAATTAGAGGAGCGTTTAGCATGAGTGCAAATTTGTACCAATTAACACGAGTTTTAGAAGCACCACTCATTTCTGAAAAAAGCACAATTGCTGCTGAAAAAGACAAACAAATTGTTTTTAAAGTGTTGAAAAGTGCGACAAAGAAGCAAGTAAAAAGTGCCGTTGAAGCAATGTTTAATGTCGAAGTGGATGCTGTGCGCGTGTTAAACGTAAAAGGCAAACAAAAAAGATTCGGACGCACATTAGGTCAGCGTTCAGACTGGAAAAAAGCTTACGTTAAGCTAAAAGAAGGTCATGATATTGAATTCGCTGCGGCTTAATTGATTAGTAAAGGAAACGGTAAAAAGTTATGGCGATTATAAAGTCAAAACCGACCTCCCCTGGATCACGGTTTGTAGTTCGCGTAAAAAATGACGCATTGCATAAAGGCAAGCCTTTCGCTGCGTTATTAGAGAAAAAAAGTAAAACAGGTGGTCGCAACAATAACGGTCGTATCACGACGCGTCACATTGGTGGCGGTCACAAACAACACTATCGTTTGATTGATTTCAAAAGAAATAAAACTGAAATTCCAGCGGTTGTTGAACGCTTAGAATATGATCCGAACAGAACTGCAAACATTGCGTTGATTTTGTACAAAGACGGCGAACGTCGTTACATCATCGCACCGAAAGGTTTAGAAGCAGGTCAAGAAATTATTTCTGCTGATGTTGCACCTGTTAAACCAGGTAACTGTATGCCATTGCGTAACGTTCCAGTAGGTACAACTGTACATTGTGTGGAATTAAAACCAGGCAAAGGCGCGCAAATTTCA
Organism: Methylococcaceae bacterium; assembly: GCA_049656545.1. Classification (GTDB taxonomy): domain Bacteria; phylum Pseudomonadota; class Gammaproteobacteria; order Methylococcales; family Methylomonadaceae; genus UBA10906. The sequence goes on from JBASLW010000104.1 coordinate 1,644, forward strand.
AGAAGTGCGGGAACATCGGTACAATTAGTTGCCCGTGATAATACTCACGCTACAATTCGTTTGCGTTCTGGTGAAATGCGTAAAGTGTTGGCAGATTGCAAAGCGGTTATCGGCGAAGTATCAAATTCTGAACACAGCTTAGCTTCACTTGGTAAAGCAGGCGCGAAAAGATGGCTTGGTGTTAGACCAACCGTTCGAGGCGTTGTTATGAACCCAGTTGACCATCCACATGGTGGTGGTGAAGGTCGTACATCAGGTGGTAGACATCCTGTAACGCCTTGGGGTATTCCAACAAAAGGCTATAAAACAAGAAAGAACAAACGTACTGATAACATGATTATTAGACGTCGTAAGTAAAATAGAGAGGAATCAACGTGCCGCGTTCAATTAAAAAAGGTCCTTTTATTGATCATCATCTCTTTAAAAAAGTAGAAGATGCTGTAAAAAGCAATAGTAGGAAACCGATTAAAACATGGTCAAGACGATCAATGATTATTCCTGATATGTTGGGCTTGACCATTGCAGTACATAATGGCAAGTTACACATCCCCGTTCTTGTTACTGAGAACATGGTGGGTCATAAATTAGGCGAATTTGCACCAACCCGTACCTACAAAGGTCATGTGGCTGACAAGAAATCTAGGTAGGACGGACGATGGAAATTTCAGCAAAATTAAGTAATGCGCCTTTATCTGCCCAAAAAGCACGATTGGTTTGCGATCAAATTCGCGGATTACCAGTTGAAAAAGCATTGAACATTTTAAAGTTCAGTCCTAAAAAAGCCGCATTTATTGTAAAAAAAGTTTTAGAATCAGCAATCGCTAATGCAGAGCATAATGAAAGTGCTGACATTGATGAGTTGAAGGTGTCTACGGTTTTCGTAAATGAAGCCCCGACATTGAAAAGATTTAAGGCAAGAGCTAAAGGTCGTGCGAACCATATCCTTAAAAGAACCTGCCATATCACCATTAAAGTTGCAGAAAGCGAGTAGGGGATAACATGGGTCAAAAAGTACATCCAACTGGCATACGCCTTGGAATTGTTAAGGATTGGAATTCACGCTGGTATGCAAGTACGCAAGATTATCCAACTTTCTTATACCAAGACTTGAAAGTCAGAGAATTTTTAAGAAAAAAATTGGCACACGCTTCAGTGAGCCGTATTCAGATCAATCGCCCAGCGAACAATGCACAAATTACGATTTTCACGGCTCGTCCTGGTATCGTTATCGGTAAAAAAGGTGAGGACATCGAGGTTTTGAAGCAAGAAATTTCGAAAATGATCGGTGTGCCTGTTCAATTGAACGTGGAAGAAATCAGAAAACCTGAGTTAGATGCGTATTTAGTTGCAGAAGGTGTTGCACAACAGCTAGAAAAACGTATCATGTACCGCCGAGCAATGAAACGCGCGGTGACAAATACAATGCGTTTAGGTGCTGAAGGTATCAAAATCAATCTTGGCGGTCGTTTAAACGGTGCCGAAATTGCGCGTAGTGAATGGTATAGAGAAGGTCGTGTACCTTTGCATACTTTACGCGCTGACATTGATTATGCAACAGCAGAAGCACACACAACCTATGGAATTATCGGCATTAAAGTGTGGATTTTCAAAGGTGAAGTGTTTGATATAGATGCACACAATGCGTCTATTAACTCTGACGCTAAGAAATAGTTGAGGGAATAGAGAGATGCTTCAACCTAAAAGAACAAAATTTCGTAAACAGCATAAAGGTAAAAATAACGGTATTGCTGTTCGCGGTTCATCTGTGAGTTTCGGTGAATTCGGTTTGAAATCGATCAGTCGTGGTCGTTTAACGGCACGTCAAATTGAATCAGGTCGTCGTGCGATTTCACGTCACGTTAAACGTGGCGGTAAAATTTGGATTCGTGTATTTCCTGATAAACCAATTACTGAAAAACCATTAGCGGTTCGTATGGGTAAAGGTAAAGGTAGCGTGGAGTATTGGGTAGCTCAAATTCGCCCAGGCACTATGTTATATGAAATTCAAGGGGTTTCTGAAGAATTAGCTCGTGAAGCGTTCACGCTTGCATCAGCTAAATTACCTTTGAAAACACTCTTTACTGTACGGACGATAATGTGATGAAAGCAAGTGAATTACGTCAAAAATCGCGCGATGAGTTGTCTGCTTTATTGATTGATCTAGCGCGTGAGAGCTTTGCTCTTAAAATGCAAAAAGGGACTGGACAATTGTCTAAAACCGCGCAAGTGAAACAAGTACGACGTGACGTGGCTCGCGTTCAAACGATTTTAAATGAAATGGCGAGAGCGTAGTATGAGCGAAGAAACAAAAGTACGAACCATTACAGGACGCGTTGTCAGCAATAAAATGGACAAAACGATTACTGTTTTGGTTGAACGAGTTGTAAAACATCCTGTTTATGGAAAATATATCAAACGTTCAACAAAAATGATGGCACATGACGAGCAAAACACTTGCCAAGAAGGCGATGTTGTTGCGATTACTTCGTGCCGTCCGATGTCTAAAAACAAAACGTTTAAACTTGTGCAAGTTTTAGAACCTGCAAAAAAATAGTTTCAACGGTTAATTTATTATTTTAGGAACAAATCATGATTCAGATGCAAACTAACCTTGAGGTCGCCGATAATAGCGGTGCAAAAAAGGTCATGTGTATCAAAGTGTTGGGTGGTTCACACAGGCGTTATGCTGGTATTGGCGATATTATTAAAGTCAGTATCAAAGACGCAATTCCACGCGGCAGAGTGAAAAAAGGTGACGTGTATAATGCGTTAGTAGTTCGCACCCGTAAAGGTGTGCGTCGTGCTGATGGCTCAGTAATTCGTTTTGATGGTAACGCGGCTGTTATTTTAAATAATAACTTGCAACCGCTTGGCACACGGATTTTTGGACCAGTTACTCGTGAGCTTAGAGGTGAAAAATTTATGAAAATTATTTCATTAGCTCCTGAAGTATTGTAGGCGAGGACAAATTATGCAAAAAATCAAGAAAGGTGATGAAGTCATCGTTCGTATCGGTAGAGATAAAGGCAAAACTGGTCGAGTGGTACAAGTCCTAAAAAATAACAAACTTCTTGTTGAAGGCATCAATCAGGTTAAAAAAACCCAAAAACCAAATCCTAACGCTGGCATTCAAGGTGGTTTTGTGGCGAAAGATATGCCTATTGAAATTTCAAACGTAGGTTTATACAACCCAGTAACAAAAAAAGCGGATCGGGTAGGCTTTAGATTCTTAGATGATGGCAAAAAAGTCCGATACTTCAAATCAACTAACGAAGTTGTCGATGCGTAAGGTGAATCATGGCTAGATTAGAATCAGTATATAAAGAAACTGTTCGCCCTGCTTTAATGGAGCAGTTCGCTTACAAATCGGTAATGCAAGCACCGCGTATTACGAAAATTACTTTGAACATGGGCGTTAGTGGCGCAGTTGCAGATAAAAAAGTTTTGCAAGCAGCTGTTGGCGACATGGAAAAAATTGCAGGTCAAAAACCTATCATTACATTGGCTAGAAAATCTATCGCGGGTTTTAAAATTCGTGACGATATGCCATTAGGTTGCAAAGTAACCTTGCGTAGCGACAAAATGTATGAATTTTTAGATCGCTTAATCAGTATTTCGATTCCTCGTATTCGTGACTTCCGTGGTTTAAACCCAAAAAGTTTTGACGGTCGTGGTAATTATTCAATGGGTGTAAAAGAGCAAATCATTTTCCCAGAGATTGATTACGATAAAATCGACATGTTGCGCGGTATGGACATCACCATCACAACGACAGCACAAACTAATGAAGAAGGTTTGGCGTTGTTAAAGTTGTTTAATTTTCCATTTAAACAGTAGAAGGTGACTGGTCATGGCAAAAAAATCGATGATTGCGCGTGAAGAAAAACGCAAAGAATTAGTCAAAAAATACGCTGTTAAACGCTCTGCGTTGAAAGAAATCATTCGTGATCCAAACGCAACGTATGAAGACAAAGAAACTGCTCATTTGCAGCTTCAAAAATTACCTAGAGATTCCAGTGCCTCGCGTGTTCGTAACCGTTGTAATTTAACGGGTCGTCCACATGGTTACTATCGTAAATTTGGCTTAAGTCGTAATAAATTACGCGAAGCGACAATGCGTGGTGACGTTCCTGGCGTTGTTAAAGCAAGCTGGTAATTCTGGTGAACCAATTTTGGAGATTTAAAAAATGAGTATGACAGATCCAGTAGCGGATATGCTGACACGCATTAGAAACGGTCAGTCTGCTGGTAAAAAATTTATTAAACAACCTTCGTCTAAACTTAAAGTATCGATTGCAAAAGTGCTTAAAGAAGAAGGTTACATTACAGACTTTAGCACTGAAACCACAGGCTCTCATACTGAGATGACTGTTGAGTTGAAGTATTACAAAGGTGCGCCTGTAATTGAAAACATCAAACGAATCAGCAGACCAGGTTTGCGGATTTATAAATCGAAAGATGAATTGCCAAAAGTTCTCGGCGGGTTAGGTATCGCTATCGTGTCAACTTCTAACGGAGTTATGACAGATAGAGCGGCTCGTGCGATTGGACACGGTGGCGAAGTCATTTGCACCGTTTGCTAAGAGGTAGTTATGTCAAGAATTGCTAAAGCTCCCGTTACTATTCCAAGTGGTGTGGACATTAAAGTAAGTGGCAACAACCTCACCGTAAAAG
>JBASLW010000105.1:0-5528 GCA_049656545.1 Methylococcaceae bacterium
TTTTTTAACACTAATGCCGTTACGTCGAACTTCTTCAGGTAATTTTGGGTCAGCAAGCGCAACGCGGTTTTGAACCAAAACTTGTGCTTTATCAAGATTCGTTCCTGGTTTGAATGTGACCGTTAACGCCATATTGCCGTTGTTGGTAGATTGCGACGACATATACAACATATCTTCTACGCCATTCACTTCTTGTTCAATCGGAGTGGCGACAGTTTCGGCAACCACTTTAGAATTCGCGCCAGGATAAACCGCACTGACCTGAATTGTCGGCGGCGCAATTTCAGGATATTGAGCAATCGGTAATTTAAGCAGAGATAAACCACCAACCAGCACAATCATAATCGACAACACCGCCGCAAAAATTGGACGGTCGATAAAAAAACGGATTAGATTATTCATAACAGCTTACTCAGTTGTTTGGAAAAGCGTAATTTTTTCAGGTTCAACTACGCTGTCGGGTCGTAATTTTTGCAAGCCTTCAATCACCACCCATTCGTCCGCTTTTAAACCTTCGCTAATCACCCGCAAATCTCCCATTTTTTTACCGACGATGATTTTGCGTTGCGTCACTTTTTTGTCTGAATCCATTACCCAAATAATGCGATTTGCTTGGTCTGACCCAATTGCGCGGTCGGGCAATAATAAACCCTCATAAGGTGCGCCGCCGCGTAGACGCATTCGGGCAAAAAAACCAGGACTCAATAATTCATCGGCATTCGTAAATACGCCACGCAAACTAACCGTGCCTGTAACAGGATTTTCGGTTGGTGCGACATAATCCACATGACCCGAATGCGGAAATCCTTGTTCGTCGCTCAATGCTAATTCGACTTTTGTACCTTCAAGATTTCGTCCTTGTTTTTGTGCTTCACGTCGATAATTCAAAATGGCGCGTTCATCAATATCAACCGTCACATACACAGGATTAGTCGAAACAATCGTCGCCAATTTTGTCGCATCGCCGCCGCTACCATTAACCAAATTTCCTGCTGTAATCAATTCGCGACTAATTCGTCCATTTATTGGGGCGCGTACTTCTGTAAATTCAAGATTTAATTTTGCACTCGCTACTTGCGCTGTAGAAGCATCAACAGCCGCCGCTGCACCACGCAAACCTTTATTTCGTGCGTCATATTCTTCGATTGAAATCGCTTTAGCTTTTAGTAGATTTTCGGCACGAGCCAATTCATTTCTTGCCAACTCTTGCTTTGATTTAGCTTGTTCTAATTCAGCCGTTGCATAACTCAATTGCGCTTTAAATGGTTTTGAATCGATGACAAATAATAAATCGCCTTTCTTAACGGTTGCGCCCGCATTGAAATTCACTTTTTCTAAATAACCGCTTACTCTCGCGCGAACTTCCACCGTATTGACGGCTTCAATTCGACCTGTGAATTCATCCCATTCTGTTATTTTTTGATTTAGTGGTTGAGCAATTTTAACTTTTGCAGGAGGTGGTAGTTGAACTGGCGTGGCAGATGAATTTTGAGGTTTATCGCAGCCACTTAGTAACAACAAAAACAACGTGAGCAAAATTGGAAATTTTTTCATTTTATAAATGCCTTAAATTTTAGGGCGAAATAAATGGTAATATGTATTACCGTTTAGTCTAGGTTATCATTATTATTTAAGTCAATTTATTTTTTCCGAGCGAGTAAAAACTGATGATTAAATGCGGACGACCTGCAAAAGGAAATGAATTATTAAGTCGTGATCGTGTGCTAGATGCAGCGTTAGAACTATTTTTAGAATACGGTTATGGTAATTTGAGTATGGAAACGATTGCCCGTCAGGCGCGGGTTTCTATGCGAACGATTTACAATGAATTTGGCGGTAAAGCAGGATTATTTGGTGCGTTGATACGGCGTTGCAGCGACCAATTTATGATTGATTTTTCGCATGAAAAATCACCAGAAGAAGCTCTAAACGTATTTGCACAGAAATATATTTATATGATTACACGACCTGATGCGGTAAGAATTCGCGCCATTTTGATTGGCGAATCGCCGCGTTTTCCAGACTTAGCGACAGAATTTTATCAACAAGGTGTTAAACGAAATTTAGAAAATTTGGCAGAATTTTTTGCTGTTCAACAACGAGCAGGACATTTTGTTGAACTTGATGCGTATTTTTTGGCAGAGCAACTTATTAGTACATTGCGAGGAGAGCGTTTGCAACAGTTGCAGTTAGGACTTGCAACAACACCAGATGAACAAGAAATTAAAATTTGGGTGCAACGCGCGATACATTTGTTTTTGTATGGATGTGCTTGTTAATTCGGTATTTGCATTACAATTTTTTAATCGGTTTTCTTTTGGGATGCGGAAATTTTTTAAACGTGCGTTTTTTTAACCCAAAAAAATACCTCCGAAAGGAGGTATTTTTTGTTTGATTAAATCACGCCGAAGCGTTGATTAAATTAAACGTTGTTTGCAGCAAATGGGTGTTTCGCAGCTTTTTTGCCTTCAACAACTTCTTTAGCTGTTGGAGTACCAGCAACAGCGCGTTCTAACGCTTCTTTAGTTGCTTTGTAGTTGAATTCTTCGATTTTTGCGTCGTCTTCAGCTAACCAGTGAATGAAAACACCAACAGAAATGAATAAATCGTCAGCTTCATTAGCTGGGATTGTGCCGTCTTCAACTGAATCAGCAACAGCCATAGCAACAGCGCGTTGTGCTGGGCCAAACATTTGAACAGCTTGTTTTGAACCTTTGATTGTTACTTTGTTGAATAAGATAGTTGCTGGTTTAACCATCAAGTTTGGAGCAACAACAGCTAACAATGTAGAGAAACCGTCTTTGTTATTTGTTAAAGCGTTTGCGAAAGCTGTTTCAGCAGCACTGCCGCGTGGCCCAATGATTAAGTCGATGTGAGCGATTTCGTTGCCTTCGCCTACTAATGATTCGCCTACGCGCAAGTTGTTGATTTTAGCCATGCTATTTGTCCCCTTTGAATTAAAAAATGATAAAACTGAATCTACTATCGACATTTGTCATGTCTCCAAATTGTCTCTACACGCGAGAGAACCTTCTAAAAATACGGTTAATACTGTAGTCACCGTCAAATCAGCTGATGTACCTGGATTTAAACCGTGTGATTTAAGCTCAGTATCCATCTGATAAAGTAGTGGCTTGACCTGTTCAGGATTTTCTACGAGGTTTAACTTATCACTAAGTTCACACATCATATCTTTAACCTTAACAGAGTACCGACTCCCAAATTTTCTCTCGATATGACTATCAGGAAATTGGCTTAACAAATTTGCATAAACCGCAACTGCTGCCCAACTCTGTTTTTGCCACCGATTGAAAGCGTGAGTATAACTTAAAACGCCTAAATCGAAAATATCTTTATAATCACTAACGTACTGCAACGCGATTCTATCCTTATCAGAAGCGAGTTGCATTGCGGCTTGCAGTGTCACTGTTGCATTTTGAGAAACATCTTGTTTTTCAACTTCACCTAATCCACCAGGTTTTGCGAGTGAAATTGCTTGAAATACCCAATTTGCATCATCCACCGTCGTATTCTTCAAAACTTGCACTAATCTGTCATGCAATTTCAAATCTGGATATTTTTGCACCGCGTGAATTAACGGCGCACACAATAAAATAATGCCTAAATTTGTATTGCAACCTACCGCTTCGCGCGTGGCTTTGGTTGCGTAAAAAATTTTTTCGCCCAACGAATAGCTTTCTTCGCAAAGCGGCAATGCACTCACATTGGCACTTTTACGAAAATCGTCAACCGTCATGTCATGACCATCTGCAAAAACACTCACATTTCCAGGTTTAAAGGCTTGCAATTCTATTTCGCAAGCGTTTTTGTAAAGTTCAATTAGTACATTTTGATTTTGAGTCATTTTTTGTTTAAAACGGATTGAGGAATAGTAAAAATAGCGTGATTACAATTACCAACCGACTTATTGTCAAATTGAAATTTATTGTTCAAAAAATTGTTAATGACCAAAACCGCATAATTTTGTATAGTTGCCACAGATTTTTTAACAACGGGATGCGTCAAGGGCGAATCCCGTTTTGCACATTAGAAGGTAATGATTTCGATGAGTTCCGCACAATTAGTGTTAGAAGACGGCACAGTATTTAACGGTGTATCCATAGGCGCGACGGGTTGTAGCGTTGGCGAAGTTGTTTTTAATACCGCGATGACGGGGTATCAAGAAATTTTGAGTGATCCGTCTTACGCGCAACAAATTGTCACATTAACTTATCCCCACATCGGCAACGTCGGTACAACAGATGAAGACCAAGAATCACATGGCGTTTTTGTCAGTGGTTTGGTGATTCGTGATTTACCACTTGTAACAAGTAATTGGCGCAGTGAAAAAACCTTGCAACAGTATTTAATCGATAACAATGTTGTCGCCATCGCCGAAATTGACACACGAAAATTAACCCGTATTTTGCGCGATAAAGGCGCACAACGTGGTTGTATTATCGCAGGCGAAGGTCAAACAATTGAAAACGCAAAAGCGGCTATTGAAAATTTTGCAGGTTTAAAAGGTTTAGACTTAGCCAAAGAAGTGACAACGACTGAAACCTACAAATGGACAGAAAACATTTGGGATTTGCGCGAAGGTCACAAAACGGCTGAAAATTTAACCAAACACGTTGTCGCGTATGATTTTGGCGTAAAACGCAACATTTTACGTTTACTTGCAAATCGTGGTTGCCGTGTTACCGTTGTGCCTGCCAAAACACCTGCCGCTGAAGTTTTAGCCTTGAATCCAGATGGTGTGTTTTTATCAAATGGTCCTGGTGATCCAGAACCTTGTACTTATGCCATCGAAGCAATTAAAACAATTTTAGAAACCAAAATTCCTGTTTTTGGCATTTGTTTAGGGCATCAATTATTAGCATTAGCGAGTGGCGCGAAAACCGAAAAAATGAAATTCGGACATCATGGCGCAAACCATCCTGTTCAAGAAATTGCCACTGGTCGCGTGATGATTAGTAGTCAAAATCATGGTTTTGCAGTGAATGAGGCGAGTTTGCCTGCGAATGTTGTGGCAACTTATAAATCATTATTCGATGGTAGTTTGCAAGGTATTAAACGCACAGATTGTCCAGCATTTAGTTTCCAAGGTCATCCCGAAGCCAGCCCAGGGCCTCACGATGTTGAAGCGTTGTTTGATGAATTTATCGAATTGATGAACGCGCGTTAATTATTTCCCATTTCGTTCAGCATTAAAAATACGACTCTCATAGAAAAATATGCCAAAAAGAACCGACATAAAATCCATTTTATTATTAGGCGCTGGACCAATTGTCATTGGTCAAGCGTGTGAATTCGACTATTCAGGTACACAAGCCTGTAAAGCTCTACGCGAAGAAGGCTATCGCGTGATTTTGGTTAATTCCAATCCCGCCACGATTATGACCGACCCCGACATGGCGGACGCGATTTATATCGAACCCATTGACTGGCAAACGGTTGAGAAAATCATTGCTAAAGAACGCCCCGATGCAATTTTGCCAACGATGGGCGGACAAACAGCGTTGAAC
>JBASLW010000106.1:0-3690 GCA_049656545.1 Methylococcaceae bacterium
ATCGAGTATATCGAGGCAGGTGATATTGGAGCGGCAGTTGGATTTAAAGATATCAAAACTGGAGATACATTGTGTGATGAAAAACACCCAATTATTCTTGAGTCAATGAAATTCCCTGCACCGGTAATTGGTATTGCAATTGAGCCTAAAACAAAAGCTGACGTAGATAAAATGGGTATGGCTTTGGCTAAATTAGCTGAGGAAGATCCAACATTTACAGTTAGAACAGATGAGGCTTCAGGACAAACAATTATCTCTGGAATGGGAGAGTTGCACTTGGATATCCTTGTTGATAGAATGCGTCGTGAATTCAAAGTTGAAGTAAACCAAGGTGAGCCTCAAGTTGAATACAAAGAAGCTTTTACAAAATCTGCTCAACACAGAGAAACTTACAAGAAACAATCAGGTGGTCGTGGTAAATTCGGTGATATTGTATTTTTATTGGAGCCAGCAGATGAAGTTGATGGTAAAGTTCCTGTTGGATTGCAATTTATAAATTCAGTAAAAGGTGGTAACGTTCCTAAAGAATATATACCATCTGTAGAAAAAGGTTTCCGTGAAGCTATGAAAACTGGTCCTTTGGCAGGATACCAAGTAGATAGTTTGAAAGTAACTTTATTGGACGGATCTTTCCACCCTGTGGATTCTGATGCACTTTCTTTTGAACTTGCAGCTAGAATGGGATATAGAGAAGTGGCTAAAGCTGCTGGAGCAATTATTCTTGAGCCTATCATGAAAATGGAAGTTATTACACCTGAAGAAAACATGGGGGATATCGTAGGTGATATCAACCGTCGTAGGGGTCAAGTGAATGACATGGGTGACAGAGCTGGTGCAAAAACCATCAAAGCAGATGTGCCATTATCAGAAATGTTTGGATATGTAACAACATTGAGAACATTGTCATCTGGTAGAGCAACATCTACAATGGAATTTTCACACTACGCAGAAACACCTTCCAATATTTCGGAAGCAGTTATCAAAAAAGCAAAAGGAAACGCATAATCTTTAAGAAAATGAGTCAAAAAATCAGAATAAAACTAAAATCTTACGATCACATGTTGGTAGACAAGTCTGCCGAGAAGATTGTAAAAACGGTTAAAAGTACCGGAGCAGTAGTAACTGGGCCAATTCCATTACCAACTCACAAAAAACTTTTCACTGTACTACGTTCTCCACACGTTAACAAAAAAGCGAGAGAGCAATTTGAAGTAATGTCATACAAGAGATTGATCGACATTTATTCGTCTTCATCAAAAACCATTGATGCCTTGATGAAACTTGAATTGCCTAGCGGAGTTGAAGTAGAGATCAAAGTTTAAATAGCTTACTAGTAAGAAAAGGACGCTGTTTTTGAGTGAAAAATATTTTTTTGGTTTGTGTGTAAATAATGTTTACTTTTGCACCACTAAAAAAATAGGGCTCACTTAAAAGCTGCGTTCTATATTTATATTTAATAATTAATAATTAATATTTATGTCTGGGTTAATCGGAAGAAAAATTGGCATGACAAGCATCTTTGACGAGAACGGGAAAAACATTCCTTGTACTGTTATTGAAGCTGGACCATGTGTAGTTACCCAAGTCAGAACCAAAGGTGTTGACGGGTATGAAGCGTTGCAACTAGGTTTCGATGACAAAAACGAGAAACATTCCACAAAAGCGGCCGTTGGTCACTTTGCGAAAGCGGGAACTGTAGCTAAGAAAAAAGTCGTTGAATTCCAAGATTTTGCAACAGAACAAAAATTAGGAGACGTTATTGACGTGTCTATTTTTGAAGAAGGAGAGTTTGTAGATGTACAAGGTGTATCTAAAGGTAAAGGTTTTCAAGGGGTTGTGAAACGTCACGGTTTTGGTGGTGTTGGACAAGCAACTCACGGTCAACACAACCGTTTAAGAGCGCCAGGTTCTGTTGGAGCTTCTTCTTATCCATCTAGAGTATTCAAAGGAATGCGTATGGCTGGAAGAATGGGAGGAGACAATGTAAAAGTTCAAAACCTTAGAGTTTTAAAAGTAGTGGCTGATAAGAACCTACTTGTTATTAAAGGATGTGTTCCTGGTCATAACAACTCTTATGTAATCATTCAGAAGTAATGGAAGCAAAAGTATTAGATTTCAACGGAAAAGATACTGGAAGAAAAGTGCAACTTTCTGATTCAGTATTCGGTATAGAACCAAACAATCACGCAGTATATCTTGATGTTAAGCAATATCTTGCTAACCAACGTCAAGGAACGCACAAAGCTAAAGAAAGAGCTGAAGTTGCGGGAAGTACACGTAAAATTAAAAAACAAAAAGGAACTGGTACTGCTCGTGCGGGTAGTGCAAAGAATCCATTGTTTAAAGGTGGTGGAACAGTTTTCGGACCAAGACCAAGAAGTTATTCATTCAAATTGAATAAAAGCTTGAAAAGATTGGCAAGAAAATCTGCTTTCTCAATTAAAGCAAAAGAATCGAATATTATCGTTCTTGAAGACTTTAGTTTTGAAACGCCAAACACTAAAAATTTCATTAACGTTTTGAAAGCTTTAGAGTTGGATAATAAAAAATCTTTATTTGTGTTGGGCGATTCGAATAAAAATGTATATTTGTCGTCACGCAATTTAAAGGCTTCTAATGTTATAAGTAGTTCAGAATTAAGTACTTATGACATATTAAACACTAATACTTTAGTGCTTTTGGAAGGTTCTTTAGAGGTAATTGAAGAAAATTTAAGCAAATAATAGGATATGAGCATCATAATTAAACCTATAGTAACTGAAAAAGTAACCAAAGAAAGTGAAGTTTTAAACCGCTTCGGATTCGTTGTTGACAGAAAAGCAAACAAAGTACAAGTTAAGAAAGCTGTTGAAGCTGCTTATGGAGTAACTGTTGTGAGTGTTAACACGATGAACGTAAGACCGGACAGAACTACAAAATACACTAAAAGTGGCCTTATCAGTGGAAAGACAAATGCAATCAAAAAAGCAATTGTACAAGTACAAGAAGGAGAAACAATTGATTTTTACAACAATATCTAAGATAAAATGTCAGTAAGAAAATTAAAACCTATTACCCCAGGTCAGCGATTTAGAGTTGTGAATGGTTATGACGCCATTACAACTGATAAGCCGGAACGCTCTTTGATAGCGCCGATAAAAAACTCTGGAGGTAGAAATAGTCAAGGAAAGATGACCATGCGTTATACGGGTGGTGGTCACAAGCAGAGATATCGTATTATTGATTTCAAAAGAACTAAAGACGGAATTCCGGCTACAGTGAAATCAATCGAATACGATCCAAATCGTACTGCGTTTATCGCTTTATTAGCTTATGCTGATGGAGAGAAAACTTATGTTATTGCTCAAAACGGATTGAAAGTGGGTCAGAAATTAGTTTCTGGTGCAGAAGCTCAACCTGAAATTGGTAATACATTGCCTTTAAGTAGAGTTCCGCTTGGAACTGTAATTTCTTGTATCGAATTGAGACCAGGACAAGGAGCTGTAATTGCTCGTTCGGCTGGAACATTTGCTCAATTAATGGCGAGAGATGGAAAATATGCAACAATCAAAATGCCTTCTGGGGAAACAAGATTAATCTTGTTGACTTGTTCGGCTACAATTGGTGCGGTTTCTAATTCAGACCACCAATTAGTTGTATCTGGTAAAGCAGGTAGAACAAGATGGTTAGGTAGAAGACCGAGAACAAGAC
>JBASLW010000107.1:0-5967 GCA_049656545.1 Methylococcaceae bacterium
TTGGTGACCATAGCGAGCGTGAACCACCCGATCCCATCCCGAACTCGGAAGTGAAACCGCTTAGCGTCGATGATAGTGTGGCAGTTTGCCATGCGAAAGTAGAGAATTGCCAAGCTCTTATTTTTACAAAAAAGCCCAAAATCTTGGGATTTTGGGCTTTTTTGTTTGTATTAAAAAGTAATTTTAACTATCATTAACACTCTTTTTTTGTCAATTTGGAGTTTTACAATAATGAAAAAATTACTATTTGCTTTAACATTCTTATTTGCTACAAACACTTTTGCTGCTCCTGTTAATATCAACACTGCCGATGCTGCTGTAATTGCGAATGCGCTATCTGGATTTGGACCGAAAAAAGCACAAGCTATTGTTGACTACCGCATCAAAAATGGTGAATTCAAAACGCTTGATGATTTAAATAAAGTACCAGGCATTGGTGATAAGACAATCGAAAAAGTTAAAGCTGATATTTTATTTTCAGATTCAACTTCTGTCCCCCCAGAAGAAACTCATACTTCAACCAAAACTACTACTAAATCGGGCAAATAGGTTTTTTCGACTAAATGGACAATAAAGACCTGTTCTCTAGCCCCTCTTTAATAACTAATGTTGGCGCACCGTTTTTACTTGGTATTGCTGTCGGTTATTTTGCAAAAAAAATGCTTCGTACTGCGTTATTTCTAGGCGGTGGAATTGTGGTTTTATTATTTGTTGCAGAGTATTACGGTGTAGTGCACATCACCGATTCACAACTCTTACACGCAACAGATGTTGCTGCCGAAGCAGCAAAAAGTTCAAGTGATTTTCTTTTAGATCGCTTATCGCGTTTTACTGTAAAAGGAGTGAGCGCAACAGGTGGTTTTATTTTAGGTTTTAAAATTAGTTAGTTTTGAAATAACACTTCATCACATCAATCATCGCGTAATGGTCTAAAACTCCAGCACTTTCACGGCAACTGTGCATTGCCCACATTGGATTTCCAACATCAACCCCTTGAATTCCTGTATTAGCTGATACCATCGAGCCAATTGTACTACCACATGGTAAATCATTTCGGTGTGAATACAGTTGATAAGCAACGCCTGCTTGTTCGCACCATTGCATAAACATCGCTTCCGAAACTCCGTCTGATGTGTAACGTTGATTGACATTGATTTTAATTACCACACCTTGATTTATATAAATAGGGTGATTTGCATCATAAGCCGCTGGAAAATTTGGATGATAAGCGTGTGCCATATCAGCACTAATCAAAAAACTTCGCGCTAAACTGCGAGCAAAATCTTGTGATGTTTGCGCGGTCGAATCACTAATACGTTCTAAAATAGACATTAAAAAATTGCCAGCTGCACCACAATGACTTTCACTTCCCACTTCTTCATGATCAAAAAAAGCACAAACTAAGGTACTATCATTTTGTAAAACATGTTCATCAAGTAATGCGTTAATTGCCGCATGACAAGAAGCCAAATTATCGATTTGACCGTTAGCAAAAAATTCATTATTTGCGCCCCACAAGTTGCCTTTTTGAGTATCAAAAATGTTTAAATCCCACGCTAAAATTTTTGCAGCATCGTTAGGTAATTGGCTTGCTAATAATGATAAAAATGTAGTTTTTGGCAATTGTTCATTCAAATTTGCAAAAATTAAGTTCAATTCATTTTGCTTTTGAAATTTTAAGCCATCTTCATTGACGTTTCGATTGAGATGAATTGCTAAATTTGGTAATCGTAAAAGTGGCGTTTCAAAATGCACGAGGGCTTGTTTTAGTTCGCCTGTTTCGGTTTGATAATTCACGCGCCCTGCAAAACTTAATTCACGGTCTGCAAACGTTGCCAAAATTGCCGCACCGTAAATTTCAACGTTTAGTTGTTCAAGATTCGCAACAGTTCGTGTCGGATTAGATTTAATTCGCAAACTTGGTGAATCTGTGTGTGCGCCGATGATTTTAAAACCTGTTTCAGCGACCAATTTTTGCCCGTGAACAAAAGCAATAATCGATGAGTCGCCTCGGACAACATAATAACGCCCGCCGAATTCTAAAGACCAGATGTCAGTTTCATTGAGTTTTTCAAATTGAAATAATGCAAGTTGGGCTTCAATTGTTTTAACGGCGTGCCACGGACTAGGGCTTTCGTCGATAAAATCGAGTAATAGTTGGGCTTGTTTTTGTGCATGTAATAATTCTTTCATGACCTTTCTCGCAAAAATAAAGACGTGGAATTCACACAATAACGCAAACCTGTTGGTTGAATACCGTCAGTAAAAACATGACCTAAATGTGCGTCACACTGTTGGCAAACAATTTCAACACGCTGCATTCCGTGAGAAGTATCGATATTTTCAGCAACTTGATTTTCAATAGCGTTCCAAAAACTTGGCCAACCAGAACCTGAATCGTATTTGGTTTCAGAATCGAAAAGTGGCGCATCACAGCAAACGCAATGGTAAATGCCATCTTGTTTGCAATCGAGATATTTTCCTGTGAAAGGTTTTTCTGTCGCTTTTAAACGGCAAACATTGAATTGTTCAGGTGAAAGTTGTGAATTGTTAATCATGATTTTTTGAAATATGTGTTGTAGGACTTGGTTTACATGACATTTTAGTGTGTTTTGCTTGATAATGCTTCATTCCATTTTTAAATTTAAAACGAGTTTTTATGAAAAAATTATTATTTCAATTTGATACTGATTTGCATCCGTCTGTTTTTGATACCGTTGTGGGTTATGACGGTGGTGCTGACCATGTAATTGGACATGGTGGTTTAACACCTGACAATATTTCTGCATTAGTGGGAGGTGCTATTTTTACTCGTGCGCCTAAAGACAAAAAAAATACTGCCATTTTTGTCGGTGGTAGTGACATGGCAGCGGGACAAATTTTATTTGAAGCAGTGCAAAAGCATTTTTTTCCAGGTTTTCAAGTATCTGTGATGCTTGATAGTAATGGAAGTAATACGACAGCGGCAGCTTGTGTGGCAAAATTAGGTACAAGTGGCTCATTTACAGGTAAAAAAGCGGTTGTTTTAGCAGGAACAGGACCTGTTGGACAGCGTGCCGCTGCAATGTTGTCGTTAGAAGGGGCTGATGTCACGATTACTTCGCGCAATTTATCCAATGCTGAAAAAGCATGCGAA
The DNA here is from genome assembly GCA_049656545.1 of Methylococcaceae bacterium. Taxonomy (GTDB): domain Bacteria; phylum Pseudomonadota; class Gammaproteobacteria; order Methylococcales; family Methylomonadaceae; genus UBA10906. Next base: position 3,137 of record JBASLW010000107.1, read on the forward strand.
ACAATGAAAAAACGTTTCAATGTTGATATTCACGCTAAAGCTGCGGTAAATTTTGACGAGCGGGCGGATGCAATTAAAGAAGCCAATATCGTGATTGCGACAGGGGCGACAGGGGTTGAATTATTAAAACCTGAACATTGGCAAACTAATTCAGCATTAGAAATGCTTGCCGATGCTAACGCAACGCCACCGCTTGGTATTGGTGGGATTGAAATGATGGATAAAGGGCTTGAACGTTCAGGAAAAATTGTTTGGGGCGCAATTGGTTTTGGGGCGTTGAAATTGGCGTTACATCGTGCGTGTATTGCTCAACTTTTTGAAGATAATAAACAGATTTTGGACGCTGAAAATATTTTTGCATTAGCAAAAAAAATGGCTTAAAAAAACCTTTTGGAAGGCATTCCTGCCTTCCAAAATTAAAAAATTTACAGCGTGGCGAGTTCGGCAACTGTTTGTCCCGTTTGTTGTCCGATAATTTTAATATCTGCTGCATCCAGTTCAGTTTGTGTCACTTGATTCCAATCAATTGCGTCAAGCGTTTCTTCTAATTTCAAATTGATTTCTTTCCAATCAATTTTGCCCCAGTCAATTGCGTCATAAGTTTCATCAACTAATTCTTGCCAATCAACGTTGCCCCAATTGATTTTTTTGTACTGAGCAGGTGTTTTCAAATCTGTAAAATCGACGTTTCCCCAATCGATTGCAGAATACGCGGCAGCTTTTAATTTACTGAAATCAATTTTGCCCCAATCAATTGCCACATAAGAATCAGGATTAGTGAGTTCTGAAAAATCGACTTTATTCCAATCGATTTTTTTGTATTGGTCTTTTAACTCATTAAATTCGACTTTGCCCCAATCAATCGCAGAATACGCATCCGCTTTTAATTTACTAAAATTCACATTATCCCAGTTAATTCCCGCATAAGATGCTGCATCAGTAATTTTTAAAAAATCCACTTTGCCCCAATCCAGTTTTTTGTATTGTGCTAAAGCTAATTCATGCCAATCGATTTTGCCCCAATCAATTGCCGCATAAGCATTTTTCAAATTGGTAAAATTGACCATGCTCCAGTCAATGTTGTCATAAACGTCGGCATTCCACGTTGCAAAATTGACTTTTCCCCAATTTATTTTGTTGTAAACATTGGCAGTCCAATCAGTAAAATTGACTTGTTCCCAATTTATTTTGTTGTAATCATCAAGACTTTTTAAATTGTTTAAAACGTAATCAACCCAGTTAAAAGCCCAAGAATACAAATCAGCAAGATTGCCGAGATTGCCAATGTTAGGAATTGTTATTTTATTAGCCATAAATCACCTCGTTATGTTATCTAAATTCGACACTTAGATTTAAAATGTCTTCAAGTGTTGTTTGCTATTGAAACACATCAAATAATTTTTGTTAATTACCTACCTAAAAAATTCTATGAATCCTTATTCTTTATTACGTCCATTCGTTTTTGCAATCGAACCTGAAGCAGCTCATGAATTGAGTTTAAAAATGTTAACAGCGACTAAAAATGCCGCAAATTTATTTTATCCAAAAGTGCAAGAAAAACCCGTTACCGTGATGGGTTTAACGTTTAAAAATCCTGTTGGTTTAGCGGCTGGGGCAGATAAAAACGCGGACTGTTTAGATGGCATGGCAGCGTTAAGTTTTGGATTTTTAGAAGTTGGAACAGTGACACCACGTCCACAAGCAGGAAATCCCAAACCGCGTTTGTTTAGATTACCTGAACATGAAGCAATTATTAACCGTATGGGCTTTAACAACAAAGGCATTGATTATTTACTCGAACAAGTTAAACGCAGTAGTTATGCGGGAATTTTAGGTATTAACATTGGTAAAAATGCCGATACGCCGATTGAGAATGCGCTCGATGATTATTTGATTGGCTTACGCAAAGCCTATTCGGTAGCTAGTTACGTCACAATGAACATTTCGTCACCGAATACAAAAAATCTCCGCCAACTTCAACAAGGCGACGAGTTGAAAAAATTAATTTCAAGCATGAAAGAAGAACAATTGAAATTACAACTTGAACACGGACGTTATGTGCCGTTAGTGTTGAAAATTGCACCTGATTTGACACCTGACGAAGTGCGAAACATTGCCGATTTGTTGATGGCATTTTCGATTGATGGCGTGATTGCAACAAATACCACCATTTCACGCGATAAAATTTCGGGGCATCCTTTAGCAAATGAAACAGGTGGTTTAAGTGGTGCGCCTGTGAAAGAAATGGCAACAGAAGTGGTGCGTTTATTAGCAGCAGAATTAAACGGAAAATTACCAATTATCGCCACTGGTGGCATTATGAGCGCGGTTGATGCACAAGAAAAATTAGATGCTGGTGCAAGTTTGGTTCAAGTTTATACGGGTTTAATTTATCGTGGTGCGACGTTGGTTAGTGAAATTGTAAATTCGATAAGATAAAAAATAAGGTGCTGTCATGTACACAAAAAAACTCAAGATGTGTTCCTCGTCAATTATTTTGATCGCCCGATGACAATTACCTTTTCCGATTTTAGTTAAAAAATTAGAGTTACGGCATGAATAACCTTGATGGTTACTAATGAAATTTCACCATTTCACAGCGTATGTAATTTCTCATATTTTACACATGGCTCACGAATTATATTGCGTTAGCTATAACAAGTATGTCAACCAACCATAGCTTTCTATTGAATTACGCTTATACAAATGGCTGCTGTTTCATTAAAAAATCCATTTTAAGGATTCTTAATTATGTCTACACAACTTAAACCTTACCTTGGTGAGAAAGCCAAGTTGATAAGAGCCTACGACTATTTGATACTGGTTTTAGC
>JBASLW010000108.1:0-2356 GCA_049656545.1 Methylococcaceae bacterium
TTCTGACCATCAAGTCGTAATTGAGAAGAATCGAAACCATGTTTTAAGACGATTGCTTTTATGTTCTTGCCAAAAGCGGTAAGCCTTTCACAATCTCTATAAAAGGTACTAACATCCTCGGTCAAAACAAATGGGATGTTTTCTCGTAACCCTTGGGCAATTATCTTTAAATCATCCCTTGCTACGGCTCGACTATCGTCACTTTTAACACCACCAAGTGACTTGAATATCTCGCCTGCTTCAATTCCATCTGGGAAATTGAACGGAAGAATTCTAAAATTTCTGAGTGGTAAATCTGTAATTTTTTCTTTAATGGAAAATTCAGCAACAACGATGCTAGACAAATACATTGTGATATTTTGTTCAAGCATATATTTGTAGTATTTATGTGCTGTTTCGTGGTTTGGGCGGGTTTCATTATTTAATGAAATTAAAAAGCTGGTATCTAATAAAACAGATATTTTCATCTATGATTACCACCGCGCAAATCTTCTAGCCATGTTGTTGTATCTGATACATCTGCCCACGCCTTAGTTCCTTTTTCTACCATAATATTAAATTCATCATCATCGTAACTAGGTTGGTAATCTAAGAAGTCAATTAAATGATAATTTCTTAATTTACCCGTCATTAGGTTTTCTTCTGCTGTCACATGAAGCGAAACGGAGTGATAAAGTCTGTTTTCTTTTTCTTCCATCAAAAACTTTGGTGTAGAGGTTATCTTTTCAACACTGCCGTCATCTAATTTAATATGAACATTAGCTGTATTCTTTCCTCCCATATCAATTACTACACCATACAAGTATTTTTCTACATGAACCCAAACATCTTCTGTCCTATAAAAATTTGAATCTGAATTCACATGAAAAGATATTCCATCTTTCTCATTTATTACGGAATAACGTCTGTTTTTATCTTTTTTTGCCTTTCTTTGCCAAAGTTCTACGATTTCTGCTCGTTTTTTGTCAATGGAACTCAGCGATTCACCATTGTTTAAACGCTCAAAATCAGCCCATAATGTGCTTGCAATGAGTAACCCACCTGCAACAATAGAAAGAGAACCTTTTTCAACTGAAACAGCAATTTTTTTAGGGTCAATTTCATTGTTTGAACCTTTTAAAAAATCACTTACATCCTTTGGAAATTCTCCAAGCAATGCCAACGAAACATGAGATGGTGAAACATCTATGTTATCAATGCGGTCATTGACTGCAAATCGTAGTTGGTCAGTTTTGTTCATGGCGTAATTTTTGTTGTTCTTTATTTACATTTTGTATTTGTGATTTGGTTGTCGGCAATTTTACTCTAAAAAGTGTTAATTTTAAAAACTAAGTGGTTTATATGATACATTCAGTGTTTATCAATTATGAATCAAAAAAAACCGTTCTTTTTAGAACGGCTCTTTTTTGTTAATCAATGGTCAATCATAAAATCGAATAAATCAACTTGAGTACCATTTTTTAAATGCTCTTTTTTTGTTTTTGTTGGTTCAAGCTCTTTAACAAGTGAAAAATCTTTTTTAACCTGTATTTCGTTAATCGCTACAACTTCATGCTGTTCGATTGGTTCAGATAAATTAGAAAGCGAATTTAAAAAATTTCGCATTCTTAGTTTTATGTCCCATCTACCCAAATGATATGAAGGTGTGTAATAAATTTCACGAAATTTCAGCGATAAAGTATCGCCAATAATTATTTCGGCTGGAATATGCCAAAGGCTCAATTGAACATAGCACATTAAACCTGCAACCCGATCAATATCAATACAGTTCACAAACAGTTTTTCTGCTGGATTGATGCCTTTTTTAAGCATTTCACTAACGAAAGCTAAAACCATTCCTCCAGCTCCGCAAGCGGGTTCACTAAGAGTTATAAACGGCTTTTTAAGGTTATCTAAAACTTCGCCGTAAGTGATTTTTGCAAGTAATCTCGAAACTTCATGCGGTGTGAAAAATTGCCCGTTATTTGAATTGGTCAATTCCAGTTCCATATACAAACTACCTAAAATATCGTTAGGTTCTGGCTCGAGCAAATTCACAAGAATTGCATACAATTCGCAAAAAGTATTCACTTCTTCCTTTGAATATCTGCCAACAATTTCAAGATATTCATTTTCAAGCTCTTGGTTCATGTAAATTGCATTGTGCAAGGCAATTGCACACATAATAACGAAGTCGCTAAACACTGCATAACGGTGTTTGTGTCGTGCAATAGAATTAAACAAAGTTACAAAGCCTTGTCTGTTGTGTTCTGTTGTTTTACTAGCCATTACAACCTTCCTTTTTGAAAGGTGCATAAAGCTAGGATCAACCCGCTTCATGCACGGATTGATGTATAAAAACCATATAATTTTTATA
>JBASLW010000109.1:0-6197 GCA_049656545.1 Methylococcaceae bacterium
ATTATGTACTGGGCTGTTCCGAATGAACAACCACAAGCAACTAATGAAGAAGCTGTGCAATTAAAACCAGGTGCGTTAATCATTTGCGGTATGTTCTTAATGACAATTGCGTTTGCAGTTAGCTTTAAACAAGTGTTACATCTTCCACCATTTATGGGCATGATGACAGGCTTATCATTGTTAATGTTGTTTGGTTACTACTTGAAAATGCAAGCTCACGCAAAAGGTGAACACGACGGTTTCAACATCTTCAACAAAGTGATGCACGCAGAATGGGATACGTTGTTATTCTTCTTTGGTGTGGTTTTCGCGGTGGGCGGTTTAGGTTATATCGGTTATTTAGAATTATTGTCTGGCGCGATGTATGAAGGTTTAGGCGCGACAACTTCAAACATTTTAGTCGGTTTAATTTCAGCGATTGTTGATAACATTCCTGTGATGTTTGCCGTATTGAACATGGGCGTTGATATGGATTTATATCAATGGTTGTTGGTTACTTTAACAGCAGGCGTTGGTGGTTCATTGTTATCAGTTGGTTCAGCAGCGGGTGTTGCGCTAATGGGCGCGTCAAATCACAAATATACATTCTTTAGCCATTTGAAATGGACACCTGCGATTGCTGCAGGTTATGCAGGTAGTATTTTTGTGCATTATTTGATTAACGGTTAATTTTCAAAAGCCGTTTCAAACTCAAAAAGCCTGTCTAAATGTTAGACAGGCTTTTTTGTTGTTAAAAGACTGTTAATTTTTCTAAGGTAATAGTCAGATTTAAATCATCATCACTCAGATAGATTTCACCGTCTTGAATGTTGCACTGTAATTGCATTGATCGTTTAATCATCGCTTCAGCACCATCGGCATTGATATGAAAAACGTTTAAGTTATCAAACCGTGCCAACCTTGATTTTTGTTGTTCCCACCAAACTTTTGCTTTACCATCATGATAAGTATAGATAATGACTTGCTTGGCACGCCCACAGGCTTTACGGATTCGTTTTTCATCGGGTTGACCTAACTCAATCCACAAGTCAATTTCATCGGTGAGTGCTTTTTGCCAAAGTTCAGGTTCATCGTCGCTAGAAAGTCCTTTTGTGAAATTCAAACTTTCACTGGCATTTGCCATAAATGCAATCAATCGAATCATAAAACGAAAGTCATTTTCAGATGGATGTTGTGCGATAGTTAATTCATGAAGTTGATAATAATGCCGATCAACATCTGAAATGTTTAAAGACACTTTGTTGATAGTTGAGCTAATTGCCATAATTTATTCCGTAGTTTTTAAAACAACATTCATTTGTTTTTCATCGAGTTCATTCTCCCATTTTGCCGCAACAATTGTCGCTACGCCATTTCCAACCAAATTCGTCAACGCTCGTGCCTCAGACATAAATCTATCAATGCCTAAAATTAACGCTAATCCTTCCACTGGAACACTCGGCACTGCGGATAATGTCGCTGCAAGTGTGATGAATCCGCTGCCTGTTACGCCAGCCGCACCTTTTGACGTAATTAACAATAAGCCCAGCAAAGTGAATTCTTGCAGCAGCGTCAAAGGTGTATTCGTCGCTTGAGCAATAAAAATAGCTGCCATCGTCAAATAAATTGACGTGCCATCCAAATTAAACGAATAACCTGTTGGAATTACAAGTCCTACGACAGATTTAGAACAACCTAATTTTTCTAATTTCACCATGATTCTTGGCAATGCAGATTCCGAAGAAGAGGTGCCTAAAACAATCAATAATTCTTCTTTGATATATTTTACAAATTTAAAAATACTGAATCCTGTGAATCTGGCAACCAATCCTAAAATGCCAAATACAAACAAAATGCAGGTTAAATAAAAACTGCCCATCAATGTTAAAAGTGGCATTAACGAAGCGACACCATATTTCCCAATCGTAAATGCCATTGCGCCAAACGCGCCAATTGGTGCAAGTTTCATAATAGTTTCGACAATACCAAATAACACTTGTGACATTTTATGAATCAACGCGACAACTTCTGAGCCAGTATCTTTCATTGCCGCAAGTGAAAAGCCAAACAACACTGAAAAGAGTAAAACTTGCAATATATCGCCTTTCGCAAACGCATCAACCGCACTACTCGGAATGATATTTAGTAAAAAATCGACGATGCCGTGTGTTTTCGCGGCTTCGGTATAAGTTGCCAATCCTTTAGTATCCAAAGAACTGACATCGATATTCATCCCAACACCAGGTTTTACAATATGCACAACTAACAAACCGATAATCAGTGCTATCGTGCTGGCAACTTCAAAATACAGTAATGTTTTCAGCCCAACGCGCCCGACTTTTTCCATGTCTTGCATTCCTGCTATACCTGTTACAACGGTGCAAAAAATAATCGGTGCAATCAGCATTTTAATGAGTTTGATAAAACCATCGCCCAATGGTTTCATCGGCACAGCGACATCTGGGAAAAAATAGCCCAACAGAATTCCTAAAAAAATAGCGGCAAGAACTTGTAAATAAAGATGCTGGTGTAGTTTTTTAGGTAAATTTGTTTGCATTAGTAGAGTTTATTGTTTGTGTTTCGTTAAAAAGGCGTTTAGCTGATTTGCAAAGTTTTGAACATCGCGTGTATTTTGAGCAGCTAAACCGCCTGTATGAATTCCACTATGGCGCAGAGTTTCCATGAAATCGCGGATATTCAATCGTTCTTTAATGTTTTCAAAAGTATAAAGTTCACCGCGTGGATTGATAGCGTGACCACCTTTTTCCAAAATATCATTCGCCAGTGGAATATCGGCGGTAATCACTAAATCGCCGATTTTCAATTGTTTGACGATTTCATTATCTGCCACATCGTAACCTGATTGGACACGCAACATTTTAATATAACGCGATGGTGGAATGGGCAGTGATTGATTAGCCACTAACGTTGTGAGAATTTCAGTGCGATTTGCAGCGCGAAACAAAATATCCTTAATGGCTTTTGGGCAACTATCCGCATCAACCCAAATTTGCATTACCCTTTTCCAATCGGTTTGTTTTGATTACGAATCCATTCGCTCCAAGAACCTGCATAAAGTTTAGAGCCTTTCAAACCGCAGTGTTCCATTGCCAATAAGTTATGACACGCCGTCACAACTGAACCGCAGTAATGCACTACGTTTTCAGGTTTTGTATCGCCAATTAACGTTTGAAATTCGGTGCGTAATTTTTCAATCGGCAAAAGGTAGCCTGCTTTGTCTAAATTCAATTGAAACGGACGATTAAGTGCGTGGGGAATATGTCCCGCTACAAAATCAATGGGTTCAACTTCGCCACGATAACGTTCTGGTGTTCGAGCATCAATTAAGCAGATTTTTTTCTGAGCAAGTGCATTTTGAACTTGAATTGCTGTCAACCATTGGCTGTCGTTTAAATAAGGTCTAAAAATCGTTGGTTTTACTTTTGGCAACGTCGTTATTAAAGCAAAATGTTTTTTCCAAGCCTGAATGCCACCGTCTAAAACAGCCACTTTGTCATGCCCAAACCAATGACGTAAAAGCCACCACAATCTTCCTGCAAATGCGCCGCTAGCATCGTCATAAACAACAACTTGTGTTTGATTTGAAATTCCCCACGCGCCTAATTTTTGAGCCAACACTCTAAAATCGGGTAACGGATGACGACCTGTAAAATCGGTAATTTGTGACGATAAATCGCTGTCCAAATGCGCGTATCTCGCATTTGGAATATGTCCATGCTGATAAGCGTTTCTACCTTGCTGCGTATTTGCCAATGAAAAACGGCAATCAATAATCACCCAGTCAGGTTGATTTAAATTTATGTTTAATTTTTCTTCTGAAATCAAGGTGTTATAAATCATTTTTAGACTCTCAAGGTTTTTAACATAGCTTTTTAGGTTTAGGAGAAAATTTTTTAATTTCAAGTTTGATGTTTTTAATCAAATTCTTTCCGAAGTTTTATTTGTCGTTTTTTTCGATTGTACCCTACAGAAAAATCATGTGTCGCATCGCGTATTTTTCGTAGCAACAACATCATTCGACTATTTCTTGGGAATTGAAGCGGCTCAGTTGTCAAAGGCAAATAAATTTCTTCTTGTTTTTTTGCTAATCCAATCAGTGGTAATGTTAAATTCAACGAAGCTAATGCTTCACTTGCTGCGCTGATTTGTCCCGCGCCGCCATCAATCACAATTAAATCTGGCAACGGTTTTTCTTCTTGCAGCAAACGTGAATAACGCCGCGTCACGACTTCTTTCATGCTCGCAAAATCATCGGCGTGCGAAACGGTTTTAATTTCAAAATGTCGAAAGGCTTTTTTATTCGCTTTCATATCCACAAATTGCGTCATGCCTGACACGATGTGTTCATTGCCCAAATTTGAAATATCAAAACATTCAATCACACGCGGCAACGTCGGCAAATTCAACGCGGTTTGTAAATCAAGTAACGCACTATTTTCATCTAAATTTGCTTCGATATTTTTTTCAGCAAGCTGAATTAACGCTAATTTATTGCCACGCTGTGGAAAAATTAACGACACATTTGCACCGCGCAATTTTGTAAAGAAAACTTCGAGTGTTTCTTTTTCTGCTTCATTTTGCCAAATTGCGCTATTTAGAATGATTTCATGCGGCAACGGATTTTGACGATAAAACGCTTTTAAAAATTCCTGCTCTGCGTTTTCTTGAATTTCAATTTTGAAATCTTGTTTGCCAGACAAAACGCCTTTTTTGACGCAAAATTGGATAATTTTCAAAAAATTGCCCTGTTTGCGAAACGCAATCACATCTTGATTTTTGGTGTTTTGGGTATCGACAATTTGTTTTTGCGCGAGTTGTTCAAGACGAGTTAATTGATTACGAATTTCTAAGGCTTGCTCAAATTTTTGTTCATTTGCAGCTTGTTGCATTTGCGTTTTGAGAAATGAAAGTGTGTCTTTTAAATCACCAGAAAGCAGCAATTTTGCCCGTTCAACTTGCAATGCGTAATCGTGTTGACTGATATTTTGAATGCAAGGCGCACTACAGCGATTGATGTAAAAATTTAAACAGGCTTTTTTCGGGAATGTTCGACAATCACGCAATTTGAAGATTTGAATTACTAGCTTTTGCAATTCGCGGCGCAAATTTCCATCCGTGTACGCGCCGAACACGTCCATTTTTGCAGTTGGTTTGCGTGTTGAAAAAATACGCGGAAAACTATCTTTACTCAACGCAATGTAAGCAAACGTTTTTGCATCTTTAAGAACAATGTTGTATTTGGGTTTATGTTGTTTGATTAAACGATTTTCGAGTAATAACGCTTCGATTTCGTTATCGACAATAATCCAATCGATTTGCCGAATTTGTGCGACAAGTCCGCGCGTTTTGATAGGCAATAAATGTTGACTAGAAAAATAGCTTTTGACACGCGAGCGAAGATTTTTGGCTTTGCCACAATATAAAACCTCGCCCGTCGCATTTTTGTAAAGATAAACACCCGTGTTGGTTGGAATATCTACGCTTTTGAAATCACTAATTTTTTCGAGTTGAATCATAAACTTACAAATAAAAAAGCCTTTTTTGAATTGCAGTCGGTAACACGGTGGCTTTTTCTATCAATTGTACGAAGTTTGGCGTTGTTGGTTTTGTGTTTGAATAACTTAATGTGTTCATGTTGTGACCTCATTCAACGTTCAAAGACTTTATTCGCATCAATTTTATAATCAGCTGCACAAAGTTCCTGTACTAGACGCATTTTCCATGCACCATGTTCATCAAAAGGGATATAAAGAACTCCGCTTATGTCATTTGGCTTTTCAATATCCCCTTTCACTAAAGCGCAAACTTTATCGCGTCCAAGTTTTCCGATTAAGTAACCATGTTCAAAAATGACATTTTGTCTCGCTCTTGCTTTTGGTGTTTCCCCAACTAAATTACCTTCATCACAAGGCGTATATAAAACAATCGCAAATCCAACATCTGTATTTGCTTCGATTTTTTCAATGATTGCTTTGCTGCCACTTGCCTGTTCATGAAGAATAATTACCTTTAATTCAAGTTGTTCTATGAATCGAGCAACTGTTTCTTCTGATTTATCTCGACCATGAACAATGAAAACTTTTGAGTGGTCAAATTTAGCAGAAGCATTCATTTGTTTTTTATTCGAGTTAGCATTCGTCACTTTTTCATCATTTTCAATACATGGATAAATTTTTGCTGTTGGTTCATCCATATAC
>JBASLW010000110.1:0-17159 GCA_049656545.1 Methylococcaceae bacterium
GATTTAAATCGTTCAATCGCAAAAAATTATGACGTTGAAGTTGAAGGTGTTGGTATTGCATACCGTGGCGCGTTTTTGATTGATACAACAGGCAAAGTTCGCGCACAAATCGTGAACGACTTACCACTTGGTCGTAACATTGATGAATTAGTACGTATGGTTGATGCGTTGCAATTCCACGAAGAACACGGCGAAGTTTGTCCAGCAGGTTGGAAAAAAGGTGACGCTGGTATGAACGCAAATCCAGCAGGTGTTGCTGAATACTTAGCAAATAACGCTGATAAATTGTAAGCATTTGCTAAAACGTAAAAAGGCGCGAATTACATCTTGTAATTCGCGCCTTTTTTGCATTTAGCGTTTAATTTTCTGATGTGACACGCATCACTTCTTCAAGCGTTGTCATGCCTTGCAGCACTTTTTGCAAGCCATTTTCATAAAGCGTTGTCATACCTTCTTCTCGTGCGAGGCTTTCAATCGCCCCTGCTGAAGCGTGAGCCATAATCAATTTTCGAATCGCGTCTGTCATGGGTAAAAATTCGATAATCGCAAGCCGTCCGCGATAACCTAAATCCCCACAGGCTTTGCAGCCAATCGGCTTAAAAAGCGTAATTTCGCCATCAGGTTGAAAACGGCGCAAGCGCATTTCATCAATCACTTCTTGTTGCGGCGAAAAAGTTTGTTTACAGGCGGGACAAAGTTGACGTACCAATCGTTGCGCTAAAATACCATTCACCGTTGAGGTGAGCAAATACTCTTCTAAACCCATATCAAGTAGGCGTGTAACGCCGCCTGCCGCATCATTAGTGTGCAAAGTTGATAAAACTAAATGCCCAGTCAATGCTGATTGCACCGCAATTCGCGCCGTTTCTAAATCACGCATTTCACCAATCATAATGACATCTGGGTCTTGACGAACAATCGACCGCAACGCGACAGCAAACGTTAAACCAATTTGTGGTTTTGCCTGGATTTGATTGATGCCATCCATTTGATATTCGACAGGGTCTTCAACGGTGATAATTTTTCGTGACGTGGTATTGAGTTGTTTTAACGCCGCATACATCGTGGTTGATTTACCGCTACCTGTTGGACCTGTGATGAGAATAATGCCGTGCGGTTGGGCGAGTACATCTAAAAATTGTTGAAGTTGCCGACCTGCAAAACCGAGTGCTTGAAAATCTAAAACCGTATTTTCTTTATCAAGTAATCGAGTTACTACACTTTCGCCGTACATGGTGGGAATCGTTGAAACACGCAAATCCAATTCTTTGCCGAGCATTTGGACTTTAATTCGTCCATCTTGTGGCAAACGACGTTCTGCGATATTGAGTTTTGCCATAATTTTGATGCGTGAAATGACAGCAGCTGTTGATTTTACAGGCGGTGCTTCAATGTTTTGTAACACGCCATCAACGCGCAAACGCACTTTTAAGGTTTGTTCAAACGGTTCGATATGAATATCGGAAGCTTTCATTTCAATGGCACGTTGCATAATCGCATTCACCATTTTAATTACTGGAGCTTCGCTGGCAAGGTCTTTTAAATGCGCTAAATCTTCTTCACCCAGTTCGTCAAAATTAAATTCGTCTTGTAATTCAGTTTTAGTTTGATGTTGTTCGTATTGCGTGGCAATGGCTGCATCGATTTCAGATAACACGCCAACTTGTGCGAAAACTGTTTTTCCTGTTGCTAAACGCAACGCATTTAAAACAAAGTCATCTTCTGGGTCAAGCATCGCAACGGTTAGCGCGTTTTCGTCCGAATTTAACCCAATCAAATGGTAATGTTTCAAAAAACGTAATGAAATTTCGTCTGGCAAAATTTTTTCAAGTGGATATTGTTCGGGAGTAACTTTAGAAAAGTTGCTACTTTCCACAAATGCAAGTGCAACATCTAATTCTGAGCATAGCCCCAATTTAATTAGCATTGCTGGCAAACTTTCAGCGACCGCTGTTTTTTGCATTCGTTCGACTTTTTTTAAATCGGACGCAGAAAGTTTGCCTTTGTTTTGAAGTGTTACGAGGAAATTTTGCGACATAAATTGTCATCTGCTTAGAAATAAAAAAAGCCTTGTAAAAATACAAGGCTTCTTTTTTATTGGCTCCCCCGGACGGATTCGAACCGCCGACCCAATGATTAACAGTCATTTGCTCTACCGGCTGAGCTACAGGGGAATAAACTGTTTAACTGGTGCGCTTGGAGAGATTCGAACTCCCGACCGATCGGTTCGTAGCCGATTACTCTATCCAGCTGAGCTACAAGCGCGTTGTTAAGCCGTTATTATTATTTTTAATCGAATTTATGTCAAACGTTAATTTCAAATTTTTAATCTTTAACAACGACTACGAAACACAAATAAAAATAAAATCAAATAATTATAAAAAATTATTCAATAACTTTCGGCACTAAAAATAAGCCTTCTTCGGTTTGCGGTGCGATAGTTTGAAAATAATTTCGTTGATTTGTTTCTGTTACAATGTCCGTTCGCAAGCGTTGAATTTGATCCATTGGATGCGCCATCGGTTTAATTCCAGTCGTATCTAATTCCGCCATTTGTGTCATCAATGCTAACACGCCATTTAAATCATCTGCATACGCAGACACATTTTCTTCTTCAATTCCTAACCGCGCCAAATGGGCAATTTTTTTTACTTCCACAGCTGATAACATTCGCTTAACTCCACTGAAAAAAATTTAGTTTTTGTATTATCATATTAGCAGACTTTAACGTCCGCTCCATCACATGCGCCGTTACTGAAAAACTCAATTATTATTGCCCACACAGGATACAGCTAGAAATGTTCAAGAGAATTCGCGGTCTTTTTTCAAACGATTTGTCCATTGATTTAGGCACTGCAAATACCCTAATTTACATCCCAGGACAGGGAATCGTACTTAATGAACCTTCTGTTGTGGCGATTAAAGAAGATAAAATTCGTGGTGTAAAAACGATTGCCGCTGTTGGCATTGAAGCCAAACAAATGCTAGGCAGAACGCCTGGAAATATCACCGCGATTCGTCCATTAAAAGATGGTGTCATCGCCGATTTTGCTGTCACAGAAAGAATGCTCCGTTTTTTCATTGAAAAAGTTCACAAAAGTAAATTTTTACGTCCCAGTCCACGCATTTTAATTTGTGTTCCTTGTGGTTCAACACAAGTTGAGCGTCGTGCAATTCGTGAATCGGCGGCAATGGCAGGCGCACGCGAAGTCTATTTAATTGAGGAACCTATGTCTGCAGCAATGGGAGCAGGCTTACCTGTTGATGAAGCCTGTGGCTCAATGGTGTTAGACATCGGTGGTGGGACATCTGAAGTAGCCATTATTTCCATCAACGGCATTGTTTATTCTAATTCTGTGCGAATTGGAGGCGACCGTTTTGACGAAGCGATTGTCAATTACGTTAAACGTAATTATGGCACTCTTATCGGCGAAACCACCGCTGAAAAAATTAAACAAGAAATTGGCAGTGCCTATCCAGGAAGTACGATGCGTGAAATGGAAGTGACTGGACGCAATTTAGCAGAAGGTGTGCCACGCAGTTTCACATTAAACAGCAACGAAATTTTAGAAGCCTTACAAGAACCGCTTTCGGGAATCGTCGGCGCAGTAAAATTAGCCCTCGAACAAACGCCGCCTGAATTAGGTTCTGATGTGGCAAGTCGGGGTATTTATTTAACAGGGGGCGGCGCATTACTCAAAGATTTAGACCGTTTAATCGCCGAAGAAACAGGTTTACCTGTTCATATTGCCGATGACCCGCTCACTTGTGTAGCAAGAGGTGGCGGCATGATTTTAGAAATGCTCGACAAAAAAGGCGTTTCGACTTTTTCATTGGAATAATTCCATTTTCTCCAATTTTCACAGGTTTTTGTTATCAAACTTTTATTTGCGACTGGCTCATCGATTAACTTGCGTTTGTTGATTGCAATTTTTGCAGCGGTCGCATTGTTAATTACCGAATATCGAAGCGAACGTTTAACACCTGTTCGCGCCACATTATCCATCGCTACAGACTCGTTAAAATACCTTGTTGATTTACCGATTAGCGCATTTGAACAATTTTCGGCAGCCATCACGAGTTATGAAACACTCAAAACTGAAAACACTGAATTGCGACAAGAACAGCTTATTAACAAAAATCAATTGTTAAAATTTGACGCGCTTGAAAAAGAAAATATCCGTCTTCGAGCGTTACTTGAAAATTCTTTTAAATTAGGTGAACAGGTTTTAATTGCAGAATTATTATCAGTAAATCTAGCACCTTACGAACATATTATGGTTGTAAATAAAGGGACTCGCTTTGGTGTTCATCAACAACAACCTGTTTTAGATGAAAATGGGGTTGTTGGACAAGTTTTTCGTGCTTTGCCTTTTACGTCTGAAATCATGCTAATTACTGATCCCAATCATGCGATTCCTGTTCAAGTTAATCGAAATGGTTTACTAACGATTGCCGTCGGCAGTGGTATTTCAAACCAACTTAATTTGCCTTATTTACCCAATAATGCCGATATTCAAGCGGGTGATTTGTTAATTACATCGGGGCTAGGTGGCACTTTTCCAGCAGGTTATCCTGTTGCAGTCGTCGATGATTTTCCACAAACCTCAAATAAATCGATTACGCACATCACCGCGACACCGAAAGCACATCTTGATAGAAATCGGGAATTGTTAATTGTTTGGACAAATAACACACCAATTCAACTCTCACCACCTACTATTAAAATGTCCGCCCCGCATGAATAACGAACTGGGTTGCATACGAATTTTTATAACGTTGATTTTAGCAATGTGCCTACGAATTTTGCCGTTACCTGAAAATTTAGCCATGCTAAATCCCGATTGGGGATTATTAGTTTTAATTTACTGGAGTTTAGCTGTTCCCGAGCGTGTTGGAATCGGTTATGCGTGGATTTTTGGAGTTTTGATTGATGTTTTAATGGGACGATTATTTGGGCAATACGCGCTATCGTATTCGTTAATTATTTATTTAGTACTACTTTGGCATCGACAATTACGGCAATTTCCACTTGCACAACAAAGTATATTTATTTTCATTTGTTTGTTGATTTCACAAACATTGCTGTTTTGGTTTGAAAATCTCAAAATGCCTTCGCAATTACACAACACTTTTTGGTTACCTGTTTTAACAGGCACAGCAAGTTGGTTTATTGTTTATTATGTTATGCGTTTAGTACGGCGTTTTTGATGTCGTTAAAATCTGAAAAACTGATTGACCAATTCCTTGATGCGGCTTGGAGCGAGCAAAATTTAAGTAAAAATACGCTTTCAGCTTATCGCAGTGACTTAACCATTTTTGCCGCTTGGTTAAAAAAAGATTTACTTACAATTGATTCTGAAAATATCACCGAATTTTTAGCTAATCGTTACAAATTGGGTATGACAACTCGAACAACGGCACGAATTTTGTCAAGTTTACGCCGATTTTACGGTTATTTTTTGCGTGAAAATGAAATTAAAACCGATCCAACAACGTTAATTTCTGCCCCAAAAACGCCCCGTGATTTACCGCAATCGTTAACGGAAAATGAGATTGATGCTCTACTTGCCGCACCACAACTTGCATTGCCGCGTGGGCAACGTGATAAAGCAATGTTGGAAATCCTATATGCCGCTGGATTGCGCGTTTCCGAATTGGTCGATTTGAAATTTGAGCAACTTAATTTATCTCAAGGCGTTGTTCAAATTGTAGGAAAAGGTGGACGTGAACGACTTGTTCCAATTGGTGAAGAAGCATTGGAATCTCTTGAAATGTATTTAAAAAATGGACGTAACATGCTGTTAAGCGGGCGGCAAAGTGATTACATTTTTGTCACAAATCGTGGTGGCAACATGACACGACAAGCCTTTTGGCACATCATTAAACGTTATGCTTTTCAGGCTGACATTACAAAACCACTTTCACCACATACATTACGTCACGCATTTGCAACACATTTGCTTAATCATGGTGCAGATTTGCGTGTTGTACAGTTGCTACTCGGTCATGTAAATTTATCGACAACCCAAATTTATACCCACGTTGCCCGTGAACGTTTAAAAATGCTACACGCTCAATTTCATCCTCGAGGTTAATTATTTATGAAATTTGTAGACCCGAAAACCGACATTGCGTTTAAAAAAATTTTTGGAAACGATGCACACAAAAGTATTTTGATTGAATTTTTGAATGAAATGTTAGAACTCGAATATCCAATTGAAAGTGTTGATATTTTGAACAGTTATCAGCCGCCTAAATTTGAGGGAATGAAAAATACCAGCCTCGATGTAAAAGCAAAAGACAGTTCAGAACGTGAATTTATTGTTGAAATGCAAGTCGCAAAAGAAGCGTGGTTTTCACAACGAGCGATTTATTACAGTTCAAAAGCCTATTCGCAGCAACTTTCGATTGGTGAAAATTATCACAAACTCAAACCTGTTATTTTTTTAGGCATTTTGAATTTTGATGCTTTCAACACAAATTCCTATTTTTCAAGGCATTTAATTGTCGATAAAACAACACATCAACATGATTTAAAAGATTTGGAATGGAATTTTGTTGAGTTAAAAAAATTTAAAAAGACTGAGCAGGAATTGGAAACCGTTGCGGAAAAATGGATTTATTTCATTCAGCAAGCCATTCAACTTGACCATATTCCAGACAATGTTGATACGAATGCACTGAGATTAGCTTACGAAATTGCTGAACAACATCAATGGACGGCAGAAGAATTAGCTATTTACGACGCGCAAGAAATGGAAATCCATCGTCAACAAAATGTGCTTGAAACGGCGAAAATAGAAGCTCTTGAACAAGGTAAATTACAAGGAAAACTCGAAGGGAAATTAGAGGGAAAGTTAGAAATTGCGAAAAAAATGTTACAGCAAGGTTTAGCTATTGACATCATTGTTAATTTAACTGGGTTAAACAATCAAACAATTCTTGATTTAACAAAAAATTAAATATGACAACTCAAAAAGAACCCACTTTACAAGAGCTAGAAGAATTACTTGAACTTTATAATCAAGGTTTATTTTCAGATGTTATTAAAAAAGCAGAGTTTTTGATTTCTCGTTTTCCAACTTGTGGAACTATTTGGAAAATTTTAGGTATTACATTTGAACCATTAGGTTTATTAGACGAATCTTTAAATGCAAATCGAAACGCAATTGAGCTACTGCCAAATGATGCTCAAGCACATCTCAATGTTGGAATTGATTTGATTACAAAAGGGCTTTTCAATGAAGCAGAAACAATTCTTCGTAAAGCATTGTTACTAGAATCGAATTATTCCGAAGCATATTTCAATCTAGGAAATGCACTGCAAAAACAAAATAATTTAAAAGAGGCAGCAAATTGTTATTACTAAGCTATCAACATCAATCCTGATTATGCTAACGCACACTGCAACTTAGGTTCAGTTTTAAAAGAACAAGGACAATTCAAACAGGCTGAATTTCATTATCTGAAATCTTTAGTTTTAAATACAGATTATGTTGATGCTGTAGATTCAGCCCCTGCTCATTTAGCTGGTGCATTAAATTTACCTATTTGGGTCATGATTACTGCGGTTCCTGATTGGCGTTGGCTTTTAGAGCGTTCGGATTCGCCTTGGTATCCCTCAATGCGTTTGTTTCGGCAACCTAAAATTGGTGATTGGGAAAGTGTTTTAAAAACAGTTAAAACAGCATTTATTCAAAAAATTTTGTAATTTAATAAAGAGAAACTTATGAAATTTGTAGGCCCGAAAACCGATATTGCTTGGAAATGACGATTGCGAAAGCAATTTGATTGAATTTTTAAATGAAATGTAAGAATCTTTAAAACACAACAAAATTTAAAATTACTCATTAGGTTACTCTATGACACAAAACATTCATCCCACCGCTTACATTTCATCCACTGCTAAAATTGGCGAAAACGTCAAAATTGGCGCGTTTGCCGTCATCGAAAATCACGTTGAAATTGGCTCAAACTGTACAATTCAAGCACATGCCGTGATTCAACCTTTTACCAAAATGGGCAATGGAAATGTTGTTCATCCTAATGTCGTGTTAGGTGATTTGCCGCAAGATTTAGGTTTCAAACCTGAAACGGTAACGTGGCTTGAAATCGGTGATAACAACACTTTCCGCGAAGGTTTCACCGCGCATCGCGCCACAAAAGAAAATTCTGCAACACGCATTGGTTCAAATTGTTATTTCATGAATAACAGCCACGTCGCGCATGATTGTTCCGTGGGAAACAAAACGATTTTTGCCAATAACGTCGCTATCGGTGGACACGTTGAAGTCGGTAATAATGTGTTTATGGGCGGCGGGGTGGTTGCACATCAATTTTGCCGCATCGGTTCATTTGCGATTGTGCAAGGCACAACAGGCTTAAATATGGATGTCATTCCATACACGTTAATTGGCGGACGACCAGCAAAACATTATCGTTTAAACAGTGTTGGCTTACGTCGAAATGGCATTACGGGCGAGCGTTACGATGTTTTATCAAAAGCGTTTCGATTATTACGAAACAAAAAATCACTCGATGATTTGCCTGAAACGGAAGAATTAAAATTTTTAAAAGAATGGCTCGCCATCAAATCAAAACGCGGCTTGCATGGTTTTATTGAACTCGCTTAAAGTTAGCTATTTTTTACGATACACAAGGAATTTTCTTGAATACGCCAGATTTAGCCGAATTATTACGCGGCACACATGAAGTTTTACTCGAAGCAGAATTGATTAAAAAACTCGCTGAAAACCGTCCGCTTCGTATCAAAGCGGGATTTGACCCGACCGCGCCCGATTTGCATTTAGGTCACACCGTTTTAATTAACAAGCTCAAACAATTTCAGGATGCGGGACATGAAATTTTATTTTTGATTGGTGATTTCACGGGCATGATTGGCGACCCGACAGGCAAAAATGTCACACGCAAGCCGCTTTCGCGTGAAGACGTTGAAAACAATGCAAAAACGTATCAAGAGCAAATTTTCAAAATTCTCGACCCAGCAAAAACCACTGTGATGTTCAATTCAACGTGGATGAATGCAATGTCTTCGGCAGAATTGATTCAACTTGCGGCAAAAAATACCGTTGCGCGAATGCTCGAACGTGACGATTTTCATAAACGTTTTACCAATAATCAGTCGATTGCGATTCACGAGTTTTTGTATCCGTTGATTCAAGGTTACGATTCGGTGGCGATGAAAGCCGATGTTGAATTGGGTGGCACAGACCAAAAATTTAATTTATTGATGGGGCGACAATTACAAGAATCATTCGGACAAAAACCGCAAGTTGTGATGACGATGCCGATTTTAGAAGGTTTAGACGGCGTACAGAAAATGTCAAAATCACTCAACAATTACATCGGAATCGCGGACGCACCTGATGAAATGTTCGGCAAAATCATGTCAATTAGCGACGAATTGATGTGGCGTTATTTTGAATTGCTTAGTTTTCGCCCAATGTCTGAAATTGCGAAATTCAATGAGGAATGCCAAAACGGCGCAAATCCACGCGATTATAAATTTAAACTTGCACAGGAAATTATTGCCCGTTTTCACGATGAAGCCGCCGCTGTAAAAGCATTAGAAAATTTTGAAGCGCGTTTTCAACGTGGTGCGATTCCTGATGAAATGCCCGAAATTGAATTGAAAATCGAAGGCGAAAGTTTAGCGATTGCGAATTTATTAAAAGACGCAAATTTAACGGCGAGTACATCCGAAGCCATTCGCATGATTAACGCGGGGGCAGTCAAAATTGACAGCGAAAAAGTCGAAAATTCTAAACACGAAATTGCAGTCAATTCGCAACACGTTTATCAAGTGGGAAAACGTAAATTTGCGCGAGTGAAAATTACGAATTCTTAAAATACAAAAGCCCCGCGAAATGCTTCACGGGGCTTTTTTTGTCATCTAAAAATCAACGTAAATTTTGCATTAAATTGTCAAAAGCTTCTTCATTCATTGAAAACAACATTTTCATTTCTGCCGTGTGTTGCCCAATAGTTAAATTGATGTGCGAGGCGATAAAACGTTTTTCAACATTCACTTTTTTAAAAAAGTCCGCTTTTGATTCAATATGATAAGTTGGTATGGTACTTTCAAGTGGTGTGTGTAAAAAATCCGCAATTTCAGATAAATAACGAATAAGCACCACATTTCCTAATTCACACATTGCGTCACTTTCACATTCTTGAATCATATCTGCATCGGCTTCTGCACCAAGCATTTTTTGCAAAATTTGAACAACACTTTCACTATCAAGCATCAATAAAATTTCTGCATTGACCAAACCATTGCATTCAAGTTGCACAATGCCAAATTTTTGCGCTGAAAAATGTGAAACTGTAAAGTTTTCAATTTCAACATCATCCAACACAAAAGGTAATTCACCGCCAATTAACTCGCTTAAACTTTGGATTGCGCTCTTTGTTGCTTGTGTGACGGCATTTTGTAAGGCTGACATTTTTAGCCTGCAAAATAGGCAAGAGCTTGACCAATTGAGGCTTCGTTCACAGGTTTTGCAATCAAAATTGTTCCCATCGCTTTAGCTTCATCTTGATAACTTTCTTGGGTATTTGCCGAAAAAATCACAAGACGTAATTCTGGATGTTGTTCCAAGATAATTTTGGCGGCTTCTGTACCGAGCATACCTGGCATATTGATGTCCATCGTGCAGTAATCAAAGGCTTCTGCATTGATAGCATCGATTGCTTCTTGACCCGTTGTTGCTTCACTAAATGTCCAATCAGGATTTTTTGCGCTGATATGTTGACGAATAAACATTCTTGAAATTTTGCTGTCATCAACAACTAAGACTTTTTTAGACATAAATTACTCACTTAAAATTGAAATTTGAAAAGTTAAAAATTGCACGAATTATCACATAAGAGCCAATAATTGGTCATAGATTTTTCCGTTTGTGACGAGAATTTGTTTAGGAAAAATCCCCTCATTTCCTTGAAAATCGGTGACGGTTGCCCCAGCTTCTTTGGCAATTAACGCACCTGCAGCAACATCGTATAAGTTCAATTCTTGCTCCCAAAAGGCATCAAGTTGACCATCAGCCACTAAACAAATATCAACCGCCGCTGAACCTAAACGACGTTGACTTGCTGTCGCTTGTGCGACACGACAAAAACGCGCTAAATTGTTGTTTTCTAAATACGAACGCAAACACGCAAAGCCTGTTCCAATCATGGAATCATTCAACTCATCGAGTTCTGAAACGCCAATTTTTACGCCATTTCGGAATGCGCCCTTCCCTTTTTCAGCGCAATAAAAATCATCTAACGCAGGCGCAAAAACCGCCCCAAACACGATTTCACCGTCAATTTCTAACGCCACGCTAACTGACCAATAATACTGCCCGCGTGCAAAAGAATGTGTACCGTCAATTGGGTCAACAATCCAACGATTGGTTTGATTTTCAGATTGTCCGCTTTCTTCGCCCCAAAATCCAAATTGTGGATAATTTTCACGCAATTGCGTTTGTAAAAATTTTTCAACTTCTACATCAGCGGCTGTCACGAAATCGCGCGGTTGTTTTTTTTCTACGTTTAGATGTTTTAAATCGTGAAAATGTTTTAACGCTATATCGCCAGCGGCACGGATAATTTTTTCTAAAAGGGGTTGTGAAATAGTCATAGTTTTGTTTTTTGTTAGAGTTAAATTAACACATCGTTATTTGCCAAATTTGTGAAACTTGCTCACGCAATTCAACAAAATTTCGCGCTTCAATAATCGCGTTATCACCTTGTAAAACCCGTTTATGTCCCGCGTCACGGTAAACACAATACGCATTTTTTAAAATCGTTGCGTCATTTTCAGAAATCACATTTTGCATTTGCAAACTTTCTAGCAAGCGCACATTATCTGTGTATGTTGTAAAAATTTCAGGAGCTTCTGCCGCGTGCGCCAAAATGCCAAATTGCACCATAAATTCAATATCCACAATCCCGCCCGCACTTTGTTTTAAATCGAATTTTTCAGCCAATTTTGTCGCCAAGTTTTCACGCATTTTTTCACGCATTTCGCGCACTTCAGTTTTTAATTTTTCAACATTACGCGGCAAACTCAAAACGCGATGACGCATTTTTGAAAATGCGGCGCCTAAATTTTTATCTCCCGCAATAAAACGCGCTCGAACTAATGCTTGTAATTCCCATGTCCAAGCCTGTTCATGGTAATACGGCTCGTAAGCGTTGATATGCGTAACTAAAACGCCTGAATCACCATGCGGACGCAAACGCAAATCCACTTCGTACAACTCACCAGACAGCAATTTCGTTTCAAAAATATGGCGAATTTTTTGCGCCAAACGTCCGTAAAATTGGCTACAAGAAAGCGATTTTTCACCATTTGTCATAGCGTTGCCGTCTTTGCAATCGTAGACAAAAACCATATCTAAATCTGAACCATAACCCAGTTCTAAACCGCCTAATTTTCCAAAACCAACAATGGTAAAGTTGATTTTTTCGTCGTTGCATTCGGGTGGATAACCGTGTTTTTCAACCAGCATTTTCCATTCATGTTTAACCACGAATTCAACGATACTTTCGGCTAAATACGTTAAATAATCGCTGACAACCATTAACGGAATAATACCCATAATGTCTGCTGCCGCAATTCTCAATACATTCACCTGCTTAAATTGACGCAACGCAATCATCAATGCTTCAAGGTCTTCGTTATCAATGCGTGTTACTAATTGTTGCAGTTGAACTTCTAAATCTTCTTTTTTGAGCGGTTCATAAAGCGAGCGCGTGTCTAGCAATTCATCAAACAAAACAGGATAACGCGCCAAATACTCACCAATCCAAGGACTTGCTGACGATAATTTTAAAAGTTGTGACAGCGCGTGCGGATTTTCAGCAAGCAACGCAAGATAAACATTTCGACCCGCAACGGCTTTAAATAACGCGAGCAAACGTTTTAAGGTTTCGTCAGGATTGGAAACCGTTTGCAACGTAGCAATCACTTGTGGCATCAAACGATTGATAACACCTAAACCCTTATTACTTAAACGCCGAATTGCAGGTTCATTTTTAAAGTCACATAAATTTGCCCAACTTTCGGCGCAATGTTTAAAACCGTATTCGCTCAAATTTTCGAGCAAGATAGCTTCATCGTCTGAACCCGCCCAAATTTTTTGGCTCAATTGTTCGATTTCATCTTGTTTTGAAACCGAAAAAACCGCATCAAAAACGGCGTGAACTTTATCGCGTACAGCGTTTAATTCGATTAAAAATGTTTCCCAATTTTCAAAACCTAAAACGTAAGCCATCGCCAGTTTCGCATTTTCATTGGTTGGTAAATCGTGCGTTTGTTTGTCTTGATATTGTTGAATGCGATTTTCAACGCGACGTAAAAAATGATATGACTGCGTAAGTTGCACGGCATCTTCAGGATTGAGTAATTCGAGTTCTGATAATTTTTGCAACACGTCCAAAATCGGGCGAACTTGCAATGATTTTTCGTTTCCGCCTCGAATGAGTTGAAATGCTTGCCCGATAAATTCAATTTCTCGAATTCCACCACGTCCTAATTTGACGTTATCAACTCGGTCTTTGCGACGTAATTCTTGCGCGATTTGGGCTTTCAAACCTCGTAATTCATCGAACGCGCCGTAATCTAAATATCTGCGATAAACAAACTTATTCAACATCGACATCAACGGTTTGCCTTGCTCAAAATCGCCAGCAACTTGCCGCGCTTTAATCATCGCGTAACGCTCCCATTCTCGCGCTTGAGTTTGGTAATAATTTTCCATGCCGTCGAACGTCATGATAATTGCGCCACTGTCACCAAATGGACGAAGGCGAATATCAGTCCGAAACACAAAACCATCAACCGTAATTTCGTCTAAAACCCGCACCAAACTTTGACAAATTCGGGTAAAAAATTCGCTGTAACTGGTTTCTTTTCGGTCAGGCAACACGCCGTTTTCAGGATAAGCAAAAATCAAATCAATATCAGAAGAATAATTCAGCTCGAATGCGCCTAATTTTCCCATGCCTAAAACCACAATTTGTTGTGGTGTGCCGTCTGATAAAACAGGCGTGCCGCGTTTTTCACACGCTTGTTTATAAAGAAAATCTAACGTCGTTTGAATACACGCATCAGCAAGCCACGATAATTCGTGCAAAATTTGCGTGAGTTCTTCCCAATCGGCAATGTCGCGCCACGCAATCCGAATCATCTCGTTGCGCCGAAAATGACGCAAGGTTGTCATCAATTCAGATTCAGTTTCGATAGCTTTTTGTGCCAATTTTTCGCAGTAAGTGTTTTCGTCATAACGTCTGAATAAATCGCCCGATTGAATTAGCTCTAAAAGAATTTCTGGTTTTTTTGTGCAATTTTCAACAACAAATTCACTCATCGCCCACACTTTCACCATCGATTGAGCAAAATTTTCAGGCAAATTTACAGCCGCTAATTTTTCAGACCATTGGCTTAAATCAACGGTATTTTTTAAGGAGTCAGGGAGTTTTTGGATTTCAGCGTTAAACATAAATAAAAATATCTAATGAAAAAATGAATTTTAAGTATTTTACACGCCGCAACAGATTATTTTCTGCTTAAATAAGCATTATGTTTTGAATCTGAAAATAGGTTTTGTGATGGTAATTTTGTGGACGGACGCGCTAATTTTTGGCTTGCTGACTTTTGTGGCGGGAGTCGCTTTTTTTATGCGCGGCAAAGAACATTTAAAACGCCCTTTAGCGACAATTAAACAAAATTCTGTGGGAATGTCGTCACTGATTATTTTGTTGTTTTTTATGACAATTGGCGTTTTAGATTCGATTCATTTCAAACCACAATCAAAAGATAACGAAATTATCAGCGTATTAGATTATTTTGCCGCGCCGTTGCGTGAACACGGAGAAAAAACGTATTCCGAACCTTTTGCAACAACGCTTTATAACAAAGAAATGATTGCTCAATCCAATGATGAAATGCGTTGGGATTATCCGCGTTTAACCTTTGGTGGAAAGCATTTAGAAAATGAAAATCAAAAAATTACCGATATTTTCCAGAAAACGACAACAGGATTTTTTATTGGTGTTGGCATTTTTACGTTATTGATTTTCATATTAAAAGTTAAATCGAAAGCCACTTTTTTTGTGTTAATTACGCTAAGTTCAACGCTGATTTATTTATCGAATTTTTATCACGTTTTCGGCACAGATAAAGTCGGCGAAGATGTATTTTATCAAACCATCAAAAGCATTCGCACTGGGTTAGTTTTAGGAACGTTGACGACGTTGATTTTATTGCCACTGTCTTTAGTTTTAGGCATTTTGGCGGGATTTTTTCGCGGTTGGCTCGATGATGTCATTCAGTTTTTGTACACAACCTTAAATTCGATTCCCAGCGTTTTATTGATTGGCGCATCGGTGTTGATGGTGCAAGTTTATATGGCAAATCACGAAAGCGATTTCACCAGTTTAATTGTGCGTTCCGATATGCGATTGCTATTTTTATGTTTGATTTTAGGCATGACAAGTTGGACGGGATTATGTCGATTGTTACGCGCTGAAACCTTGAAATTACGCGAAATGGAATACGTTCAAGCCGCGTATTCACTTGGCGTAAAACAACACACGATTTTGATTCGTCACATTTTGCCAAACGTGATGCACATTGTGTTGATTTCGATTGTGTTGGATTTTAGTTCGTTGGTGTTAGCCGAAGCCGCGTTGTCGTATATCAACATCGGCGTTGACCCAAGCACTTACAGTTGGGGAAATATGATTAACGGCGCACGCTTAGAAATGGCGCGTGAACCGATTGTTTGGTGGTCATTGACGGCGGCATTTTTGTTTATGTTTGCATTAGTTCTAGCGGCGAATTTATTTGCTGAAACGGTGCAAACGGCGTTTGACCCGCGACGAAGTGAATAATTAGACTGTCGAAATTTTTTACACTTCAATTTTCTGTTATTTCATTGAATTTAAACGCATTTTATTTTTCGTCGTAAAACAGCCCTTTAAAATCGTCAGGTTTCTTTACACTTTGTTATTTTTAAAATGAACTTTGGCAAAAATTTCAACAATAAACTATAAAATACATGATGTTACGAGATTGGCATTTTATTTGCTAAACTAGGTTTTTTATTCTTTTCAATTTTTACAAGGACGGCATCATGTTTAAACAAACAAACAAACAAACAAACAAACAAACTAGCTAAAGCGATTTTTTGTGCGGCGGTGGGTTTAGGTTCAATTTCAACGGCGAATGCCACAATGGTGCGTGATGATTACACTGTAGGAATAAGCAACACGGGAATGGCAAACCCTTACGGATTTACAACGAATCAAAGGTTCAATTTTAGCGTAACTTACAATAACGCTGAGTTCACTACTGAAACTACTGAAAGCAGCACCAGAAAGAATTTTTTAAATCCCATCTTTGATTTAGGTGATTTGGCATTCCTATTTCCAGCAAGTGTTAGTAGTTCATCCTATTCATTTTTTTCCAATAATGAATTTGATGTAATCACTGAAGGATTTCAATATAAGGCTTCTAATGCAAATACTTTTTTAGAGGGAAATACTGCTGGTTTTACATTCTTCCGCAATATAAATGCTGGATTACATTTTACATTTAGTAGCTATGGTCTTCCAACCCAAACCGATTTAACACCTATTTCTGAACCCTTGCCTCCGATTTCAGAACCCTTGCCTCCGATTATTCCAACGCCGTTGTTGCCACCGACAATAACTTCCACCGAGGTTCCAGAACCCGAAACCTTAGCGATGATGTTGTTAGGTTTGCCGATGATGGCGTGGACAGTGCGTCGTCGTAAAAAAGTGTAAAAAATCCTGACACATGAAAAAAAACCGCCCTTTGAGATGGCTCGAAGGGCGGTTTTTTTGTTTGTGATAGATTTCCAAAAATCATTATTTGCATATACAATTATTAGTATGAAAAATAAACTTATTTGGGATGAAACCAAACGCCAAACGAATCTGAAAAAGCACGGTTTAGATTTTGCGGATGCAAACATAGTGCTTGAATCGCACTATCGCTTAGATGTTGATGTGTTTAAGAATGACGAAGTAAGAACGCAATCACTTTCTTATGCGTTGGGATTTTTGGCTGTTTTAACCGTTGTTCATACCGCGCGTGACAATGCAACGCGCATTATAAG
>JBASLW010000111.1:0-23934 GCA_049656545.1 Methylococcaceae bacterium
AATAAAAAAGCCGCTTGTTGCGAATTCAATCACGCAAAAAGCGGCTTTTTTATTGATGAATTTTACTCCGCTTCAACAACCGCCATTTTGCGAGTTTCACCTTTGCCAATGGTCAACAAATCCCAAATCAACAAAATCAACCCTGCAAACGTCATCAAACCAAAGAACCACCGCCAAACCATCGCACTTCGAAATGAAGGATGATTTTGCGCTGAAAAATAGCCGCTCCACGTTGAACCTTCAACCGCCCGTTCTATAAACGATTGTTCATAACCTGCAATCAATAATGCAATCGTCATTCCGACCACGCCCACATTTAACAAACCTAACGCCCATTTCCAACGCCAAGCGTTTTGAGCATTGCCGCTCATCCACACATCACCACGCCAATGTTGAATCGCCAAATAAAAGAAGGCAATGTTAATCGTTGCGTAAGCTCCAAAAAACGCTAAATGCCCGTGTGACGCTGACCATTGCGTGCCGTGCGTGTAAAGATTGATTTGTGGCAAAGTGTGCATAAAGCCCCAAACGCCCGCCCCAAAAAAGTTGCCAAACGCATGAGCTATTACCCACGCTAATGCAGGATGATTGCCATTTTTGAACGCATGAGAACCTGAATCATAAACCGCATGAACAACCATGGCGACCAAAGGAATGGGTTCTAATGCTGAGAAAAATCCGCCAATCGTGAGCCAGTATTCAGGCGTACCAATCCAAAAATAATGATGTCCTAAACCCAAAATGCCCGAACCAAACATCAACGCCACTTCGATATAAAGCCAAGTCGTCACGATTTTGCGTCTTACGCCGAGCAATTTCATGAGTGACCACGCCATAATCACGCCGACTAATACTTCCCAAGTCGCTTCAACCCATAAATGAATCACCCACCACCACCAAAATTGTTCATGGGTGATGTTGGTCATGTAGAACATTCCTGCGAGATATAAACCCGCAAGTGCAACTAAATCCAACGTTAAAACACCAGCGATGCCCGACCATTTACCTTTTGAAAATGTTGCCACAACGTTATAAAAAAACGTCAAAACCACAGCCACAATACCAATATCTGCCCAGCGCGGAGCTTCAATATATTCACGTCCTTCGTTAATCAACCATAACGTTGTGTCGTTACCTGCACCGATTTGAATGAACAAATACACTAAAACCACAACAGCAACAGCAATCGTCAACACCCAAAATGCCAATTTGCCGAATTTCAAACCGACAATTTCAGTTTGACTTTCGTCTTCCAAAAGCCAATAAGTACAACCGATAAAACCGTACAACATCCACACAACCATCGCGTTGATGTGAACCATTCGATTAACGCTGAAATCTAACCAGCCATACAAAAAATTTGGAAAAATAAACTGTGTCGCGGCAATCATGCCAAACAACAATTGTGCGAAAAACAAAATCACTGCGACGATAAAATAATTTACCGCGAGTTTGCGTCCGTCGCTTAAATTGGAACGATCTAACGCTGTCCAAGTAACAAAAGCGTCGAGTTTAGCGTTTGCCACGCCACATAATTCTTTTGCATTCATGCGTTATTCCTCCGTCGCGTAGATGGTTTTGAAATTGTAGGGAAAACCGTTGGTATCAATGCTCGACATCCATTTCAAAAACGCCACAACGCCTTTTGCTTCTTCGGGTGTGATGTGTAAATTTGGCATTTTGCGATTGCTTCCAAACGTGCGAGCGTTGTTTTCTGGGTCGAGTAAAAATTTAATCATCAAATCTTCACGCAATTCTTTCGACAACCAACCTTTATCAAGCCACGCTTTGGTTAAATCGGGAGCGAAATACGCGCCATTCCCAAGTAACGTGTGGCAATTCATGCAGTTTTTAGCTTGCGTGGTTTTTTTGCCGAGTGTGACTAATTTTTCAGCTTCTTCTTCGGTGAATTCTTTACCGAACAATAATTCTGTTTCACCAATCACTGGCATAAATTTGTGTAAATCTTCTTTGTAGACGTAATCGATTTTCTTGTTGATGACGCTGTAAGCCTGAACCCGTTTGCCGCCGACTTCGGTTTGACTTAACGAATCAAACGTCAAAACGACCAAAATAATAAATGAGCCAGCCGTGACCCAAATGGCGACTTTTTTCCAGAATGATTCACTTGCCCACAAGGGATTTTCTTCATTCATAATTTTTCCTCCAAGGTTTTATGATGGTTTTCAGCGTGTGTTTTCACACATAAATGCCAAATCCCGATAGGTGCAAAAAAATAACCAATCACCATCACGGCTGAAAGTGAAAGCCAATAACCCGTAAAATTTGCCGCACGAGTTAATAACACCACCGCGATAATCAGCACTATATACGAAACGTAACTGGCTATTTTAATGCGAAAGTTTGCATTGACTTTTGACCACGCGAAAAGCAGCGCGTAACTTGCGCCCGCGAGAATAATCAAAGCAGATGAAAAAAACGTGATAAAAAAGTCTTGCATTGCGACAGGCTGAATCATTCCAAGCTACTCAGCTTCTAATTGAAAGAAACTTTTTGGTGCGCCACAAATCGGGCATGACCAATCGTCAGGAATATCTTCCCAACGTGTCCCCGCAGGAATACCGCTATCAGGGTCGCCTTTTGCTTCGTCATAAAGATGTTCACATTCTCTGCAACGGTATTTTTTAAAATCAGACATGATGTTCTCCTCAATAATTAGAAATGATGAACTCACATAACGTATCGCCCTTTGCCATATTGCGCGTGAGTTCAACGGATTCGCCAAGCGTTGTTTTAATTAACGCTAAATCGAATTGGCAAATTTGCGGATATTTTTGCGCTAAATCGTGATAAATACAGTTGCACGCTTGCAAACATTTTTTACCTTTTAAATTTTGCGTTTCTTGCACGATAAAACCTAAATCGTTCATCGTTTCGACTAGCATCGGCACACGCTCATTTAACGGTTTCCCTGCAAATTGATGTAATTGCCCAGCAAGTTTTCCGCCCAATTTGGTCATGTAAATTTCGCCGTCTTCACTTGAAATCGTTTCGAGTAAATTTTCCAGCATCAAATCTGCTAAAAACGCATAGTGTTTGGGAAAATGATTGATGCCTTTATCGGTAATCGCATAACGCGCAAGTGGTCTGCCAGCGGTTTTGTCAAACGCATTTTTTTCAATATAACCGTCATTTTCTAAGGTGATGAAATGTTGTTGAACAGCCGTGCGTGAAATACCTAGAAAATCGGCGAGTTCATCAATACTTAAACCTTGTTTATGTGCTAAAAAATGTTCCAGAATTTCGTGTTGTCGTTGACTGATTTTGTTCATTGTTTTTGAAAAAATTAGAAAGTTTTAAAATCATTAACTTATAAAATCATTTTATTGTATAAGTTAAGCTATTGCTACCACTAGAGTTTAAATCATAGGTTTTCTCGTAGTTAAAAGCGTAATGATGCGTTATTATCGGCACCAGCGCGAGGCAATTGCCTTGCCTCTTTTACGTTTAAAATTTTAGGAGAAATTCACATGACACAAGACGAATTAAAACGCAAAGTTGCTGAAGCTGCATTACCTTACATTAAAGACGTGCCAATTATCGGCGTAGGAACAGGTTCAACAGTTAATCATTTCATCGATTTTTTAGCGGATTTCAAAAAAGATATTGAAGGCGCAGTTTCAAGTTCTGAAGCCAGTACAAAACGTTTAAAAGATTTAGGCATTCCCGTTTTAGATTTAAATGATGTTGGTACATTAGACATTTATGTTGATGGTGCAGACGAAGTAAATCCGCACAAACAATTGATTAAAGGCGGTGGCGCGGCATTGACACGCGAAAAAATTATAGCAGCGGCAAGTCGTAAATTTGTGTGTATTGCTGACGAAACAAAATTAGTTGATGTGTTGGGAAAATTTCCATTACCTGTTGAAGTTGTGCCTATGGCGCGTAGTTATGTAGCGCGTGAACTCGTAAAATTAGGCGGTCAACCGATTTACCGTGAAGGTTGCATTACTGATAATCACAACGTGATTTTAGACGTTCATAATTTGAGCATTATTGACCCGACAAAATTAGAAAATTTAATCAACAACATCACAGGCGTTGTCATGGTTGGGATTTTCTCTGCGCGACCAGCCGATGTGGTTTTGGTCAGTAAAGGTCAAGAAATTATCACGATGTAATTAAGTGTCATTTTTGGAATGTAAATTTGTATTTGCATTCCAAAATTTCTTACCAAAATGTCAAAGACAAAGTCATGATTTTTAAACTTCTCGTTTTATTACTTGCTACAACCTTGTCAGCATGTGGTTTTCATCCAAAATCGTCGTATTCATTACCGCTCGAATTAAAAAGCGTTTATCTCGAAGGCGGTTCACCTGCGTTGCGTGAAGAAATGCGTCAACAATTACGCCATTCAAAAAGTGAATTAACTGAATCACTTGCTGAATCAAAAATGGTCATTAAATTATTCGACGAGAACTTTCAACGTCGCGGTGTATCGTTAAGTGAACGTGGCAAAACCAACGAGTACGAATTGATTTACCGTATCGAATATGAACTGGCAACACCAAAAGATGCGACTTTACTTGCACGCCAACCTTTGGAAGTTCGCCGTGATTATTACAATGACCAACAAGCCGTTTTAGCGCGTGATAATGAAGAAACCACGTTGCGTTCAGAAATGGCAAAACAAGTTGTGCGAACGATGTTAAATCAAGCGCGATTTGCGTTAGAAAAAAGCGAAAAATAATGCGCCTCAAATCTGAACAATTAACCGCATCATTACAAAAAAGTCTTGGCGCGGTTTATTTAATAAGCGGTGACGAACCGTTACAAATTGTTGAATTATCCGATGCAATTCGACAAGCGGCAAAACGCGCGGTTTTTTTGGAGCGTGAAATTTTTTCAACTGACACAGGTTTTGAATGGTCAGACATCACAACGTCTTCGCAATCGATGTCGATTTTTGGCGACAAAAAAGTGATTGATTTGCGTGTTCCGACGGCTAATTTTGGAAATGATGGCGCAAAAACGTTAATTTCGTATTGTGAAAAATTACCCGCTGATACCGTTTTATTGATTACTTGTGGGAAATTAAATGCCGCTGCTATGAAAACAAAATGGTTTGAAGCGGTTGATAAAGTTGGCGTAACAATTCAAGTCAAACCGCTTGAAGGTGATGAATTGTTGCAATGGTTACAAAATCGTTTGCAACAACGTGGTTTAAATACAGACCGCGCGGGACTGGCATTATTGGCTGAACGGGTTGAAGGAAATTTACTTGCCGCTTCGCAAGAAATCGAAAAATTATATGTGCTTTATGGCGCAAGTATTTTAACAAAAGACCAAATTTTCGACGTTGTTGCCGATAGTTCGCGTTATGACGTTTTTAAATTGATTGATGCAATTGGCGCGGCAAATCCAAATCGCATTTTTAAAGTTTTAGCAGGTTTGCAAGCCGAAGGCATCGCGCCACCTGTCGTACTTTGGGCGTTAATGCGTGAAGCACGGACATTATGCAAAATTAAAATTGAACTTTCAGAAGGTAAAAATAAAGACATTGTGTTTCGCAATAATCAAATTTGGGACAAGCGAATTGGCTTAGTTGAAAAAGCCATTAAACGCTTATCACACACAAAATTATTTGAAATTTTAACGCTCAGTGCAAAAGCTGACAGACAAGCAAAAGGGCAAGAATCGGGCGATGTGTGGGAAACCATTTTAGCCGTGTGTCTATTATTTATTCATTGAATCATCATGAAAAAAATAAAGTCATCCTTTCAAATCATTACGGCTTTATTTTGTTTTGGCAGTATGTCAGCGTTTGCCGATTCTGAAATGGATGAATTATTGAACATGAGTTTAGAAGAACTTATGGAAATGAATGTTTCAATTGCTACCAAAAGTGAAAAATCGTTATCCACAACCGCCGCTCCTGTTTTTGTAATTAGTGCAGATGACATTCGTCGTTCTGGCGCGGCAAATATCCCCGAAGCATTACGCATGGCACCAGGTGTGCAAGTCACGCAATTAAATCCGCACGATTGGAATGTCAGTATTCGTGGATTAAATGACCAAGCGGCAAATCGAATTCTAGTTTTAGTAGATGGGCGTAGTGTTTATAGCAGTTTAACGTCAGGAACATTTTGGCGAGATTTACAAGCCATGCCAATGGAATCTATTGAACGTATCGAGATTATTCGCGGTGCAGGCGGAACGGTTTGGGGCGTAAATGCGATGAATGGGGTTATCAATATCATTACTCGCTCTGCATTAAATACAAAAGGTGGACAATTAACCGCAGGCGGCGGTTCAAATCAACAAGGATTTGGGCGTTTCGATTACACAACAAAAATTAACGATGAAGCCAGCGTGCGTGGTTACGGTAATTATTTCAACGTTGCCAATGCAAAAGGTGATAATCATTTTCAAGGTCAAGCGGGTGAAGGCTGGATGAGCGGTGCGCGTTTTGATTGGGATAATAAAAATGGCGATAAAGTCATGGCGGATTTGAGTTGGAATGAAAATGATGATGAAGAATCAGGTAAATTAACCACTTTAAAACCACCGTATACAAAATTTATCAATAGCGTGCCATACAATCATCAAGGCGGGCATTTTTTAACACGCTGGGAACATCATTTAAACGATAAAAATTATTGGGCAATTCGCGCTTCTTACACGCATGGCAATCGTAAAGATTTTCAAATTCAAACCAAAACCAACATTTTTGATTTTGATTTCACGCATTATTTTTCATTAGGTGAAAGCAATAACATAACGTGGGGTGGCGGTTACAGAAGAATGAATGATGAAGTAGCCAATTCACTTTTGTTGAAACTTTTACCTAGTGACAGTCATCAAGACCTTTACAACGCATTCGTTCAAGATGAAATCGCATTAGATGATGAAAAACGTTGGGTTTTTACGTTAGGTTCACGATTTGATTATTACAGCATGACCCGTTTTGAGGTTGAACCAAGTGGTTCATTGAGTTGGCACATTAACGATAAACATACGTTGTGGACAAGTATTTCACATACAGTTAGAACGCCTTCTCGCGCTCAAGGTAATAATATGAATACATTGATTTTTTATCAAATGCAGGGAAATCTTCCGATTATGTTGCAAGGTACAGGTGATAAAGGGATTGATGCTGAAAATTCAACAACATATCAAATCGGTTGGCGTGGCGCGTTTAGTAATAATTTAACCGCAGATGCGACAGCGTTTTATGCGGATTACAGTGATATTATCAGCACACAAGCAGCTGGTTCGCTTTTAATAAATAACAGCTTAGGAATTCCTGCTGTGATTGTACCTTGGCTGGCAGATAATATGCTTTATGCTCAAAGTGTCGGTGCAGAATTAAGTTTGAATTGGCAAACAACAGATTGGTGGCGAAATTATTTGAGTTACAGTTTTTTCAATCTTGATTCACAGACTTACAAAGGGCGCACGCCAATTTTTTATGACGGCAGTAAGCATGAAAAATCCGCGCCACAACATCAAATTTCATTACGAACGAATTTTAACGTGACAAAAGAGATTGATTTTGATGTTTGGTGGCGTTACACCGATTCAGTTGTCGCAAATAAACGTCCGATTAACGATTATTTCAATACTGATGTGCGAGTGGCGTGGCGACCGATTAAGGATTTAGAATTTTCAGTCGTTGGACAAAATTTAATCCAAACACAACACATCGAATTTCAAGGCGATTTTTTAATGCCACAACCGACTTATGTTTCGCGTGGTGTTTATGCGAAATTTAATTGGCAATTTTAACTTCTGAGAAAATTTCATAATGAAACAACTTTTTCGTACAAAAAAAATTACGCAAGACACTGAAAACACGTTAAATCGTTGTTTGTCGAAATGGGATTTAACGTTTTTAGGCGTTGGCGCGATTATCGGCACGGGGATTTTCGTTTTAACGGGAATTGCAGCAGCAACGCAAGCAGGGGCTGCGGTGGTTTTATCGTTTGTCATTGCTGGATTAGCGTGTGCGTTTGCGGCGTTATCGTATGCAGAATTAGCGGCGGCGGTTGGTGGTTGTGGCAGTGCTTACGGTTACAGTTATGCGGCATTTGGTGAATTAGTCGCGTGGATTATCGGCTGGGATTTGTTGCTCGAATATGCCATTTCAGTAGCGGCTGTCGCAAATGGTTGGGCGGGATATTTCAATAATGCACTTTCAGCAATTGGTTTAGGTTTGCCTGATGCTTTAACAAAAGCTCCAAAACTTGGCGGCATTATCAACTTACCAGCCACGATGATTATCTTGTGTTTGATGGTGTTGTTGATTGTCGGCGTAAAACACAGCGCGAAAATCAATAACATTATGGTTGCTGTGAAATTAGTCACAATTGCTGTTTTTATTTCGCTGGCAATTTTTAACGTGAATCCAGAAAATTGGCATCCATTCATGCCTTTTGGTTGGTTTGAAACGCTTGAAAATGGCAAAACGGTTGGTGTTTTTGCAGGTGCATCAATTGTCTTTTTTGCTTACGTTGGATTTGATGCCGTTTCAACTGCCGCCGAAGAAGCGCAAAATCCACAAAAAGATTTGCCGTTTGGGATTGTGGTTTCGTTGATTTTTTGCACCGCGATTTATATTTTAGTTTCAGGTTTATTAACGGGCGTTGTGCATTACAGTGATTTAAATGTGTCATCACCTGTCGCTCATGCGTTGCAATTATTGGGTTACAACTGGGCATCAGCATTGGTTGCAACAGGTGTCATTGCAGGTTTAACAACGGTAATGCTGGTTTTATATTACGGTTTAACACGAGTGATTTTTGCGATGGCGCGAGATGGTTTATTGCCTGAATTCTTCAACGATGTTCACGAAAAAACACAAACGCCTGTTCGTGTCATTGTGATGTGCGGCGTGATTATGGCGATTATTGCAGGTTTAATTCCGCTTGGTGATTTAGCTGAATTGGTCAATATAGGCACACTTGCGGCGTTTGTGTTGGTTTGTTTTGGCGTAATTGTTTTACGCTTTACACAACCTGATTTACTTCGTCCATTTCGTTCACCTTATAGTCCTTTATTTCCAGCACTTGGCATGATTTCATGTAGCGCATTGATGGCATTTTTACCCGCGCAAACTTGGTGGCGTTTTTTGATTTGGCTTGCAATGGGTTTGGTGTTTTATTTTGTTTATTCAAAATCACACAGCAAACTGAATTTACAAGCGATTAAATCGTAAAATAACCTGAGTTATACTCTTTTCACAATTCTATATTTTCAACAACTTATAATTTACATGACAAACATTCATTCAGATAAAATTTTAATTCTCGATTTCGGCTCGCAATATACGCAGTTAATCGCGCGTCGAATTCGTGAAATTGGCGTTTATTGCGAAATTTATTCGTGCGAATGCACCAATGACGAAATCAAAAACTTTGCACCAAAAGGCATTATTCTTTCTGGTAGTCCAGAAAGTGTTACAGAAAATCACGTTTTGTGTGCGCCAGATTGTGTTTTTGAAATGGGAATTCCTGTTTTGGGAATTTGCTACGGAATGCAAACGATGACCGAACAATTAGGCGGCAAAGTTGAAACTTCAGATCACCGCGAATTTGGTTACGCGCAAATCCGAGCGCGTGGGCATTCCAAATTATTATCGGGTATCGAAGACCATCTTTCAGAGGAAGGTTTTGGCTTGCT
Organism: Methylococcaceae bacterium; assembly: GCA_049656545.1. Classification (GTDB taxonomy): domain Bacteria; phylum Pseudomonadota; class Gammaproteobacteria; order Methylococcales; family Methylomonadaceae; genus UBA10906. Next base: position 9,646 of record JBASLW010000111.1, read on the forward strand.
TGATGTTTGGATGAGTCACGGCGACCGCGTTGTGGAATTGCCAGAAGGATTTAAATTGATTGCCAGTTCAGATGGTGCGCCGATTGCTGGCATGGCAAACGAAGAAAAGAATTTCTACGCGCTACAATTTCACCCAGAAGTCACGCACACCAAACAAGGCGGGCGGATTTTGTCACGTTTTGCGTTGGAAATTTGCGACTGCGCCGCGCTTTGGAATTCGAGCAATATCATCGACGACAGCATCAAAGCTGTGCGTGAAAAAGTCGGCAATGACGAAGTGATTTTAGGTTTATCAGGCGGTGTGGATTCGTCGGTAGTTGCGGCGTTATTGCACAAAGCGATTGGCACGCAACTCACTTGTGTGTTTGTCGATACGGGTTTATTGCGTTTGCACGAAGGCGACCAAGTGATGGCGATTTTCGCGCAACATTTAGGCGTAAAAGTGATTCGTGTGGATGCCGAAGCGCGTTATTTAGCCGCGTTAGCAGGTGAAAACGACCCAGAGAAAAAACGTAAAATCATCGGCAATTTGTTCATCGAAATTTTTGACGAAGAAGCCGCAAAACTTTCCAATGCAAAATGGCTCGCGCAAGGCACGATTTATCCTGACGTGATTGAATCGGCTGGCGCGAAAAGTGGCAAAGCGCATCTCATCAAATCGCATCATAACGTGGGCGGTTTGCCTGAAAATATGAAAATGAAATTAGTCGAACCATTGCGCGAATTGTTCAAAGACGAAGTGCGTAAATTAGGCGTGGAACTCGGTTTGCCTGCAGATATGGTTTATCGTCATCCGTTCCCAGGGCCTGGTTTGGGCGTGCGGATTTTGGGCGAAGTGAAAAAAGAATATGCGGATTTGTTACGTCAAGCCGATGCCATTTTTATTGAAGAACTTTATAAAAATGATTTGTACGACAAAGTGAGCCAAGCGTTTGCGGTGTTTTTGCCTGTGAAATCGGTGGGCGTGATGGGTGACGGGCGACGTTATGATTATGTGATTGCGATTCGTGCCGTGGAAACGATTGATTTTATGACAGCGCGTTGGGCGCATTTACCGTATGAATTTTTGGATTTAATTTCGCGCCGAATTATTAACGAAGTCGCGGGGATTTCGCGGGTCACTTACGATATTTCTGGAAAACCACCTGCAACGATTGAGTGGGAATAAGTAAAAAATGAAACTGTTTTCATGGTTGACGCTCATTATTTTATTGAACGTTATGTTTAGTTGGATGACGAACTTGCCGCAAAATGTCGGTGATGATGTGCCTGCAGGAAAATTGAAAAGTTTGTCTTACGCGCCATTTCGGGAAGGGCATGATCCGATGTTGGAGTTTTTTCCTAACGAAAAACAAATGGATGAAGATTTAGCGTTGCTTGGAAATGTAACTTACAACATTCGTACTTACGCCAGTGCAGAAGGCAGTATGCCGCTAATTCCTGATTTGGCAAAAAAGCATGGTTTGACGATGTTGCAAGGCGGCTGGCTTGGTTCTTATAAAGCGAATACACCAGAAAAAACCGCCAAACTCAAAGCAAAAAATGACCTTGAAATAGCAGAGTTGATTCGTTCGGCGAATGCGAATCCTGACGTTGTAAAACGGGTAATTGTTGGAAATGAAGTGTTGTTGCGTGGTGATTTAGAAATTGATGAATTGATTGCTTACATTCGCCAAGTGAAAGCCGCTGTAAAACAACCCGTGTCGTATGCCGATGTTTGGTCGGAATATATGAAAAATCCACAACTGATTAAAGAAGTGGATTTCATCACCATTCACATTTTGCCCTATTGGGAAGATGAACCGATTTCAGTTGCCGATGCGCCAGCGCACATTGAGCGAATTTATAAACAAGTTCAGCAAGAAGCTCAAAAAATTGCAGGTGATAAACCGATTTTAATCGGTGAATCGGGTTGGCCTAGCGGTGGAAAACAACGTGGTTTTTCTGTGCCTAGCGTTGTAAATGAAGCGCGTTTTATTCGTGATTTTATTAAAGTCGCTAACACAAATGGCTTTGATTACAACATTGTCGAAGCGTTTAATCAGCCTTGGAAAGCGGCATTTGAAGGCGTTATTGGTGCGAAATGGGGACTGTATGACAGTTCACGTCAACAAGTTTTTCCATTAACGGGAAAGGTTTATGAAAATCAAAATTGGGTCAAATCGTTAGTGGCTTCAACATTTTTATTTTTGAGTGTTGCGGTTGTTTTTAGACATTTATTAACAACCTTATCTCAAAATCGTTTGTTGACATTTTTAGCAACCATTCAAATTCTTGCTGTGTTATTTGTTTCTCAAGCACAAACGCTTTGGACAATCAGTTACACGGATTTTCAACGTTTTCAAACGCTGTTCGTGTTAAGTTTTAATGTTTTATTTGTGACATTTGTTTTGATGCGTATTGTGGCAATTTTGACAAAAAAAATGACACCTTCTTTGTTGTCAAAACGCTTGTATTTTGGTTTGCTTGTCGTGATTGCTTACGCGCTTTGTAAAACAGGGATTTTAGCGTGGGATGGACGTTATGTTGATTTTCCAATTGCATCATTGCAAACAACCGTTTTTAGCATTATTGCATTAGCATTCATTAACCGTGTTATTGAAAAAATGCCTATCAATGTCAATGCGTTAATTGGTTATGTAAGACACGATGACGTTAAAATTGTTGGTAATTTGTTTATTGGTTTCAGCGTTGCGTTGATTATTGGCGAAAGTTATGCGTTTATCGTTAGTCGTGATTTTATTATGGCGTATCCATCAATCAGTCATCGTTTAGTGATTGCCATTTTATATACGTTTTCAAATACACAATTATTACTTTGGCTTGCAAGTCTAGGCGTATTAGCGATGCCTTTTTATCTAAGTGGCAAAATGACGAAAAGTCCTTTATAGTTTGAATGTGTTAAATTTTTTATTTTTTAATCTGGAGAAAAGAAGTGAGTAGTGACGCTGTAGTTCATGTGAATGACAATGATTTTAACGAATTAGTTTTACAATCTGAATTGCCTGTATTGCTTGATTATTGGGCAGAATGGTGTGGCCCTTGCAAAATGATTGCGCCACTTTTAGATACCATCGCAGAAGAATTTGCAGGTAAATTGATCGTTGCGAAAATGAACATTGATGATAATGCTCAAACACCACAAAAATACGGTGTACGCGGTATTCCGACATTGATGATTTTCAAAGGTGGGGAAATTGAAGGAACGAAAGTTGGTGCGTTAAGTAAAGTGCAATTAGTTGAATTTATCAACGCGAATCTGTAATTGAAAATCGCTCATGTTGATAAATTTAACATGAGCGATTTTTTAACACTAAGCCGCCTGACCTATTTTTGTTGCTTCTGGAACTTCAACTAAGCCGCCTGTTTTGACATCGTAAATATAACCATAAATTGGAATATCGGACGGTACAAGTGGATGGTTTTTAATTCGCGTTACGTCTTCAACAACACTTGCCGCTAAATCACTAATTGTCAACCACGAAATATGTTTTGCTTCGTGCGAACCACCGCCTTCACAGCAATCATGCCAACCTGTTGCATCAACACTTGCTGTTTTCAAACTTTTCGACAATAAATCACGCATGATTTCGTCAGTGAATGTTTCCATACCGCAATCGGTGTGATGAATGACAAACCATTCTTTTGTACCAAGTAATTTGTAAGAAATGACAAGTGAACGAATTGCGTCATCACTCGCGCGTCCTCCCGCATTACGAATAACGTGTGCATCACCTTCACTTAATCCCGCGTATTTTGCAGGGTCTAATCGTGCATCCATACAGGTTAAAATTGCAAAACGTCGTGCAGGGGGCATTGCTAAATCGCCTTTATCAAAACTTGCAACGTATCCACGATTTGCGAGTAAGACTTCATTTAATATCTTTGTCATGCTAATTCCTCATTATTTGTTGTTATTAAAAAATGCTTCTGTGTTCTTCTCTGGAACACTACAAAAGCGTCGTCAAGTGTACAAGCAAACGGGTTATTTTTAAATCGCTGAATTATCTAAAAATAAAGTTATAATGCAGCAAAGCAGGATATTTTGTGCTAAGAAAACTTAATTATTTTTACAACTTTTGAGTGATGTAAGAGAAAATGGCAGACTTTATTATTGGACGACAACAAATTCTTGATAGACAGCTAAATGTCTATGCTTATGAACTTTTATTCCGAGGACAAGGTTTTGACTTAAATGACAGGGAAGAAGCGACACAAGCAACCAATCAAATTGTAACGGACGCAATTATTGAAATTGGCATTAACAACATCGTTGATGAACATCGCGCTTTTATCAATTTCACCACACAAAATATCTTAGAAAAAACACCATTATCTTTACCGAAAGACCGTATTGTTATTGAAGTTTTAGAAAATGTGAAAATTGACTTGCGTGTTATTAACAATTTGCGTGAAATGTCAAAACAAGGCTATTTGATTGCGTTAGATGATTTTGTTTTTACGGAAGAATGGAAGCCATTGGTTGAATTCGCAGACATCATTAAATTAGACGTTTTAGAAATGGGTGAAGCCAATGTGCGTGAAGCCATTGCACAATTAGCACCATACAAATTAAAAATTCTCGCTGAAAAAGTTGAAACACATCAAGAATACCAGTATTTGCGTGAATTAGGTTGTGACTATTTTCAAGGTTTCTTTTTTAGTAAGCCGAATTTAGTTGAAGGCAAACGAATGGGTGTGAATCAATTAGCTGCTGTTCGCTTGCTTACTAAAATTAACAATCCTGATGTACAGTTTGAAGAATTAACAGAAGTTATTTCACAAGATGTCGGTTTAAGTTACAAGTTGTTGCATTATATCAATTCCGCTTTTTTCTCAATTCCCACCAAAATTGAATCTATCAATCAAGCCATTACTTATTTAGGCATGAATGAATTAAAACGTTGGATTAACATTTTGATGTTGTCATCATTGTCCGATAAACCAATTGTTGTTATGCAAAATGCGCTAATTCGCGGGAAAATGTGCGAATTATTAGCCAAAAGTGCAGGGCATAAAACGGGAAATTATTTTTTAATTGGTATGTTGTCATCATTAGACAGTATTTTAGATATTTCAATTAGCGAAGCACTTGCACAATTACCATTAGGTGATGACATTACTATTGCCATTTTGGAGCATAAAGGTTTAGGTGGAGAAGCATTACGTTGTGTTTTAGGTTACGAACGCTGGGATACAGGTTCAATTGCCTTTGGCAATATCGATCAAACCGAAATTGGAAACTCTTATATTGAAAGCATTGCATGGGCAACAAAAGTTATAAGCAACGTTTAATAGTAAGTAGTTTGTCAAAATCAAAAACGACGTAAGCATTAAACGGCTACGTCGTTTTTTTATGTATAAATGTTTTTGCTGGTATAACTTTTGCACACTTTTTAATTTTACGTTCAAACTTTTTCACTTCGGAAAATCACGATTATGTTTATCCAAAATTTACCAATCAGATATAAATTATTATCAATGCTGATTTTGCCCTTATTCGGACTAACAATTTTTAGTGGAATGATTCTTTTCGATAGTTTTCAAAATGCTAATCAAACTGAGCAGTTAATTAGTGATTCTGAATTTTTTGCTGAAATCGGGGCAACTGTTCACAATTTGCAAAAAGAACGTGGCTCGACAGTGGCTTTTGTAAGTAGTAAAGGTACAAAAATGGCAGATAAATTACCTGCCATTCGCACCGATAGTGATAAAACACTGACGACGTTGAATCGTTCAATCGATAATCGTATTTCATTAGGAAATTCTTCTTTACAAAGCACAGTCGAAGCATTAGCAAAATTGAATAATCTTCGTAAAAAAGCAAATGAATTTCAAATTGATGGTTTAGCTTGCGCCGCGCAATACACAAGTCTTATTCAATCGCTTTTGGAATTGACAAATAACACGGCAAAAGTAACGCACAACGCAAAAATTATGCGTGGTGCGAATACTTATTCAGCCTATTTGAATATGAAAGAACGTGCTGGACGAGAACGCGCGATTTTGTCAGGCATTTTTGCCATTGGAAAAATGGATTTACCGCACGTTTTGAAATTATCAGGTAATTTAGGTGAAGCAAATGCCAGTTTTCAACAATTTATTCAAATTGCGACACCAGAACAAATTGCTTTTCACAATCAAACTGTAACAGGAGCTGCTGTTTCTGAAGTTGATGTTCTTAGAAAACATGCACTTGAGACTAATTTAGACGTTGCACTTGGTATTGAAAGTGCTTATTGGTTTGAAAAATCTACTGCACGAATTGATTTGATGAAAAAAGTTGAAGATAAATTAGTTGTGGATTTGCAAAATAGCGCGATGAACATTAAATCGAGTGCAATAACAACGTTAATGATGATTTCTGCTTTAACATTATTAGTCATTTTGGCAACCGTTGTTTTAATTTTAAAAGTAACAAGTGCTATTACGCATCCGCTTGATTTAATAAAAACAACTTTAATTGATGTTAATCAAACAGGGAATTATTCTAAAAAAATTGAATACAAATCTAATGATGAGATTGGCGCAATGGCGTTTGCGTTCAATACAATGATGACAACATTACAAGCGGCTTGGTCTGATACAAATACTGTTATGAAAGCAATTTCATTAGGAAATTTTAATGTGAACGTCAATGCTGATGTGAATGGTGACTTGAAAGCATTGAAAACAAGCGTAAATGATACCGTTAATGAATTAAAAATGACGATGACAACACTTAATGAAGTTATTTTGTCACTTTACAATATGAATTTTGCACCAACGGAAATTCCAAATACAAAAGGAAGTTATAAACAAACAGTCGAAAATGCCGTTGAATCGAAAAATGCGTTACGCGATATGCTTGGTAATATCGGTGAAGTGATGAAATATGTGGCTTCGGGCGATATTGACCATCATGTAACGGCAGAAGGGCGAGGAGAATTATTAACGCTCAAAGAAAATATCAATATAACGTTAATGGCTTTACAGAGTTTAAATGAAATTAGACGTGTAGCCGAAGCCTTGGCTAAAGGCGATTTAATGCAATCCATTTCAAAAACCTATCCTGGGGTTTTTGGCGCGGTGACAACTAGCATGAATAACACGGTAGACAACCTTAAACATTTAATTGGCAATGTTCATGAGGCGGCTGAAATGATTAGTGTTGCCGCAAAAGAAATTGCAGCAGGAAATAACGATTTATCACATCGAACTGAAGAACAAGCAGCGAGTTTGGAAGAAACTGCGGTAAGTATGCAAGAGTTAACAGGAACGGTTAAGCAAAATAATTATCATGCGGAAGATGCGAATCGTATGGCAAATGAAGCCGCAACCATTGCAATACGAGGTGTTCACGTTGTAAATTCCGTTGTGACAACGATGAACGAAATCAACGATTCATCACATCGAATTGTCGATATTATTTCAGTTATTGATGATATTGCGTTTCAAACCAACATTTTGGCATTAAATGCGGCTGTTGAGGCGGCAAGAGCAGGGGATTCAGGTAAAGGTTTTGCCGTTGTAGCAATTGAAGTTCGCAATTTAGCGCAACGTGCGGCTAATGCAGCAGGTGAAATTAAACGCTTGATTGGTGATTCAGTAGAAAGAGTGTCTGGTGGTAGTAAGCAAGTTGAAAATGCAGGAAAAACAATGCAAGAAATTGTGACTTCGATTCGTGAAGTTTCAGCAATTATCAATGAAATTACGGCTGCTTCAGAAGAACAAACGTCAGGCATTTGGCAAATCAATCAAGCCATTTCACAAATGGATGATGTGACACAACAAAATGCCGCTTTAGTTGAACAAGCGGCCGCCGCCGCCGAATCGTTAGAAGAACAAACCCGTGATTTATCAATCGTTTTAAGAGGTTTTAAGGTGTGAGTAACTAATCAATAATAAACAGAATCAACAGGTTGTTATGTCAAGCAATCCTAGTCTATAATAGTGGAATAAGAATCGGCTGTAAAAGCTGGTGATTTACTAAATTTTTGCTCTCATTTTTGAGATTCTTGGATAAAAAATAAACAATGAAAACATTTACAGCAAAACCAGCAGAAGTAAAACGCGAATGGTATGTGGTTGATGCAGAAGGTAAAACGTTAGGTCGTTTAGCTTCTGAAATCGCATTGCGTCTTCGTGGCAAACACAAACCTGAATACACCCCACACGTTGACACAGGTGATTACATCATCGTTGTGAACGCTGAAAAAATCGGCGTAACAGGCACAAAAGAAAAAAACAAACTTTACCAACACCACACAGGTTACGTTGGTAATTTAAAAACGACGACGTTAGGTAAATTAAGAAAAACTTTCCCTGACCGTATTTTAACAACAGCCGTAAAAGGTATGTTGCCAAACAACCCATTGGGTCGCGCAATGTTTAAAAAGTTGAAAGTGTATGCTGGCGCAGAACACGATCATCAAGCGCAACAACCTAAAGTTTTAGAATTATTCGTAGGTAAATAAACATGGCTGCAACTCAATACTATGGTACAGGTCGTCGTAAAAGTGCTACTGCTCGCGTCTACGCAACAGCTGGCACAGGTAAATTTACGGTCAACAACAAAGAATTAGACGTTTATTTTGGTCGAAAAACCGATCAAATGGTTTCAACTCAACCGCTCGAATTACTCGAAATGGTTGGTAAATTCGACGTGAACGTTTTCGTAAAAGGCAGTGGTCCTTCGGGTCAAGCTGGCGCGATTCGTCACGGTTTGACACGCGCTTTGATGGTTTATGACGAAACATTGCGTCCTGAACTTAGAAAAGCAGGTTTTGTGACTCGTGATTCGCGTGAAGTTGAACGTAAAAAAATCGGCTTACACAAAGCGAGAAAACGTCCACAATACTCAAAACGTTAATTCTCAGCCTGCGATGCGCGTTGCATCGTGGCACAAAAAAGGGCTGCATTTATGTAGCCCTTTTTTTATGGTTCAATTCTAAAAACACGAGGTTGTTATGTCTCTTTCTGTCGTTGTTCCCGTTCACAATGAAGCCGAAAATATCGAGCCACTTTTAAACGAAATTATCGCTGCACTGACTGATTTTACTGAATATGAAATTATTTATATCGATGATGGCAGCACGGATAACACGTTAAATGTTCTAAAAAAAGCACAACAAACGATTCCAAATTTGCGTGTTTTTCATCATGAAAAAAGTTGCGGTCAAAGCGCGGCGGTTTTTACAGGAATCAAAGCGGCAAAATATCCCATCATTGCAACGCTTGATGGTGACGGACAAAATAATCCTGCTGACATTTGCCATTTGTATGCCAATTTGCAAACGCAACGTGAAGCGAATCCTAAACTTGCCATGATTGCAGGCTGGCGCAATCAACGTCATGATTCAGAATGGCGGTTAATTTCATCGAAAATTGCCAACAGCATTCGTTCTACTTTATTAGGTGACGCAACGCCTTACACAGGTTGTGGCTTGAAAGTTTTTCTGCGCGACGCGGCGTTAGAATTACCTTTCTTTGACCATTACCATCGTTTTTTACCTGCGTTAATGTTGCGTGGCGGTTATCAAGTTATTTCTCTTGCTGTTTCGCACCGTGCAAGGGAACGTGGCATTTCCAAATACGGCACGTTAGATCGATTATGGGTTGGCATCAGCGATATTTTGGGCGTAATGTGGCTCAAAACCCGCATAAAACGCACTGAGGTATCTGAAATTGAACGTTAATATCAGTCAAGAAACACTCTGGTTAGGCATCGGATTTTTAGGGCAAGCCTTATTTTCTGCGCGTTTTATCGTTCAATGGCTCAAAAGCGAAAAAGCCAAAAAAAGCGTGTTTCCCGTTGCCTTTTGGTATTTCAGTATTGGTGGTGGCATAACGTTGCTCGCTTACGCCATTTATCGCCAAGACCCTGTTTTTATTTTGGGGCAAGCGAGCGGTTTATTTATTTATGCGCGTAATTTATATTTCGTTTTTAACGAAAAAAACCACATTGAAACAGAAAAGTAAATGTCTATTTAGAACCATTTTGTTGGATGGATAATGCGGCGTTTAACCCTTCAGCAACAGCTCCATTTGTATTTCCTTTGACATATTCCATCACGACAGGGACAAATTTTTGCATCGTGTCAGGTTTCATGCCGAGCTGTTGAAAAATTGAAACGGCTGTCAAAGCCGTTCCAATTGAATTATTTCCTGATAAGCCCGCCAGTTTCCCAGCTAATCCTGCTAAACCTGATTGCGGTTTCAAGGCTGGAACGGCTGACAATAATTGTTGAATATCGGGAACTTGTGTTGATAATTTTGCAAATTCTGTCGGATTCATACGATTTTGGGCAATTTGTAATAATGCACCCGCACCACCCATTGCTTGTTGTGGCGTTACGTTTAAACGTTGCACCAATAAATTCGTTAATTCATTTGCTTTAAATTGTTTTCCACTTTCCAGTATTTTTTGTGCGTTGTTTAAGGCTTCGGCGTTATTTACTAAAACATCGCCCCATTTTTCAGCATGAACCAATGGTGCAAAAACCAATAAAAAAGCGGCGATATAATTTGAACATTTCATGATTTTTCTCTCTTGTTTAAAAATAAAAATTAACCGCGAAATCCTGATGTAATCGGATAGCGTCTATCGCGCCCAAATGCCCGTTCGCTGATTTTAATTCCGACAGCGGATTGACGACGTTTGTATTCACTTCTATCGACTAATGAAATTGCCCGTTTTACGTCGGATTCTGAAAAACCTGCTGTAATAATTTCTTCAGCAGATTGGTCTTGTTCAATGTAACGCGCCAAAATTGGGTCGAGAATTTCATAAAGTGGTAAAGAATCCGAATCTTGTTGATTGGGTGATAATTCAGCCGATGGCGCACGAGTTAAAACACGTTCTGGAATGACTTGCGAAATCGAATTACGATAACGTGCTAATTCATAAACGAGCAATTTCGGTACATCTTTAATCGGTGCAAAGCCGCCACACATATCGCCGTACAAAGTGGCGTAACCGACGCTCATTTCGCTTTTATTGCCTGTTGTTAAAAGCAATTTCCCTTGTTTATTCGACATTGCCATTAAAACAACACCGCGACAACGTGCTTGGATATTTTCTTCCGTGGTATCAGCAGGCGTATTTTCAAATGTTGCGGCAAGCATTTCGGTAAAGGCTTTAACCGCAGGTTCAATCGGAATACTGTGATATTTTACGTTCATGATTTCAGCTTGAATTTTTGCATCATCATTGCTCATATCAAGCGTATATTTTGAAGGCAATGAAACCGCTTCAACATTTTCTGCGCCTAACGCATCAACGGCAATCGCTAATACTAACGCGGAGTCAATCCCGCCTGATAAACCTAAAATAGCACCTTTAAAACTATTTTTACGGACATAATCGCGCGTTCCACAAACTAACGCATTATAAATTGTTGCTGTTTCATTTCTTAATTCAACAGGGCAGGGCGTATTTAAAGGCTGACCATTTTCAAATTCCACCACGCCAATTTGTTCTTCAAATTCTTTTGCTTGAAAAACAATTTTTCCATCTGAATTCGTGACAAATGATGCACCATCAAATACCAATTCATCTTGTCCACCCACCGCATTCACATAAACAATCGGAAGTTGCGCCAATTTTGCGTGCAAACAAATTAAGGCTTCTCGTTTTTCACGTTTTCCAGTGTGAAATGGTGACGCATTTAGTGTTAATAAAATTTCTGCTCCCGCGTCTTTTGTGGCTTTAACGATGTCTTCGTGCCAAACATCTTCACAAATAGTTAAGCCAAAAAATTGACCTTTGAACTCAAAAACACACGGTTTTTCACCCGCAATAAAGTAACGATTTTCGTCAAAAACACCGTGATTCGGTAATTTTTGTTTGCGATAAATCGCCGAAATGCTGCCTTCTGACAAAACTGCCGCACTGTTGTATAACCTTCCATCGCTAAGCTCTGGAAATCCAACAATAATTCCTAATTCTGGCGCGATATTTGCTAATTCGAAAAGAGCATTATTGGCTTTAGCAATAAAATCCCGTCGAAGCAGTAAATCTTCGGGCGGGTATCCTGTTGCCGAAAGCTCAGAAAAGATAATTAAATCAATAGCTAAGGTGTTTTTTATTTTCGATATTATTTCGACAATTTGGCTAAAGTTAGCCGAAATGTTGCCGATTAAACTGTCAGTTTGAACAAGCGCGATTTTTAGGGACATAGCTTTTTTAAACGTTAAAGGTTTTTAAGGTGAAAGGTTCGTGTGAACCGCCTTCAAATCATAACCTAAGCATCGCGTTTTGTACTGACGATTTTAAGACATAGATTTTATTCTTTGAAATAGGTGAACCACGATGAAAACGGAACAAGAAAAAACGAATGATTCAGTTTGGTGGAATTTTATCGAAGCCTTGAGTGATGAATTTATCAATCAAACTGGATTCGGCATTTATGCTCATATTACGCCTTTAGATGTACATCATGTGTATAAAGAGTTTCAACAACATCAAGCTCCAATTCGACATTTTGCGCGTGATTATGTTCGCGCTCATGTTTAATGCGCTTCTAAATTGTGACGCGGTGGTTCGTTTCAACGCCGCGTCAATTTTTTAACTTAAAATTTAGGTTTTGATTGTGTCGTGAAAACATTAACGTATTCTTTTTCAAAAAATGGTTTAACAGGTTTTAAATTAACGGTGATTTCAATCACTTTTGCCATTTTATCAGGTTGTGCTGGTACGTCAGATATTAAGCCTGAACCCATCAAGCCGCGTCCGATTGCAAAACAAAATAAAAATGCGCCTGTTGTCGATTATGCGTTGCAATTTCAAGGTGCGCCTTACAGTTATGGCAATGCGTCACCTGAAAAAGGATTTGATTGCAGTGGATTTGTTAAATATGTTTATGACCAAAATGGCGTGCATTTGCCGCGTACAGTAAAAGAAATGGCGGCAGCTTTAACGCCTGTACCAAATGATAAAATTCACTCTGGCGATTTAGTCTTTTTTAATACATCTGGGGAATCTGTTTCACACGTTGGTATTTACACAAATGGTAATAATTTTATCCATGCCCCCAGTTCACGCGCGGGAAAAGTGATGGTATCAAGTTTAAAAAATAATTATTGGCGTGAGCGATTTGTAGATGCGCGTCGTCCTCAAAAATAATTTAAATTTCCCCGAAAAATTCTTCAAATACTTCTTGAAAACGTAAAACATCTCAACGTTCAAAATTAAAAATACACTTTTGATTCTAGTTGAATTTAATGTAAAAACTGCGGTTATTATTCTATAATCCTGTTTTATCTACTAAATTTAAACGACGAGTATTTTAATTATGTCAGCCGTAATGGAAGAAAAAACGTTTCGAGGTTTGCGCGAAGTCGCCTTATTAAGCGTTGTTGCAGGCGCATTATTTTTTCTCATTTCACTTATCACATTTAGTCACGACGATGCAGGTTGGACGCATAGCGGTTCAATTCAAGAAATTTCAAATGCGTGTGGATTGTTTGGCGCGTGGTTGTCTGATTTTATGCTCAGTTTTTTTGGACTTTGCGCTTACACATTTCCTTTTGTTATTATTTGGCAAGGATATTTAACGTATAGCAATCGTCGTCAAGAACAATCACGTTCAATGTTGACATGGCATTGGCTGGGCGCAATTACAACAATTATTTCTGCGGATTCACTATTTCATTTTTATTTATCCCAGATTGCAATTGATTTACCACATCATGCAGGCGGAATTTTAGGCGAAGAAGTAGGTCATTTTCTTGCCGTTGCTTTTGGTAGCTCAGGTGCAACGTTATTTTTATTGGTCATTTTGTTTGCGGGATTGCGTTTAGTAACGGAAATTTCATTATTTGCTGCACTAGATTTTATCGGTAAATACAGTTTTTCAATGGGAAATACTATTTTAGATTTTTTACATCAACACGCACCAAAACCTGCCACCATGCAATTTGTGAATGAGGTTGAAAAAACGATTGAATCCAAACAAAATTCCTCTAAAACATCTGTTATCGAAAAAGAAAAAACCACTGAAGCGATTTTAAATGATGAAGAGTTTGCAGAGTTATTAAGTGAAACAGAAGAAATTGCTGAAAAAAAAACACCAAAGAAATCCAAGCCAAAATCTGTACTCGCGCAATTAGATTTAGCCGAAAAAACCGATAAACCTGCAAAACAACCGCTGAGTAAAAAATTCGACAAACTCGTTGAAACGGTTAAACACGTTAAAGATGAAATGCTTGAACATGCCGAAAAATTTGTTGAAGAAGCTGAAAATGTAGTTGAAAAAATCGTTACTGCTGAGAAAAAATCTTCTAAAAAAATTGCTGAAAAAAAACCGA
>JBASLW010000112.1:0-17809 GCA_049656545.1 Methylococcaceae bacterium
CTTTTGTTTTGTATCCATTATTTGAAATCGCGCCTGATTTAATTGTTCCAACTCATGGGAAATTATCAGACTTAATTGCTAGCTGTCCGTTGGATGGATTAGAAAAAATAACGCGATGATAGATCGCGTTATTTTTAAAATTATAGACAGCTACAACACCATCGACACAATTAACACAATGACGATGATAAATGTAATGGTAAAAAGTACACCACCAATAACATACGACGATAATGAACCATGTTGAAAATCTTGTTCACGATTTTTTTGGCTTTGAATACCTGTTGCTGCTGCAATAACGCTTTTAGCGATTTGAAGAAGGCTTGGTTTTGACATCATTTCTCTCCGCTTTGACAACACTGGTCGTTTCAATTTCTAAACCAGCAAATTCAAATAATAAATCCAACTCTTTTTTATCTAATTCGTAACATTTACCCGTTCGCAAACCGTCTGATAGAACGACAGGTCCATAACGCACACGCATCAACCGACTGACAACGACATTTTGTGCTTCCCATAAACGACGCACTAATCGATTACGCCCTTCGCTAACGACAACGTGATACCACTTATTCGCGCCTTCGCCGCCCATAAAATAAATTTGGTCAAATTTCGCTAAACCGTCTTCAAGTTGCACGCCTTGTTTTAGCAATTCAATCTTGTCGTCGGGAACTTCACCCAAAATTCGCACCGCATATTCGCGTTCAACTTCGGTTGAAGGGTGCATCAATTTATTGGCAAGTTCTCCGTTATTTGTTACTAACAACAAACCTGACGTATTTACATCTAACCGACCGACCGAAATCCAACGTGACGTATCCAATTTGGGCAAATTTGCAAAAATCGTAGGACGACCTTGCGGATCATTGCGAGAAACAATTTCGCCTGTCGGTTTGTGATAAATCAAAACGCGCGTCGGTTGACGTTCAAATTTTTCCCAATTCACAACGCGGTCATTGAGTTGTAAATAATCGCCTGCTTTTAAATGTGCGCCTTGTGTCACTAAAACACCGTTAATTTTTAAACGTCCTTCAGTAATCCAACGTTCAATTTCACGGCGTGACGCTAAACCGCCGCGAGCCAATACTTTTTGAATGCGCTCGCCATCTTTTGAAACTTCGATATTCACAAGGCGTTGTTCAACAGGTTGTCTTTTTTTCGTATCGCGTAAATTTTCACGACGCATTTGGCTGGCGGGTTTGTTGGGTTGTTTTTTATTACGCAACGAAACAGGGTTATTTAATTGTTTTGTTTTCACTTTTTACCTTGTAAATGTGTTAAGTTTTTATTTGTCTAAGCCAACAAAATCCCAGACTTGATGTGACATTGTGTCGCCGCTATTTTCTTTAACAGGCGCGCCATTCGGATAATTTTGATCGTAAATTCGTTTTGCATCAGCGGCTAAATCGAGCATATTTAATTGCGTGTAAGCCTCTTGCAAAATTTCTAATGCAAAGGGCAGGGCAATTGAACGGGGATATTTTTCCATTACTGTTTTAGCACGATTTACCGCCGCAATATGCGCCTGACGTTTCATGTAATAACGGGCAATATTGATTTCGTGCATCGCTAAATTATTTTTAATCGCAATTGTGCGTTGTTGAGCATCCGCGACATAATGACTTTTTGGAAAACGGCGCATCAATTCCGCAAAATTCTCTAGCGCATCATTCGCATAAACTTGGTCACGTTGAGACGTATCTGTCGGCAAAAAACGGTCAACAAACGTAATGCCGCGATTGTAGTTAATTAACCCTTTCAAATAATACGCATAATCAACATGATTATCGCGCGGATAGGTTTTTATAAAACGGTCGGCTGTAGACAAAGCCGCTTCGGCATCGTTATTTTTATAATACGCATACGCACTATCAATCAACGTTTGGGACGCAGCAGTATCAAACGGATAACGCGCTTCGAGAGCTTCATAAAGTTTAATGGCTTTGTCGTAACTGCTCGCCTCAACAGCTAATTTTGCTTCGGAACGAAATTTTTCTGCATTCCAACCTGTGTAATCTTCTTGTTCTGTTGAACCATTACTACCGAGCATTTCTTGTAATGACGCACAGCCTGTTAAAGACGTTAAAGTAAGAATTAAACAACAAGCGGTTAAAAATTTAATTAGAATGGTGACCATAAATTTCAAAATTTAAAAATGATTTCGCGCTGCAAATCAGCGACACGTTGGGCGCGAGTATAACTTATCAACAAGTGAATTAAAAAAATTAGGCGTTATGACAGAATTATTAACAATCGAAGTACCGCATGAAATGGCTGGAATGCGTTTAGATGCCGCGTTGGCAGAATTATTTGGTGAGTATTCACGCAGCAAATTACAAACATGGGTGAAAAATGGTCGCGTAAAAGTCAATGGCGATGCGTTAAAACCACGCGACAAAATTGAAGGCGGTGAATTGATTGAACTCGACGCAGAACCTGAAGTTGTAATTACTTATGAACCTGAAAATATTCCGTTAGATATTTTGTTTGAAGACGATGAAATTTTAATTTTGAATAAACCCGCTGGAATGGTGGTACATCCTGCGATTGGAAATTGGAGTGGCACATTATTGAATGCGTTGCTATTTCACGCGCCACAACTAGAAACGTTACCACGCGCAGGCATTGTGCATCGAATCGACAAAGACACCAGCGGATTGTTGATGATTGCCAAAACCTTACAAGCGCACAATTCTTTGACTGAGCAATTACAAGCTCGAACCATTCACCGTGAATATCAAGCGATTACACATAATCGAATGATTGCAGGCGGTACGATTGACGAACCGATTGGACGACATCCTACAGACCGTTTGCGTTATGCGGTGAATAAAGACGGTAAAGAATCGGTGACGCATTATCGCGTGATTAAACGCTTTAAACGTCACACGCACATTCAATGCAAACTCGAAACAGGTCGTACACATCAAATTCGCGTTCACATGGGACACGTTAAATTTCCGTTACTTGGTGACCAACTTTACAGCGGTCGTTTTAAAATGCCTGCAAAATGTGGAGAAGAACTAGAAACGGTATTGCGTGGTTTCAAGCGTCAAGCATTACACGCGGCAAAATTAGGACTTATTCACCCGAAAACAGGTGAATATATGGAATGTGAACAACCATTACCCGAAGATATGGTTTTATTACTTGCTGCATTGGCGAAAAACGATGTTGACGAACAACAATAATTTTATTTTTCCGAATTGGGATGCTCCAAAAAATGTTCATGCAGTGATGACGACGCGATTAGGGGGAGTTAGTAAATCACCTTTCAATAGTTTTAATTTAGCAACGCATGTCAATGATAATTTAGAACAGGTTTTAAAAAATCGTCGCATTTTAAAGACAATTTTAAATCTACCTGCTGAACCATGTTGGCTTGAGCAAATTCATTCAAATACGGTTGTTGAAGCAAAAACAGATTTAATTTTACCTAAAGCGGATGCAAGTTTTTCAAATCGAAAAAACACGGTTTGTGTTGTGATGACGGCTGATTGTTTGCCTGTTTTGTTGTGTTCAAAAGACGGTGAAAAAATTGCCGCAGTTCATGCAGGTTGGCGCGGATTAGAAAATGGCGTTATTTCAAAAACGGTTGAAGTTTTAAAAACCACTGATTTAATTGTTTGGCTAGGTGCGGCAATTGGCGCAAATTGTTTTGAAGTTGGCAATGATGTTCGCAACGCATTTTTGAAAAAATCAGCTGACTATTCAACTGCATTTAAAAAAAATGGCTCGCAATGGCTTGCTGATATTTACCAATTAGCACGAATTGAATTAGCGCATTTAGGAATTACAAACGTTTTTGGCGGAGAATTTTGCACCGTTTCGGATTCAGAACGTTTTTATTCTTATCGCCGCGACAAACAAACAGGACGCATGGCGACGTTAATTTGGCGAACGTAACATGATTGTTAAAAATTTAGGCATTCAAGATTACGAAAACGTGTGGCGCGAAATGCAAAATTTTACCCAAAATCGTACACCTGAAACTGCCGATGAAATTTGGATTTGTGAACATTTCCCTGTTTTTACATTGGGTTTGAATGGTCGGCGCGAACATTTATTAAATGTCGGTGATATTCAAGTTGTGCAAACTGACCGAGGTGGACAAGTGACTTATCATGGCGAAGGTCAGGCAATTGTTTATGTTTTATTTGATTTGAAATGCTTAAATTTAAACAGTCAGCAAATCGTTTCACATCTTGAAAATGCCATGATTCAAACACTTGCGGATTTTCAAATTCATGCTGAAGCTAAAGCTGATGCTCGCGGTGTTTATGTTGAAAATAAAAAAATCGGTTCAATTGGTTTACGAATTAAAAAAAATGGTTGTTATCACGGGCTGAGTTTGAATAACAATATGGATTTGACTCCGTTTAAATTTATCAATCCGTGCGGTTATAAAAATTTAGAAATGACGAAATTGGAAAATTTTGGCGCAATAATCGAAACCTCAAAACTTGCTGAGAAAATCGCTTTTAACCTTATCAAAGAAATAAAATGAGTAATTATCAAGCTCCATCACGCGCGACACCTGAAACACATCATCGCAACAGTGAAAAATTAGCGCGAATTCCTATTAAAGTTGAACCGAAAGAAACGATACTTCGCAAACCCGAATGGATAAGAATTAAATTACCGTCAGGTCAAGAAACTGCAAAAATCAAGCAACTTTTGCGTGAAAGTCAGTTACACACCGTTTGCGAAGAAGCTGCGTGTCCAAATTTAGCCGAATGTTTCAAACACGGTACAGCGACGTTTATGATTATGGGCGATTTATGTACGCGCCGTTGTCCATTTTGTGATGTCGCGCATGGAAAACCCAAACCGCTCGATGAAAATGAACCACGTCAACTCGCCGAAGCAGTGCAAAAAATGGCGTTGAAATATGTGGTGATAACGTCTGTAAACCGAGATGATTTGCGCGATGGCGGAGCAGGGCATTTTGCTAATTGCATCAGAGAAATTCGTCTTCAAACACCGAATACAAAAATTGAAATTCTTGTGCCTGATTTTCGTGGTCGAATTGAAAAAGCGGTTGAAATTTTAACAGCACAACCTTGCGATGTGTTCAATCACAATATGGAAACTGTGCCCCGTTTGTACACAAAAGCCAGACCTGGTGCTGATTATCAAGGTTCGTTGGAATTATTCCGTCAATTTCACGAAGCAATACCTGATATTCCAACAAAATCAGGTTTGATGCTAGGCATTGGCGAAACGGAAGATGAAGTTGTCGAAGTGATGCGGGATTTGTTGGCAGTAGGATGTTCAATGCTGACGTTAGGGCAGTATTTGCAACCTAGTAAAGACCATTTGGCAGTTGAAGAATATGTGACACCCGCGCAATTTGACCGTTACGCAGAGATTGCAAAATCGCTAGGTTTCAAACAAGTTGCCAGTGCGCCATTAGTTCGCTCCTCTTATCACGCGGATTTACAAGCTAAATCCGTTGTTTAATTTTTTACATTTTTATTTTTATGACAGTTGACTATATTGACCCTGAACGTATTAAGAGTTTTGTACGTCGAAAAGGACGAATCACACCAGGACAAAATTTTGCGTTAGAAAATCATTGGGAACGTTTTTGTTTAAATCCCGATATTGATGTGAATTTTGCGGATATTTTTGATAATAATGCGCCGTTAATTATCGAAATTGGTTTCGGTAATGGCGACAGTTTGGCAAAAATGGCGGCTGAAAATCCTGATAAAAATTACATTGGCATTGAAGTTCATCGACCTGGTGTTGGGCATTTGTTGATGAAAATTGAAGAAATGCAACTTTCAAATGTACGAATTTATTGTCATGATGCGATAGAAATTTTGGAACAGCGTGTACCGAATGAAAGTTTGGCAGGTCTGCATTTATTTTTTCCTGACCCTTGGCACAAAAAGAAACATCATAAACGGCGCATTGTGCGTGACAGTTTTGTGGCGTTGTTGGCGCGAAAACTTACTGCAAATGGCTATTTCCATGCCGCAACGGATTGGGAGAATTACGCTGAATGGATGCTTGAAATTTTGAATCGTGCGCCGAACTTTGAAAATTTAAGTCCGACGCAAAATTATTGTGAACGCCCCGATTATCGTCCGTTAACGAAATTTGAACAGCGTGGAATTCGTTTAGGGCATGGAGTTTGGGATGTGATATTCAAGCGAGTTTAAAAATAATTTTTCCTGTTTGAATCGTTTGTGTGACACGCCCTTTTAAAGTTTGATTCCAAAAGGGCGTGTTAATTCCTTCACTTTTCCAATTTTCAGTATTAACTTGCCATTCTAAATTCGGATCAAAAATACAAATATCAGCGGGTGAATCAATGGCAAGTGAACCCGTTTTTAAACCTAAAATTTTGGCAGGTTTTGCATTCAATAACGCTAAACTTTGCGCTAAATCAATCACGTTTTCATCAACTAATTTCAAAAGCAACGGCAACAATGTTTCTAAACTTGAAACCCCTGCTTTAGTTTCAGGAAAGGCGGCGAGTTTTGCATCCAAACTATGCGGTTGATGGTCGCTACAAATTGTGTCAACCGTGCCGTTTGTCAAACCAATGCGTAAAAATTCGCGGTCTTCATCGCTACGAAATGGCGGCAAAACGTGATAGTTGCTGTCAAACGGCACAATGTTATTTTCGCTCAAATGTAACTGGTGAATTGCCACATCTGCGCTGACATTCAAACCGTATTTTTTAGCTTGCTGTAATTTAATCACCGCGCGTTTTGAGCTGAGTTGCCCAAAATGCACGCGGCAACCTGTTAGTTCAGCAAGTTCTAAGCATTGTTCAAGCGCAATCGTTTCAGCCGCTTCGGGAATACTTGGCAAACCATAGCGTGTTGCAACTGCCCCTTCGTGGGCGCAACCGCCGTTACTTAAACTAAATTCATTCGGGCGATAAATAAACAACAAATCATGACTTGCCGCATATTCCATTGCGCGGCGCAAAATCAGCAAGTTTTTCACGGGAAAATTGCCATTACTTACTGCAATGCAACCTGCTTTTTTAAGCGAAAGCATCGAACTTAATTCATTGCCTTCCAATTTTTGTGTCAACGCACCAATGAAATGCACTTGTGCTGATTTTGCCGAATCTTTTAAATGTTTGACAACTTCGGGCGTGTCGATAATCGGTTTAATGTCAGGTTGTACGCAAAATGCCGTAACTCCAGCACTTGCCGCAACAGCGGTTTCTTTTTCGACATTTTGCAAACGCACACTTAAATCGACAAAACCAGCGCAAACAATTTGATTAGTTGCGTCGATAATTTCATCGGTTTGAAAATTCAAAGGCGCATCATTAAACGCAATAATTTTGCCGTTTTGAATGTAAATATCACCGACAAAATCTAAAGTATTTGTTGCATCAATGATTCTGCCGTTTTGAATTTTTAATCCCATTCTAAACTTCCACCTGCAACGTAAGAGGCATTTTTGCCTTCAAAAAAGTTTGTTTCGCCGAGATTGATTTTGCTTGCATCGTCAAACCAAGTAATCGGATTTTTCGCGTTGTACAAAATATCCAAACCAATCGATTCAAGACGTTTATCGGCTAAATTTTGAATAAATCCTTCAATAATTGTGTCAGTTAAACCCAAAACACCGTCTTGAATAATGTATTTTCCCCACGCAATTTCATGTTGCGCGGCAAGATGAATTAACTCACGGCATTCAGCAATCAATTTGTCGGTGAAAATGTGTGGCAATTCAATTCGTAACGTTTTCCACATATTTGTAAATAAATGTAAATGGACTTCTTCATCTCGTTGAATAAGCTGAATCATTTTTGCACTATTTTTCATCAATCCTTGACGTTCTAACGTGTAGAAAGTTAAAAAACCATTGAAAAAATAAATTCCTTCGAGTGCGATATTTGCGACGACCGCTTTAACAAAATTTTCTTCTGAAAAACCTGTGCCTAAAATTTCCGACGAGCGTGTGATGTATTCATTTTTTTCAGCTAAAACGGGGTCGGTATCGAACATCCAATAAATTTCTTCGGGGTCAAAACCTATCGATTCAATGATTTGTGCGTAAGATAAAACGTGTTGCGCTTCTTCCCACGCTTGGCGTGTGATACACATTGACACTTCGGGTGAAGTGATATATTTGCCGATATTTTTGGTCAAATTATTCAGTTGAATCCCGTCTAAATTACTCAAAAACGCGAGAGCTTTTTTATAAGAATTCAAATTTCCTTCAGTTAAATGTCCTGTTGCATATTGTTTAGCATCTTCGCTCAAATCAACTTCGCGTTGATCCCACGCATTATTTTGTTGTTGTTCTAAAAGTTGCATCGCCCAACTGTATTTCACAGGGCGAATTTGCATTAGATTATTTACAGGGCCGTTGATTAACTTACGGTCATTGATACTAAATCGTTTTTCACTCATTTTTTTACTATTCTCAAATTAAAATTAAATAAACAACTCGTTTTAAATGGCTGTTTTAGGTTTATAAGATTTTACGTCATTATTTTTTAGTAACATTTCTCTGGCGTGTGCCAATGTGTTTTTTGTGATTTCAATACCACCGAGCATTCGAGCTGTTTCCAAAACTCGTTCTTCTTGATTAAGTAAGCGAACTTGCGATGCTGTCATTTCTTCGTGGTGCTGTTTTTCAACATACAAATGCTGATGCGCTTGCGCTGCAACTTGCGGTAAATGTGTGACACACAAAATTTGTCGATTCTGACTTAATTGGTTTAATTTTTGCCCAACAATTTCAGCAATGCCACCACCAATTCCCGAATCAACTTCGTCAAAAATCATCGTAGGCGTGGTTTTATCATTTGCTGTGGTGACTTGAATTGCTAAACTAATGCGTGACAATTCTCCGCCTGAAGCTACTTTCGATAACGGTTTAGGTGGCAAGCCTACGTTAGCACTAATTAAAAAATTTACGCTATCATTTCCATTTAATTTAGGTATTTCCGTTCCTAGCGCATTCACTTCGACCAAAAATTCACCATTTGGCATTCCCAATTCTTTCATCATTTTTGAAATGTGTTGTTGCAGTTTTTTGGCACTTTTTTGACGTTGCACCGTTAATTCTGCTGCAAGTGGGAAATACATTTGTTCGTATTCTGCTGTTCGTTTTTCTAATTCTGCAATACGTTCACCGCTGTGATTGAGTTGTGCCAATTCTGCTCCCAATTTTTTTTGTAACTCAAACAATTCTTCTGGTTTAACGTGATGTTTTCGACTTAACGTTTGCAAAACACCAATTTGCTGTTCGATTTCTTGTAATTGTATTGGATTGATTTCTTGATTTTCTAAAAAATGCCGTAATTCATAAATTGCTTCTTCAATTTGAATTTGAGCATCATTTAACAAGATATTCACATTTTTTAATTCTGGTGCAAAATTTTCAAGTTGCATTAAAGCTTTAAGTGAGTTTTTTAATTGCCAATGAACCGATTTTTCACCATCATAAAGGTTATCAATTTCGTTTTGTCCCGTGATTAAAATTTGTTCTAAATTAGCTAATTTTCGATGCAAATCCGATAACGCTTCGTAATCGAATTGTGACAAATTTAATGTTTCCAGTTCATCAAGTTGATAGCGTAAAAGGGCTTCACGTTGTTGTGCTTGTGTTTGTTTTTTTTGTAATTGATGAAGTTCATTTTGTGCCGTTTGCCAATGACGAAAACAAGTATTCAAACGTTCAAGTAATACCGAATTTTTCCCGTAATTATCAAGTAACCGTCTTTGTTCTTCGTTTTCAAGCAGCGTTAAATGAGCGTGTTGCCCATGAATTTCGACTAATTGACTGGTGAAAGTTTGTAGTGTTTGCAATGTAACAGGATGATTATTGATGAATGCTTTTGAACGCCCGTCACTGTTAATAACGCGACGAATTAAACAATAATGATTTTCGTCAAAATCATTAGTTTGTAGCCAATGTAATGCAACAGGTAAATCACTTAAATCAAACTCTAAATTTACTTCAGCACGTTTGCAATGAGGGCGCACATAATCAGAAGTTGCACGTTCACCCAATGCTAAACCTAACGCCGTTAATAAAATCGATTTTCCTGCTCCTGTTTCGCCTGTTAAAACGGTCATTCCATGCGTTAAATCGAGTTGCAGGGATTTTACAATCGCTAAATCAAGAATGGTTAGGTTTAGCAACATAAATGCTTTTTTACTCCGTTAAAATTTGTTCCAAATGTTTTCGTAAATTTGCAGGCATTTCAAGTGTTTCCAAATCCCATTTTTCATGAATTAACACATCATGCAGACATTTCTGCATAATTTCATGCGCTTGATGAGTGGCTTCTGCAATCATTTCATGTGTTTTCATGTCAAAAACCATTTCTGATTCGACATTATTCATGCAATTAAATTGATACGCAAAAAGACGACGTAAATGAGCAATTTGTTCGCTCACCTGGCTAGGGCAAGCACACATATAAATAAAACCTTGATCACGAATTTTATCTAATTGTTCGTTTGTATATTGAATGCAAAGTTGCATTTCCCCTCCTTAAAACGATAACGTTTTATAAATTATTATTGTTAGATGTAGCCTGATAAGTTTAACGTAAATTTAAAATTCCAGTATGATTTAAGGCACTTTAAACCGATAAAAAACTTAGTAATCAATAGCTAAAAAGAGATAAAAATGGATAAATTAACGAGCATGAAAGTATTTGAGCGCGTCGCAAAAGCTGGCAGTTTTGTTGGCGGCGCACGCGAATTAGATATTTCTCGCGCAATGGCAACAAAACATATTATGTTTTTAGAATCCGAATTACGCACCCGTTTATTTAATCGCACCACACGCAGTTTGAGTTTAACGGATATGGGGGTGTCGTATTTGGAACGTTGCTCTCAAGTGTTACTTGATATTGAAGATATGGAATCTGCCATTACGCATTTGCAATCTGAACCGCGAGGAACGTTAAAAATCAGTGCGCCACCTGTTATTGGCGCAACACACATTACTCGCGCTGTTGCAGAATTTATTAAAAATTATCCCGATTTGAATGTCGAAATGATTTTACAAAGTAGTCATGCGGACTTAATTGATGATGGAATTGATATTGCGATTTATTTGGGCGATTTAGACGATACCAGTATGGTGGCGCGAAAATTAGCAAGTTCATCAATGATTGTCTGTGCATCACCTGAGTATTTAGACAAATATGGTACACCTCAAACGCCTGAAGATTTGATGAATCATAGTTGTTTAGTCAATTGGGCGAGTGCGCCACAAGACAAATGGAAATTTAAAACACCAACAGGATTTACGACCATTAACGTGTCAGGAAGAATGCAATCGAATGTGGCAGAAGCAAATCGTGTTGCCGCGTTAAATGGTTTAGGATTAGTGGTTATTGCAACGTATGTAGTACGCCGCGATATTGAAAAAGGAAAATTAAAAACGGTTCTTGAAGATTATGCTTTACCGCCGTTAGATATTCATGCTGTGTACCCACATCGTAAATATCTCTCGGCAAAAGTACGGTGTTTTTTAGATTTTTTACAACTTTGGCTTGAGCCGCGCGTGTCAATTTCGTATTCAAGAGAAATTAAAAATGAAAGTTAGCCTTTCACCCGTGTAATTTTCAACACAATCGATAATTCTTTTAAACGCCGCATAATTTTCGCCAAATGAACGCGATTTTGTGCGGTTAGAATAATTGAATCGATACAAATTCTGGCATCTTGTTCAACAACCGTGACGTTTTCAATGTTTGATTCCAAATCGGAAATTGTCGCCGCTACCGTCGCTAATGAACCGCGTTGATTTAAAATTTCAACACGAATTTCCGTTGCAAAATCCCCTTTTGCGTCATCGCCCCAATCCACATCCAGCCAATTATTTTGTTTTTTCTTATGAACACCATGATTTCGGCAATCATGTTGATGCACAACAATCCCTTTTCCAGGATTAAAAAAGCCAATAATGGCATCACCAGGAATAGGGCGGCAACATTTCGCTAATGCAACAACCATTCCTTCTGTGCCTTTAATCATTAACGGACGATTTTGTTTTTTGGTTTCGTCGTCAAGTCTAACGTGTGTGTTGACATCATCTTGGGTTAGCTGTTTTGCAACTAAAAACGGCATTTTGTTACCTAAACCAATATCTTCTAGCAATTTCTCAAACGTTTTAATTCCCATTACTTTCAAAAGTGTCGAAATTCGTTCATCACTAATTTCAGCTAGTTCAATGTTCATGGTCGATAATTCATTCTCTAATAAACGCTTTCCTAAACCATGGGCTTCTTTTTCTTCAATATGTTTTAAGCGATTACGAATCGCTGTTCGCGCTCGTGCGGTGACAACATAATTTAACCAAAGTGGATTCGGACGTGCATGTTCACCTCGAATAATTTCAACCGTGACACCACTTTCGAGTTGCGTTTGTAATGGAATCAGTTGCTTGTCTATTTTTGCTGAAATGCAGGAATTACCTAAATCGGTATGCACCGCGTAAGCAAAATCGACAATCGTTGAACCGCGTGGCAATTTAATAATTGCGCCATTTGGCGTGAAAACGAAAACTTCTTGTGGAAATAAATCGACTTTCAAATTGTCGATAAATTCGAGCGAATCTCCCGCACTTTTTTGAATTTCAAGTAAATCTTTAAGCCATTCATTAGCGAGAGCTTGAAAATTACGGGTTTTATCGTAATCTGATTTATAAAGCCAATGTGCCGCGATGCCTGATTCTGACATTCTGTGCATTTCATGCGTGCGAATTTGCACTTCAATCGGTACACCATAAGGCCCAATTAAAACCGAATGTAACGATTGATAGCCATTTTCTTTTGGCAATGCAATGTAATCTTTAAAACGCCCTGGAATGGGTTTGTACAAGTTGTGCATCATGCCTAAAAGACGGTAACAGGCATCGACATCATCACAATAAATCCGAAACGCATATACATCAAAAACATCTGCAAGTGGAATTTTTTTCTTCACCATTTTTTTGTAAATGCTGTAGATATTTTTTTCGCGTCCCACAACATCACAGGGAAATGAGGCTTGTTCCAAACGTGCTTTGATGGTGTTTTCAATGTTATCAATCATTTTGCGACGATTGCCACGCGCTTTTTTAATCGCGTGATTTAAAACCGAATAACGCCATGGATACATTGCTTCAAAACTCAAACCTTCTAATTTATGACGAATTGAATTCATCCCTAAGCGATTTGCAATCGGTGCATAAATATCGAGCGTTTCTCGTGCAATGCGCCGTTTTTTGGGTGGCAACATCACGCCGAGCGTTTCCATGTTATGCAAACGGTCTGCGAGTTTAACAATAATGACGCGCAAATCTTTTGCCATGGCTAAAAACATTTTGCGAACGTTTTCAGCTTGTGCTTCTGCGTGTGATTGATTTTCTATTTTTGATAATTTGGTTACGCCATCAACCAATTCTGCCACTTCGTTATTGAACTGGGCAGCAATTTCTTGTTTGCTAATTTGAGTATCTTCGACAACATCGTGCAAAATCGCGGCAGTAATGCCGTCAGCATCCATGCGAATTTCCGCTAAACTGATTGCAACTGCAATTGGATGACAAATATACGGTTCACCGCTTTTGCGAAATTGTCCCGTGTGAGCCGCTGCGCCAAATTTATACGCTCTCAAACATTGGGCAACATTTGGTGCATCTAAATAACTTTCCAACGTATTGGATAAACGTTCCACTAATTGAGATTCAAGTAATTCAATTGGCATTACAGATTCAAATTTAGATGCAGTCATAAAAAATGTTAAAAAATAAAATTAAAATAACGGGTTAACAGGTTCTTTATATTCATGAATATCGCCAACACGATGTAATGCTAAAACATTCGATTCCGTGACATGACCCGATGCAATTTCGCGCAAAGCCACAACCGTGTCTTTGTCTTTACCGCGAGAAACAAATTCTGTTGCGCCGTGACTTAATTGACGAGCGCGAGTGCTTGCTAATAAAACTAATTTAAAACGGTTTTCAAGATTGGTTAAACAATCTTCGATGGTAACTCTTGCCATTTGAAGCTCCTAAAAAGTAAAAATAAAAAAATGATAAAAAGGTAACGCGCAAGCGGCGCGGGGGGTTAAGTCTAGCGATTGCTAAAAATACTGCAATAAATCTGTTGCAGACATGGGTTTATGAAAGAAAAATCCTTGAATAATTTGACTGCGTGAAGCGATGATAAAATTAAGTTGCCCTTGCGTTTCAACCCCTTCTGCGACGACTTCAATACCCATCGCATGAGCTAACGCAATGCAGGCGTTACAAATTACAGCGTCATTCCCATCTTTTTCAATGTCGGCGACAAACGATTTGTCGATTTTTAAACGTTGAATCGGAAGTAATTTCAAATACGCAAGTGAAGAATAACCCGTGCCAAAATCATCAATGGCTAGTTCCACGCCAATAGCGCGTAATTGATACAGCAAATCAATGACTTTATCAGGTTCATTCATCGCAACAGATTCGGTAATTTCTAGTTCTAAATCGCCATGTTCAAGCTGATTTTCTGCCAACACGTTGCTGATTAAATCTACCAATTTAGGCGAACGTAATTGGTGCATTGATAAATTTACCGCCATTCGCACACAAATCCCCTGCATTTTCCAATCGTGTAACTGTTTGCACGCGGTATTTAATACCCATTCGCCGAGTTTTAAAATTAAACCTGTTTCTTCTGCGATAGGAATAAAAGTATTTGGTGGGATATTACCTAATGTTGGATGTTCCCAACGTAGCAAGGCTTCAACCCCGATAATTTTTTTTGTAGCACTGTCAATTTGTGGCTGGTAATTTAAATAAAATTGCTCATTTTTAACAGCGTCGTATAAATCATTTTCTAACGCAAGCAATGCACTCGTATTTTTTTGCATTATTTTAGAAAAATACTGCACGTTATTTCGTCCTAATGCTTTTGCATGATACATCGCGCTATCAGCATTTTTCATCAATGTATTTGTGGTTTCACCATCTTTTGGATAGATGGCAACACCGATACTAGGTGTGGTATGCAGCGAATGATTTCCAATAACGTAAGTTTGATTTAAATTGTGCAGAATTTTTTCAGAAATGGTTGCCACTATATGTGTGACATTTTTTCCCATTACCGCAATGACAAACTCATCACCACCAAGTCTTGCCACAACATCACATTCTCGCACAGTTATTTTTAATCGATTAGCAACTTCGACAAGTAATTCATCACCAACATGATGTCCAAGCGTGTCATTGATAACTTTAAAACGGTCTAAATCAATAAACATTAACGCAATTTGTTCATTATTTCGGTGCGCCATTGTTAAAAATTGTTGCAAACCCACTTGCAAATACAAACGATTAGGTAATTGCGTTAATGGATCGTGATGCGCGATATGTTGAATGCGCTCTTCAACCAATTTTTGCTGCGTAATGTCAGTGAAACTGCCAATGTAATAATCCACTTTCCCTTGTTTGTTTCGCACGACAGAAATGATGAGTAGTTTTGGATAAATTTTGCCGTCTTTATTTCTATCCCACATTTCGCCTTGCCAAAACGAAGTCTCTTGTATCGTTTTCCACATCACTTCGTATTCTTCTTTCGTCGTGCGACCTGAAGAAAGAAAACGAGGATTTTTGCCATAAATTTCTTCTAGTTCGTAACCAGTCATCTGTGTAAATGCAGGATTGACGCTAATAATTTTATTTTCACTATCCGTCACCATAATGGCTTCGCCACTGTGTTCATAGACATGTGAGGCAAGTCGCAACTGAGCTTGTGCGCGTTTGCGTTCTAAAATGTTTTTTACTCGTGCAAGTAAAATACTAACTACGACAGGCTTTGTTAAATAATCATCAGCACCTAATGATAAGCTGTCCAATTGCGTTTGTTCTGATATATCAGCGGATACGAAAATAACAGGAATATGCCACGTTTCTGGATTGGCGCGTAAATGTTTCAACACGGCAATCCCGTTCATTTCTGGCATCATGACATCCAGTAAAATCAAATCAGGTTTTTCAACTTGAACGGCTATGTCTAAGGCTTTTTGACCACTTGTCGCAATTTTAATGCGATATAAATCACTCATCGATGCGGCAAGAAAATGGATATTTGCAGGCACATCATCAACAAGTAATAAAAGTGGTTTTTCAGCAGCGGCTGGAAAAATCATGAAGTCGAATCCGCAATAACGGTAATAAGTTGTTCTAGTGTAGTTAATGCGCCGTTATAGTCAAACGCATCGAGTTGATTCCATAATTTTTCAAATAACATTTTAATTGATTGTTGTGCTTTAAACGCTCTTAACGGTTCTAATAATGATTCAGGAAGAAAATCATTATTTTCTAAATAGGGTCGCAATTTTTCAAGTAAAGGTAGTAATTCTTGATTCGATAATGAACTCACAGAATCTGAAATTGTTACAGATTTAGAATTTAATTTAAATTCTTCAATCATCGCTAGTGTTTGTTGCATTGCCGTTGTAAATAAAGGCAACGTTGTTAATTCAACATTATCCTTAATTTGTTTTTCCAATTGTGTTGCACTTTGACTTAATGAACTCGCGCCTAAATTTGCACTCACACCTTTAATCGAATGTAGCAATTTTTTAGCGTTTTCAACTTCTTGATTAGCAAGCAATGAATGAAGCTGCTCAACTGTTTGTGCGTGTTCATTGTAAAAATCATTAAGTAATCGTGACAACAGTGCGTAATTACCATTCAATCGTTTAAGTGCGGCTGAAATATCTAACGCAGAATGTTCAATTTGCCCTGCATTGGCATTTATTTCTAAGTCGAAATGCTCATTTTTTACCCAATGACAAAGCACTTGAACAAGTTGCTCAACTTGCACGGGCTTTGCAATAAAATCAACCATTCCTGCATCAAGGCAATTATTTTTGTCTTCACGCATCACTGCCGCCGTCATGGCGATAATTGGTACTGTGTCGCCTTTGGGTAAAGCGCGAATTCGGCGCGTTGCTTCTAAACCGTCCATTTCTGGCATGTGCAAATCCATCAAAATGGCATCAAATTCGCCATTTTCAAAATGCGTAATTGCTTCACCACCATGATTTGCAATCGTTACCTTCGCACCGCGTGAGCTTAAAAACTCGTTTGCCACTTGTTGGTTAATTTTGTGATCTTCAACAAGTAAAACGCGCATTCCTAAAAGCACTTTTTCATCATCTTTAATTGAACGTGATTGATAAAGATGCACAGGATGATTTGGATTATCAAGCAGCGCATTAAAAACACTTGAAGGAATAATCGGTTTGGTTAACACATTATTGATGTTAAGTTCTGCGCTTTTAATAAACAATTCTTGTCTGTCGTAAGCTGTCACCATGATAATTACCAAAGAATGCCCACAACAAGAATGTTCACGCAATTGTTTCGCTACGTCTAAACCATCAATATCAGGCATGTGCCAATCGAGTAAAACGGCATCGAAACAATCTTGCAAGCACTGCGCTTTATGGATTTTATCTAAGGCTTCTTGACCAGAAAGGGCAATTTCAACGTCCATTCCCCAGGCTTCGAGCAAATTTTGCAAAATCGTGACAGACGTTAATTGATCATCAACGACTAAAACATGCTGTCCTTTAAGTTTTTGCAACTCAATTAACGGATTTTCAACATTTTCAGGCAATTCCACATCAATCGTAAAATTAAACGTTGCGCCTTCGCCTTGAACACTGCTAACGCAAATTTCTCCGTTCATTAAATTGATTAAACGATAACAAATCGCCAGTCCTAACCCAGTACCGCCGTATTTGCGTGAAATCGAATTATCGGCTTGCATAAACGGTTGAAACAACAACTCAATTTGTTGCGCCGATAAGCCAATTCC
>JBASLW010000113.1:0-4664 GCA_049656545.1 Methylococcaceae bacterium
AACGTGTGATGACATTCGCCCCACTTACAAATTCAATGAATTTTCACAAGGCACTGTACCCGAAGCGATTGTGGCGTTTTTGGATTCAACAGATTTTGAAAATGCAATTCGTCTTGCCGTGTCATTGGGCGGTGATTGTGATACCTTAACCTGCATTACTGGCGGGATTGCACAGGCTTTTTATGGTGGTGTTCCTTCGGCAATAGCTGAAAAATCGTTATCGATTCTTGATGAACATTTGAGAGCTGTGACGGTTGAGTTTATGAAAATATATTGTCATGAATAATTTTAAAATTTCAATCAGGTAAATTTTATGCAAGCTAAACAGGCAAAACTTCTCGACCTTTTAAAAAACTCACCACAATTTGTTATACCAATTTACCAGCGCAATTATTCTTGGACTGAAAAGGAATGCCGACAGCTTTGGAAAGATGTTATTCGATGTGGGAAAAGTGAACATATTCCTATTCACTTTATTGGTTCGGTTGTGTATGTGGAAAGTGGTCAATATCAGGTCACGAATCAGAAATCTTTATTAGTAATTGATGGACAGCAACGTCTTACGAGTATCACACTCTTATTGTCGGCATTAGCTAAAGCAGTTGAAAACACAGAACCCGTTAATGGTTTTTCTCAAATTAAAATTAGGCATTATTATTTATTGAATCCTTTAGAAGAAGGAGAAAGACGTTTTAAATTATTATTGTCAAAAAACGATAAAGAAACATTAACCGCATTAGTTGAAGGTGAAAATTTACCTCAAAATTTTTCAATTCGGGTAAATGAAAATTATCTTTTATTTCAAAAGTGGATTGATGAAAACAAAGAAGACATTACCACTCTTTGTTTAGGTTTAGATAAATTGATGATAGTTGATATTGCGTTGCATAGAGACCAAGATAATCCACAGTTGATATTTGAAAGTATGAATTCAACAGGTAAAGATTTGAGTCAGGCAGACTTAATTCGTAATTTCATTTTAATGGGCTTAGAGCCAGACTTTCAAACTAGACTGTATGAACAGTTTTGGAGACCAATGGAAGTAGGTTTTGGACAAGAGGCTTACGACACCTATTTTGATGGATTTATGCGCCATTATTTAACTGTTAAAACAGGTAAGATTCCTAACATAAATGCGGTGTATGAAGAATACAAAGACTATTTTAGTAAGACGCGACAAGAATATCAAAATGACAAGGAACATGTTGAATCACTGGTTAATTCATTAAAAAATTATTCGCGTTATTTTTGCGCGATGGTTTTAAATAAAGAAATTAATCAAGAGCTTAAACGAGCATTTGATGATTTAAGAGAATTAAAAGTTGATATTGTATATCCTTTTTTACTCGAGCTTTATGATGATTATGAAAATACAAAGTTACCTCTAAATGACTTTGTAATTGTTGTACGTTGGATAGAAGCGTATGTATTTAGAAGGGCTGTGTGTGGTATTCCGACAAATTCAATGAATAGAACTTTTGCTGTTTTTAGCAAAGACTTAAAAAAAGAGCATTACTTAGAAAGTATCGCGGCTAATTTCTTATTTTTACCAACTTATAGAAGATTTCCGAGTGATACTGAATTTGAACATGAAATTCAAAATCGTAATCTTTACAACTTTGGAAAAAGTAAATACTGGTTACGTCGCCTTGAAAACTACGGACGAAGAGAATTGGTCTCTGTTGGGGATTACACAATAGAACATATCATGCCGCAAAATGAAAATTTGAGTGAAGAGTGGCGTAAAGATTTAGGTGATAATTGGCAAGAAACCCAACAAAATTATCTTCATACTTTGGGTAATTTAACTCTTACGGGTTATAACTCTGAATACAGTGATCGACCTTTTAAGGAAAAAAGGGATTTGGAAGGCAAGGGATTTAAATTTAGTCCATTAAAAATGAATGATGGATTGGGTAGTTTGGAGGTTTGGAACGAGGATGCCATTAAAATAAGGGCATCAAAATTAGCAAAAAAAGCTCTCGAAGTATGGAAAATTCCAGTGTTAAGTAAAGACGTTTTTGATAGTTATTGTATTGGCTCTCAACAGGTTGGTTCGGAGCTTGAGGATACTGATGAAGGCGATTAAAAGACTTCAATCTTCATTCAAATGGATTCCGCTTCATATCAGAAACGGTGGTTTTCCACCTCGAAAACCCGATATGAGAATGCCGATTTTTTGGCTTACTCGAAATGCAAATGAACTCTTTTTTGTTAATGATTCCGATGAAACGCTAGATTTGGTAACAACCGAATTTGGCGGCTTTCAAACTTGTGATGATGCTGTAATGGGAATTTCTAGCGATGAAGATTGTCGCTACAGTGATGTCAAACCGCATGAAGCCATCAAGGTTGAAGAATACGATGATTTTTATGATGCGGATTTTATGCTTCAAGTTTCGATATTTATTCACTCTAAAAAGAAAGGCAATTTTTTGATGAGAACGCTGCCACAAAAAGGCGGTGTAGGTGAACTTGTCTTGCTTTGGGATACTGGCGAAACGGGCAAAAACGTTTATTTGGAAAAGTAATAAATATGAAAACAAATCTCCCATATTTTAATCAAGAGCGACTGGATTTCATTTTCAATTCAGTTTATGAAAATGTTGAAACCATAAAGGAACAAGAATTTGACGATAGTAAATTGGGATGTTTGTTGTTGACCTTAAAAACGATGCAGCATTTCAATCATTGGTATCGTCCTGACGATACAAGACATTTATTTGGTTTGCTTAATACAATTTTTAATTTTGAACGAAACTCAGAAGGAACGACATTGTGGTTGTCCTTAATTTTAGCGATACAAGAATTGTACGGTTTTTCAGAAACAAAATTGGTTCATGTCATGCAGCAAGTAAGTATTAGAAAATAACCATGAAAACATTTGAAGAACTCAAAAAATTTATAGAAGCCGAAGGAATCAAACACATTGCTTCTGAGGAAGATTGGGAATCGGATTTACTTGTAAAGAACACATTTAACAAAATTATTGCTTTTGCTGTTACAGAAGGCGTGACAATAAAAAGTGTTGATCTTGCTATGTATGTCGAAAATGAATCAAAAGATTGGGAAGATTTTAGCGGCGAAGATGAAGCCGATAAATGGACGAGTGATTCATGGCATTATCTAAATGAAATTTTACTCGATATAGGCTCTTTAGCTGATAAAAAGCAATTACCAGAAAAAACACAGATTCTGCATGATTTTTGGCATCGTAGTTTTTACCCGAACTATTTTATTGATGACAATCAAGATGAACCATGTGAAGAATGCAACAAATATAGTCACAATCTCAATGCAGAAACATTACAAGTTATCGAAGATGCAAGAAATGGAAAAAATGTTAAACATTTCGATAATTTGGATGAGCTGTTTAAAGATTTGGAAATATGACTAATGGTTAAAATCGAAAGGAAAATAATAATCAGGTCTAAAATCTGATAGTTTTTTGTCTTTGGGAACTAATCTAGCTGAAGATGATTCTTCCGCGTCACCATATAAAGCCAAGCCTTGAGCAGCAGCCACATTATCGTTGCACCAATTTAAGAAAAACTCAAATGTATGTTCAATAGCAAAGTTTTCGAGCGTTGAATAAATCGTTTTTTCACCTTCACAAAAATAACAAACGTAACCACCTTCGACTTCATCAATACTTGAATCGTAATCTAAAATCCAATCCCAAATTACGCCGTTTTTTTCGGCAGCAACACGAATTCCCATGTAGTCGTTACCCCGTAAATATAATTCAGCGGTCAAAATATCTGGGATAGCAGGGAAAATCAGCTCAACATTGTTTTCATTGATGTGAGTAATTTCAGGTTTAATTAAAAAACGTTCTTTATTTTCGTTAAGCCACTTACAAAAACAGGAAATAATGCTTTTTATATTCATTTCAGTTCTACAAGTTTAGGTTCTTGAAAATCATTTATTAACCAAATGAATACAGGCTTTTGAGTTTTTTTCGCGTGATTGATTGAGATTTTCGTACCTTTTGATTTTCCGTCCCAAATCGCAACTACAAAGTCTGCTGTATCAACAATTTCTCGATTTCGTACAGCACCAGCACCATGATTGTATTGTTTCCAATCAGGTAATATCACCAACGGTTTTATCAATTTATGTTCATCAGAATATCGCTCTGCTAAAGTATCAACCCCTTTTGCACCGCCTGATATAACTTGATTAAAGGTGTATTGATCTAAAATCGACTTTACAAATTGGTAATTCTCAAGTGACCGAGAACCTACGACTGCCATTTTCATAATTAAAAATTTTCAGCCCATTTATCCCAAAAACCAGGTTCATCATGATGAGCGTTTTGCATAGCGATTTCGAGCGTTAAAAAATAGAATCTCACCGTTGGAAAACGCATTGATCCGTCAGGGTATTCCAAGTATTCATGTAGTGCTTTACATAGTGGTAAGTCATGGTCAAGCGGAACATCAAGATATATCTGTCCTCTATATGACATAAATCCACATTCTGAAGCAAAGTGATCACACATCTCCCATGGAACTTTCATTTCATTCAATTTTGCAATTATTTCGTCACGAACCTTATCTTCTCTATATCTATAGCAATGGGATGGACTCCTCTCGACTATACGGTATCAAAGTACCAAACTGATATGATTTGAATTATCAGCTACCACGAGAGGAATCAGA
>JBASLW010000114.1:0-15621 GCA_049656545.1 Methylococcaceae bacterium
TACAAATCCCCTCTAAAATTTCCGCTATCAATTAAATTTTGTAAGTTCTGATGTGTTGCACAAATAATTCGCACATCAATTGGAATTTCTTGCCGCCCACCAATTCGTTCAATCACACGCTCTTGCATAAAACGTAATAATTTTGCTTGTAAAGCAAAAGGCAAATCTCCAATTTCATCTAAAAAAAATGTGCCATGATTTGCGTATTCAATTTTGCCTTTAATTTGGTTTGACGCACCTGTAAACGCGCCTTTTTCGTAACCAAATAATTCACTTTCTAACAACGACTCGGGAATCGCTGCACAATTCACAGCAATAAAAGGTTTATGTGAACGGTCGCTTAAACCATGAATGGCGCGTGCTAAAACTTCTTTGCCCGTACCACTTTCGCCAAGTAATAATGTCGTCGCATTAGTTGGTGCAACTTTTTCAACCATACGTGATAAATCGTGCATTTTTTTACACGATGCAATAATGCCTGATAAAGGTTCAGAGCCGCCGTGTTGCAATGTTAAATAGGCTTTTTGAAGATCGCTTAATTGAAAAGCCCGCTCGATAATCATGGTCAAAATATCAATATCGACAGGCTTTTGATAAAAATCGTATGCGCCCATTGCAACGGCTTGAATGGCATTTTCACGGTCATCATTGCCTGTCACAACAATGACTTTTGTAGTTGGGGCAAGTTCAAGAATTTCTTTTAACGTTGCAAGTCCTTCGCTTGCATTTGTTGAATCAGGCGGCAAGCCTAAATCAAGCGTCACGACACTTGGCGAATAACGCCGTAGTGCCGAAATCGCATCACTTCTGTTACCAACAATGACAGTTTGATAAGCTCCAAAGCTCCATTTAAATTGTTTTTGCAAACCTAAATCATCTTCAACAACGAGCAGTATTTTTTTGTCGGACATTTCAGACTAATTTGCTTTTAATTTATCTAACAAATTTACCGCTTGAACTTTTTCAGCAAATTCTAATTTTACAATTGCTTCCAAAATTTCAATCGCTTTTGCTTTGTTATTATTAGCAGCATAAGCATCGGCAAGATGGAATTGAACGTCATTTGCTGTCGGAGCTGCGGCAGCCGCCTTTTCAAGAATGGTTAAACCTTCGGCAGCTTTACCTTGTTTTACTAAAATATAACCGTAGGTGTCTGCAATGGCAGGTGCATCTGGTGCTTTATCGTAAGCCTTTTTCGCTAATTCAATGGCTTGTGGATTATTTTGTTCAGCATAAAGTAACGCTAAATTATTCAACGCAAGAACATTATCTGGCTGGTCTGCAAGAATCGTTTTGTAATGATTTTCGGCTTGTGTGTTGTTGCCAAGTGCTTGTTGAGCGGTCGCCAGTTTGAAATGAATTGCACCATTTTTAGGATTTTTTGCCGCCGCACTTTCAAGTAGTTTTATGGCTTCAGGTGCTTTTTTTTGTGCATACATTAAATCAGCAAGCGTAAATAACACTTTATCATCGGGTTGAATTTTATAAACTTGCTGATAAATTTCGAGAGCCTTATCCAATTTTTTTTCTGCTAAAAATATATCGCCTTTTAAAAGTTTACCTACGACCAATTTTGGAAATTGAGCATCAACTTTATGTGCGAGTTCAGTTGCTTCGGGAAAATGTTGTAATTTCACTAAATAAGCGACTTTAAAAATGATGGATTGTGGATTATTTGCATCGATTGCAATCGCTTCATCCAATAATTTCAACACATCTTTATCTTTGTCGGGTTGTTCAGCAAGCAATTTTGCTAACAACAAACGATGATTCACATCTTGTTTTTCTTTTTCAATAATTTGATGCAGGGTTTTTTCAGCTAACTCTTTTTTATTATTTACAATTTGCGTTCCTGCAAGAACAGACAAGGCTTGTACGTTATTTGGGTAACGTTTTACTAAATCTTCACTTAACGCCAAAATTTTTTCAGGTTGCTTTTGAGTCGCGTAAAACTTTCCTAAACTTTGTAGCACTTCAATTTCAGGTGCGATATTACCTTTTACTTTTGTAAGCGCATTTAATAAAACAGTCTCAACTTCGGCGTTATTTTTTTGTTTAAATGCTACATCTGCCAACAATAAATGAGCAGGAATCGCTTTGTCGTTAATCGTAACTGCTTTCGTCGCGTATTCTTTCGCTTTGTTTAAATCACCTGTTTCTAAATCTATTTTCGATAAACCCAAATATGCAGTGACATTTTGCGGATTAAGTTGTAGTGCTTTTTGATAACTTTGTTGTGCCGCGAAAGTATTTTTGTCGAGAATGTCTGCTAACGCTTGTAAATTATAAAACTCGGCTTCATTCGGTGTTTTTTTAATTAAAGCCGTAATTTTTTCACGCGCGTCTTTGCTTTTATTTTGTTTTAAAAGATTTAATACCTCGATATAGTTGGATTTTTTACCTTCAATTTCTGAACGCTGTAATACATCTAACATTGATGCTGAATTGCTTGTGGTTTCAATCGGCGTTATTTGATTTGAATCATTTTTTGAAGGGTCATAAGTTGCCGACATAACTAAAGAACTCGACGTTAAAAGACCTAAAGCTAAAACGATAACTCCATTTTTGTTCGTTATTTTTTTGTTTTTCATTGTGATGCCTTTTTAGTTAATTATTGTGGAACTCATGCGCCTGTATTCTCAATTATTATCTGCTTATGTTCAAGTTTTAAAGTTAGGGTTTTTAGTATTGAGATTTTTCCTTCTATTTCATATTAAAACCGCCTAAAATCGCCGCTCTCAAAACTTTTTCTAGGAAACAAAAATGCGAAAATTTTTACTCTCACTGTTGTTTCTTTCTACTACCACAACGGCTTTTGCCTCGGAAAACAAAATGACTCACCCGAAAGTTAAACTTACCACCTCACTTGGTGACATCACCATTCAACTCAATGACGAAAAAGCACCAATTAGTTCAGCTAATTTTTTAACTTATGTTAAAGAAGGCTTTTATAACGGCACTATTTTTCACCGCATTATTAAAGACTTCATGGCGCAAGGTGGTGGTTTTGATACCGATTTTAATCAAAAAGCAGTTCACGACCCGATTCAAAACGAAGCAGATAATGGCTTGAAAAATAATCGTGGCACATTAGCAATGGCGCGTACAAACGTCCCCAATTCGGCAACCGCGCAATTTTTTATTAACTACAAAGACAATGCTTTTTTGAATCACACAGGTAAAAACGCGAGTGGTTGGGGTTATGCAGTTTTTGGTGAGGTGATTGAAGGCATGGACATCGTGGATAAAATGGCGGCTGAACCAACAGGTTCAAAAAATGGTCATCAAGATGTACCTAAAACAAACATTGTTATTGAAAAAGCTGAAATCATTGAATAAGGATTCAACGTGAAATTAACAGAAAAATTAGCTTCATTTTTAAAAATACTTTGCTTAGGAATTACCATGTCATCATCTGCAAACGCCGCAACTGCGGAAGAAAATAAAACTGCTGGCGCAACATTTTTGGCTGAAAATGGAAAAAAAGCAGGCATCGTCACAACCGCAAGCGGTTTGCAATACGAAGTTTTAACTAAAGGTACAGGCACAAAAAATCCATCTGCAACTGATTTAGTTGAAGTGAATTACGAAGGGAAATTGCTTGACGGTAAAATTTTCGATAGTTCTTACAAACGCGGTGAATCAATCAGTTTTCCATTAAATCGCGTGATTGCTGGATGGACAGAAGGCGTGCAATTGATGACTGAAGGCGCGAAATACCGTTTTTATATTCCGTCTGATTTAGCTTATGGCACACGCGGCGCAGGTCGTGATATTCCACCGAATGCGGCGTTAATTTTTGATGTTGAATTGATTAAAATTAAATAATCAAAATTTCAAAAAAGAAAGCGACGTGTAAAAAACACGTCGCTTTTTTTATGCAAAAAATTTGCTCAAGCCTTATCAGCGCGTATTATTCGAGATTAAAAAAGAAATAGAGCAAATTCAACATGACAGCACTTTATTATCAAGGCACAAAAAAAACAATTGTTCCGCGACCTATTTTAGAAAAAAGCGACGATTTCAATGAATTTTCGCCAATTTTAAAACGCATTTTTTTAGCGCGAGGTTTAACGTCTGATGAACAACTCGACCGCAGTTTGGCAAAATTACCATCGCCATTTTTGCTTTCAAATATGGAAACGATGGTCGCGCATTTAATTTCAGCGTTAGAACAACAAAAAATGATTTGCATCGTGGCGGATATTGATGCGGATGGCGCGACGAGTTGCGCGGTTGCGACGAAAGGATTTCATTTATTGGGCGCAAAAAATGTCACGTTTGTTGTGCCAAATCGTTTTGAACACGCTTACGGTTTAACGCCTGAAATTGTGGAAATTGCCGCGCAAAAAAACGCACACGTTTTAATTACAGTTGATAACGGAATTAGCAGTCACGAAGGTGTTTTAGCCGCAAAGGCTTTGGGAATGACGGTGTTAATTACGGATCATCATTTACCCGCAAAACAACTTCCAGCCGCTGATGCAATTGTCAATCCGAATTTGAAAAATGATGGTTTTCCTAGCAAATCGATTGCGGGCGTAGGCGTTATTTTTTATGTTTTATCGGCGTTGCGAAGTCGTTTGCGTGAATTGCATTGGTTTGAAAATCAACAAATCCCAGAACCCAATTTGGCGCAATTACTCGATTTTGTGGCATTGGGAACAGTTGCGGACGTTGTAACATTGGATAAAGTTAATCGCTCATTAGTTCATCAAGGTTTATTGCGAATTCGCAACGGAAAAGGTCACGCAGGAATTTTGGCGTTAATTGAAGTCGCTGGAAAAAATGCCACATCGTTGCAAGCGAGTGATTTTGGTTTTAGTGTCGCGCCACGTTTAAATGCGGCGGGACGAATTCAAGATATGTCGCTCGGAATAAATTGTTTGCTTGAAGAGGATTTTTCAAAAGCGTTAGAAATGGCAACGCATTTAGACGCGCTAAACAAAGAACGTCGTGAAATTGAAAACACGATGAAAGCAGAAGCGATGAATTTTCTCAACGATACTTTTGCGCTTGATAAACCGCATGAAAAATGGGGTGTGTGTTTATTCGATGAACATTGGCATCAAGGCGTAATCGGTATTTTAGCGGCACGAATCAAAGACCGTTTGCATCGTCCAGTGATTACATTTGCGTCAGCTGGACATGATTTAATCAAAGGTTCGGGACGTTCGATTGAAGGCGTACATTTGCGTGATGTGCTGAGTGATATTGCAACAGAACATCCAAATTTGATTTTGCAATTTGGCGGTCATGCGATGGCGGCGGGTTTGAGTTTGCACACGCACAATTTACCTTTATTTACGTTGGCGTTTGATGAAATGGTCTGGCGACGTTTATCGCAACTGGATTTGCAACAAAAAATTCTGTCTGATGGTGAATTAACCGAAAATGAGTTGAATTTAGAATTTGCGGACTTATTACAAAGTGTCACGACGTGGGGACAACATTTTCCCGAACCGATTTTTCACGGTATTTTTGAAGTTGTAAATGTACGAATTCTAAAAGACGCACATTTGAAATTATTAGTTCGTACAAATTCAGCAGGTCACGAACATGACGCGATTGCGTTTAATGTGGATAAACCTGAAATGTGGCAAGGAATGCGGCGCGTGCTTTTGGCATATAAATTAGACATCAATCAATATCGTGGAAATCGAACATTACAATTGATGGTTCAGTATTTAGAAAAAGTTTTATAAACGGTAAGAGTTTAGAAACGATTTACGATAAAATACTTCAATCTTTTTTAAAATTTTTATTTTTCATTTTTTCAGCACAGACGTTGGAGTCATTCATGCACATCATTTTGTTAGGTTCACCAGGTTCGGGAAAAGGCACGCAAGCGCAATTTATTACCGAAAAATACGCCATTCCTCAAATTTCAACAGGCGATATGTTACGCGCGGCGGTTCGCGCAGGTACACCATTGGGAATTGAAGCTAAAAAAGTGATGGATGCTGGACAATTGGTTTCTGACGAAATTATTTTAGGTTTGATTAAAGAACGCATTACGGCTGACGATTGTAAAAATGGCTTTTTGCTCGATGGATTTCCACGCACGATTGTTCAGGCGGACGGTTTAAAAAATATGGGCGTTGAAATTGATACAGTAATTGAAATTGATGTTCCAGATGAAAATATCGTCACACGCATGGCAGGTCGGCGCGTGCATTTAGCATCAGGACGTAGCTATCACATTCAATTCAATCCGCCAAAAAATGAAGGTTTAGATAACGAAACTGGCGAACCACTCATTCAACGTGATGACGACAAAGAAGAAACCGTGCGAAATCGTTTGCGTGTTTATCATGAGCAAACAAAACCGCTTGTTGATTATTATTCTGCGCCAGATAAAAACGTAAAATTTGCGTCAATTGCAGGCGTAGGTAGTGTTGAAGAAATTACCGCGAAAATTTTCGCCGTTTTAGGATAAGAACATGGCAGGAAAAACGTTATACGATAAACTTTGGGATGACCACGTTGTTCACATAGAAGACGATGGCTCGTGTTTAATTTATATTGACAGACATTTGGTTCACGAGGTTACTTCGCCGCAAGCCTTTGATAGTTTGCGTTTGGCTGGCAGAAAACCTTGGAATGTGGCACGAAATCTAGCGGTTGCAGACCATAATGTGCCAACTAATCATCGTGACCAAGGCATTGCTGACCCTATTTCGCGTTTACAAGTGGAAACGCTTGATAAAAATTGCGCGGAGTTTGGCATCACCGAATTTGGCATGAGTGATATTCGTCAAGGTATTGTGCATGTGATTGGTCCTGAACAGGGCGCAACGTTACCTGGTATGACCGTCGTT
This sequence comes from Methylococcaceae bacterium, assembly GCA_049656545.1. Lineage (GTDB taxonomy): Bacteria > Pseudomonadota > Gammaproteobacteria > Methylococcales > Methylomonadaceae > UBA10906. The sequence goes on from JBASLW010000114.1 coordinate 6,822, forward strand.
TGTGGTGATTCGCACACGTCAACACATGGTGCATCTGGCGCGTTAGCGTTTGGTATCGGTACATCGGAAGTTGAACATACTTTAGCTACACAATGTTTAGTTCAGAAAAAAGCCAAAAATTTATTGATTAACGTCAACGGGCAAGTTGGCAAAGGTGTGACTGCAAAAGACATCGTTTTAGGAATCATCGGTGAAATTGGCACAGCAGGCGGCAATGGTTATACGATTGAATTTGCAGGCTCGGCAATTCGTACGTTATCTATGGAAGGACGCATGACGGTTTGCAACATGGCAATCGAAGCAGGCGCACGCGCGGGTTTAGTGGCTGTTGATGACGTAACGATTGATTATTACCGCAACCGTCCACTTTCACCAAAAGGCGATGATTGGTTTATGGCGGAACGTGTTTGGCAGAATTTGCATTCTGATAAAGATGCCGTTTTCGACAAAGTCATTAACATCGATGCAACGAAAATCAAACCGCAAGTGACGTGGGGAACGTCGCCTGAATTGGTTGTTGCGGTTGATGCTGTTGTGCCAAATCCAGCCGATGAAACGGATGCGGTGAAAGCGCAAAGTATGCAACGCGCCTTAGATTATATGGGTTTGCAAGCAGGTCAAAAAATCACTGATATTCAAATCGATAAAGTATTTATTGGTTCTTGCACGAACTCACGCATTGAAGATTTACGCGCGGCGGCGGTTGTGGTTGAAGGCAAAAAAGTTGCTGCGAACGTCAAACAAGCGTTAATCGTTCCTGGTTCAGGTTTAATCAAACAGCAAGCCGAAAGCGAAGGATTAGACAAAATTTTCATCGATGCAGGTTTTGAATGGCGCGATGCGGGTTGTTCAATGTGTTTGGCGATGAATGCTGACCGTTTAGAAGAAGGTGAACGTTGTGCATCAACCTCGAATCGTAATTTTGAAGGACGACAAGGCTACGGCGGACGCACGCATTTAGTTAGTCCAGCAATGGCGGCAGCGGCAGGAATTGCGGGGCATTTTGTGGATGTGAGTAGTTAAAATTTTAAAAAAAGTCTGAATTTAAAAGAGCGAATTGAATTCGCTCTTTTTTGAATGAAAAAAGCGGCGTTATTTCATCAACAGTTGTCGTCCTAAAATAATTGGTAATTTTAACCTCACTGCACACTAAAAATGATAAGAAAATTCATTATTTTATTAACGTTGACTTTACTCCTTGCTGTGAATTTCAGTATTTGGAGTTATGTTAATAACCCGTTGCAATTGCAACCGTGGACAAAAACCACGATGGGTGTGACGTATGACCCCATGCGAAAACAAGACACACAAACGAGCAATACTTTTCCGAGCGCACAAGAAATTGAAAATGATTTTGCGTTATTAACAAACAAAGTATTTGCAGTTCGTACCTATAATGTTGCGAAAGAAAAAGGGCTAGACAAAATTCCTGAACTTGCCGCGAAACACAATTTAAATTCGACGGTTGGCGCGTGGATTGGTGTGGATTTAGACGAAAATCGTCGCCAAATTGATACGTTAATTGAAATCAGCAAACAATATAATCCGAAATTGATTCGCTTAATGGTTGGCAACGAAGTGTTATTGCGTGGCGATGTGACCGAAGAACAATTGATTGGTTATATTCGAGACGTAAAAGGCAGTAATCCAGGTCGCCCTGTGAGTACATCTGAAACCTGGGACGTTTGGATTAAGCATCCTAAATTGGTTGATGAAGTCGATTTTATCGGGATTCACGTTTTGCCATACTGGGAAGGTATTACAGCGGAAGACGCGGTGAATTACGTTTTTGACCGTTACAATGATGTCAAAAAAGCGTATCCCAATAAAAATGTCGTCATTACTGAGGTTGGTTGGCCTTCTGATGGTCAACCAGTCAAACACGCAACAGCTTCAGTTGCAAATCAAGCCAAATTCTTGCGCGATTTTTTGAATCGAGCTGATAAAGAAAAAGTCACTTATTACGTCGTGGAAGCATTTGACCAACCTTGGAAAATTTCTATCGAAGGTTCAGCAGGTGCGTATTGGGGAATTTTCAATGCTGACCGTCAAGCAAAATATCCAATGGACGGTGACGTAATGCCAATGCCTGATTGGGGAAATTGGGCGGCTGGCGCGGCTGTTTTCAGTTTGATTTTAATGGGGTTAATTTTAATTACTCGTAGCAGTTTGAAATTGTCAGGGATTTTCTTTTTTGGCGTAATGGCAAATCTTGCGGCATCTGTGATTTTTTGGACAGTTTCAAGCGGCGCACATCAATATCAAACAACATTAACGCTCATTTTGTGGGGCTTAATGGTGTTGATGCAAGTTTTAGCGACTGCCATTTTGTTGATTGAAAGTTTAGAAATTGCCGAAGTCGTTTGGCATCGCAAAACGATTCGTACTTTTCAACCACTTACACCGACACCTGAATTTAAATATCCAAAAGTGTCGTTGCATTTACCAATTCATAACGAACCACCGTTGATGGTTCGTAAAACATTAGAAGCGTTGGCAAAAGTGGATTATCCAAATTTTGAAGTTTTAGTGATGGATAACAATACCAAAGACGATGCCGTTTGGATGCCTGTTAAAGAAGATTGTGAACGTTTAGGCGAAAGATTTCGTTTTTTCCATTTAGAAAATTGGCCAGGTTTTAAAGCAGGCGCAATCAATCATGCACTTGAACAAACTGCACCCGATGCTGAAATTATCGCGCTTATCGACAGTGATTATGTGTTGTCACCCGATTGGTTGACTTCAATGGTGCCATATTTTGACAATCCAAAAGTCGGTTTCATTCAATCGCCGCAAGATTACCGCGACCGTCATCAAAGCACATTCAAAGAATTTTCATATTGGGAATACGCTGGCTTCTTCAATATCGGTATGGTGCAACGCAACGAATACAACGCCATTATTCAACATGGCACGATGACCATGATTCGCAAATCGGCGTTAATTGAAGTCGGACGCTGGTCAGAATGGTGCATTTGTGAAGACAGCGAACTCGGTTTGCGTTTATACGAAGCGGGTTATGATTCGGTTTATGTGAAAGATTCTTTCGGTAAAGGCTTAATGCCAGATACCTTCTCAGGCTATATGACACAACGTTTCCGTTGGGTTTATGGCGCGATGCAAATTATCAAAGCGCATTGGAAGAGCTTTTTGCCTGGAAGCGATAAACTCACCCCTGCACAAAAATACTATTTTATTGCAGGTTGGTTGCCTTGGTTTTCAGATGCGTTGGCGTTAGTTTTCACGGTAGCGAGTTTGATTATTACGGTATTGATTCGTTTTGCTGAACATCCTGAATTACCGTCAATCGTCTTTTTGATGCCGACGGTTGGATTATTTGCGTTCAAAATTATTCGCGGTTTATGGCTGTATCAAGCGCGTGTACCCTGTTCAGTTTGGCATTCATTAGGCGCGGCATTATCAGGTTTAGCGTTGACGCATACCGTTGCACTTGGAACGATTCAAGGTTTATTCACATCGGGCAAACCGTTTATGCGTACCCCAAAATATGAATCACAAAGTGCCGTTTTTGCTGGGTTACGAGTGATTCAACAAGAGTTGTTATTGTTAATTTTGCTCGGCTGGGGAATTTTTGAAATCAGTCGTTTGGAATATCTCGACAACTTAAACGGCAAATTATGGATGGCAATTTTAGCCGTTCAAGCTGTACCTTATTTGGCAACGTTGATTACTTTGTTGATTAGTGTTGCACCTAGTTATTTTAATGATAAATCAGCAGAAGATTTAGACGATGATGTGTAAAAATTTAATCAACAATGTTCTTCATGACAAAAATTATTCGACTAATGCTGTTGCGTCAGGTGTAACAGTTTTAGGTTTAATTAGCGGTTCTGGTTTTATTACATCAGTGGGATTTTTCGCGCTTTCGGGTGCGATTACGAACTGGCTTGCAGTTCACATGCTGTTTGAAAAAGTGCCTTATTTAAAAGGTTCTGGCGTAATTCCTGAACGTTTTGAAGAATTCAAAGGCGCAATTAAAACCTTGATGATGTCGCAATTTTTCACCGCGCAAAATATCGAGCAGTTCATCGAAACTGAAGAACAAGGTGGCTCGAAAGTGTTGAATTTAGAGCCACTTTTAAACGTAGTCGATTACGACAAGATTTACGATAGCTTGGTGATGGTGATTTTAGAATCCTCTTTCGGAGGAATGCTTATGATGATGGGTGGTGTAGAAGCCTTAACGCCTTTGAAAGAACCGTTTATCGAAAAAGTCAAAGTTACGCTTGTTGAAATGGTTGATTCCAGTGATTTCAAAACGGCATTGCAACATGGTTTAAATGCACAAAAAATCAGCACAGATTTAGTTGGAAAAATCGAAACTGTAATTGATAAACGTCTTAGCGAACTTACCCCGCAACTTGTCAAAGAAATGGTACAAGCGATTATTAAAGAACATTTAGGCTGGCTAGTCGTTTGGGGCGGTGTGATTGGTGGTTTGTTGGGTGGTGTGTTTAGTTTCTTTGTGTAATTCAAAAATAATTTAACGGTTTCAAAATGCTAAAAATTTACAACACCCTCACCCGTTCAAAAGAAGTTTTCACGCCGCGCGTCGAAGGTAAAGTCGGTTTATACGTTTGCGGTATGACGGTTTATGATTATTGCCACGTTGGACATGCTCGCGTCATGGTCGTTTTTGATACGGTTGTGCGTTATTTGCGCTATTCAAATTACGATGTGACTTACGTTAGAAATATCACCGACATCGACGACAAAATTATTCATCGAGCCAACGAAAATGGCGAAGATTTTCATGCTTTAACAGAACGTTTTATCGATGCGATGCACGAAGATGAACGTGCATTGTCAGTTTTGCCAGTCGATATTGAACCCCGTGCCACAACGTCGATTTCTGACATTATTGCCATGATTGAAAAATTGATTGCTAACGGTTTTGCTTATGTTGGCACAAATGGTGACGTATTTTATGGGGTCGAAAAATTCAAAAATTACGGGCAACTTTCAGGTAAAAATTTAGATGATTTACAAGCAGGGGAACGTGTTGATGTCGATTTAGCAAAACGGAATCCAATGGATTTTGTATTGTGGAAAATGGCAAAAATTGACGAACCTTTTTGGGAATCGCCTTGGGGAAAAGGTCGTCCTGGTTGGCATATTGAATGCTCGGCAATGTCAACGTGTTGTTTAGGAAATTCGTTTGATATTCACGGCGGCGGCATGGATTTGCAATTTCCACATCACGAAAATGAAATCGCACAATCAGAAGGCGCGACAGGTGAAAAATTTGTGAATCTTTGGATGCACAACGGTTTTGTGCGAATCAACGAAGAAAAAATGTCGAAATCACTCGGTAATTTTTTCACTGTCCGCGAAGTATTAAAGCAATATCGCCCTGAAATTATCCGTTTTTTCATTTTATCCAGCCATTATCGCAGTCCGTTGAATTATTCGGATGAATCATTGAATGACGCAGCGGCAGGTCTAACGCGACTTTATACCGCATTGCGTGATGTTGAAATTATCGAAACCGACATTGATTCAGAATTCAAAACCCGCTTTCAAGAAGCGATGAATGATGATTTTAATACGCCCGTTGCACTGGCTGTTTTATTCGATGTGGCGCGTGAACTCAATAAAACAAAAGCACCTGTTTTAGCGGCAACATTGAAATCATTAGCAAACGTTTTGGGTTTATTGCAAAATGATTCAGAAGCGTTTTTGAAAGGTGGGAATAATGATGCCGCAGAAATTGAAGTCCAAATTCAAGCACGAATTGATGCAAAAAAAGCAAAAAACTGGGCATTAGCAGACCAAATTCGTGATGAACTCAAAGCGAAAAATGTGATTTTAGAAGATTCTCCTGATGGTTCAACACGCTGGCGCAAAGAATAATTTCATCATCAAACGCGACTTTTTAAAGTCGCGTTTTTGTTACACATCGAGAAATTTCATTTAAAACAAACAACGCATTTTCAATAATTTCAGCTGATTTTTTTTCGCTTAAAATCGCTTGAACAATCAAACGTGAACTTAAACATAAACGTAACGCGCTAACTTCAATTCCATTTCTCGAACCGCATAAAACAGGTTGTCCAATTTCAAAACGTACCGAATTTTTTGTAAAACTTTTGTAAATTTCAGCGGTTTCCAAACGTGACAATGGCTGATTATTTCGATACAAAACAAAAGGAAAAATCGTCGGTAACGTATCCCATAAATTAGAATCTGAAAGCGAATCACGTTTTAATTTTGCTATTTCAAGCAATTCAAAATTTGAATTTTTAACTAAAAAAGTCTTAATTTTTTCAGCAAATTTTTCAATAAAATCACAAATTTTTTCATTTGGCAAAGTGCGAAATTTTTGATAATTCACCAACGCAATTTGATTCCGAATCAACAAGCCAAAATTTGGCATGTTTGAATTTTTAAAGGAATCAGCCCATTTTTCAGGCAACACCAACATTCCCGAAAACGATGGTGCGGCTAAAAATTTTGAACCCGTCAACGCAATCATAAAATCGTGCTGTAAATACGCATTCAACGTTTGCACTGATAATCGAAATTGACACGCATCAACTAACACATTCAAAGTTGAAAACTGATTTTTCAACTTTAAAACGCATTCAACACTTGGCGCAATTAAACCTGTTTTTGATTGGTCAACCATCACGATTAAAAAACGCTGTTTTTTTTGAATCGCTTGCGTTGCTAAATTTTCAAAATCGTTATTTACTTCACAAGTCGGACGCAATTCGCCATTTTTTAATCGTAATGGAACAGAAACAACGTGATTTTCAAACTGTAACGCTTGAGCAACACCGCTTCCCGTTTCATTAGTTTCAACCATTAAAATGGTTGTATTTTCAAATTGTTTTGCAACAACATGATGCAAATCTGTTCCTGAAGGAAATAATAAAACACGACTTTTTTCAGAAAAATTACACGCTTTTTGCCATGCTAAACACAGTTTTTCAGCTTCATTTTGATAAATGGTTTCAGGTGAATTTTCAGAAAGTTGTTTTTCTAATTCGTGACGATATTTTTCAGCAACCGCAAAATCATCACTTGAAAGACTTGAGGCAGTTGAAGAACTAAACGACAAAATGTCATCAATCGGCAACGGTGAACAACCGTATTTATTGAAACCAAATGAATTTAACGCCAATCGTTCATCACCACCTGAAATCAATAATTCTTCAACAGACGGAAGTTGAAATGTTGAACTTAACAATGTGCCGCCGTTTTTTTCAAAAGTTGTTGAAATGCGGTAAATAATTCGTGCATCGGAGTTTGTTTATAAGGAAATAATTCCAACGAATCGAGCGCGTGAACAATCATGCAACTGTCAATTTCAAAAATCAGCAAATCGCCTTCAGGCGTTTCACTACAATCAATTCCCATATAATCGAGTTTTGATTTTTTGTAAATTTCTTGAAATGCGGCGGCGTGTTTTTTAGCAAAAGTGTCTGAAAAATTCGCCATTGCACGCGCTTCTTCGGCACGTTTTTCAGCACTTTCGAGCATTCCCGCGTTCAAATAATGAATCATCCAATTTTCAGAAATCGCTAAATGCGCTAAAAACGGTTTTCCTTCAACCAACATCACGCGATATTTACGAAAAAAACCGTCCGAATTTCTATAATCCACAAATCGAGCAATATAAAATTCGGCGTGATTTTGTTCATTTAAATAATTTTCTAAGGCTTGTTGCGTTTCAATTTTTTCTAAATCGTGTCCCGCGTGCGAATCAACAGGGCGAATAATCATCGGAAACGAAAACGTTGTTTTTTTAATTTCAGCTGCCGTTAATCTTTGTGTTGTTGGCATGACGATATTTTCAACATTTTCCAATAATTTGCACGCAGCATCACGCGACATTTTTGTAATGTATTCAGGTTTGTTCAAGACAGGGCAATGCCATGATTTTAAAATCGGCGCAATTTGATTCAATAACGGCAAATTCTGTTCAGATTCAGCAATCGCCACAAACAACAAATCATGTTCTGGTAATAGTTCATCTAAATGTTCAGGTTCAGTGATATAAAACTGAATCAACTCGACATCCGAATTTTCGAGTAAAAATTCAATCGGTGAATTCGCCATTAAATCGCCCACACTCATCAAGGCTAAAACGCGAATTGTCGGCGTTTTTGTTGTCAATGGTGGAAAATAAAGCGGCTGCAAATTGATGGCATCTTGTTGAAATTGCAACGCTAATTCTTTATTACCGCGCAATTGCAAAATCATCGATAAATCCATTAACGCATTCGCATCGTTTGGATTTTGTTCTATTTTTTCAATCAATTTTTGACCCAACGGCGCAAGCTCCACGCCCGAATACGCCAAACGCATCAACGGCAACAAGCCAATAAACGGCAAATTTATCAATTCTGATTCAGTCATATTTTTTTATTTCTCGATTTCCAAATTCCAACGTTTTTTCAATTAACGTGTCGATGTCTTGTTTTTGCGTTCGATGATTCACAATTGCGGCGCGAATCGCAATTTGTCCGTTAATCGTCGTCGATGATGGCGCACAAAACCCTGATTCTTGTAAGTGAATCACTAATTCGTTATTTACGCGATTTGAATTTTCACAACGAAAACGAAAACACACGATATTTAACGAAACGGGCGCGAGCAGTTCTAATTGTGCTTCATTTTCAATAAGTTGTTTCAAATACTGCGCTAATTCGCAAGTATACGTAATCACATTACCTAATTTTTCTGTGCCATAAACGCTGAATGTGAACCACGTTTTTAACGCGCGAAAATTACGCGACAAATCCAAACCAAAATCACACGCCCAAGGTGAATT
>JBASLW010000115.1:0-3754 GCA_049656545.1 Methylococcaceae bacterium
GCATACTACCTGCGCTAAAGGCACGAAAACGTTCTTTTCCGATGTGATTTAAAATGCCTTCTGCCAGAATACTACGCGCAGAATTGCCTGTACATAAAAAGAGAACGTTGAAAATTTTGTCTTGCATGAAAAACCTCGTCTAATTGAAAAATTATAAAAATTTTCATGAATACAAACCGCCTAATTTTCTAAATCACAACATGGCAAAATGTCTACACCTTGCCCTACACAACATTCCTCGGTGAGATAAGAAATCAAGTCCAGCATCAACGGAATGTTCGCACGATAACGTTGAAAACGCCCTTCTTGTTCCACCGACGCTAATCCATTTTGAGCAAGCGCTTTCAAATGAAAAGACAAATTATTCGGTGGCACATTCAGAGCTGTTGCAATTTCACCTGCAACCATTCCATCTGGACTGCTTTTCACTAACAACCGAAACGCATCAAGTCGAATGCCTGATGCGAGTGATTCAAAAATAGAAGTTGCGTTTTTTGTATCCATGGTTCAATTATACAACGATTATTGAAATAATAAGAAAGCTCAAAAGTAACAGAGAGAAGTTTTTATCTCAAAATCGTCCCAATGCGTGAAAAATCCACACCTTTATTCGACCAATCCCAACTCATCCAAATGAAAAACGCTTTGCCGACCAAATTTTCGTCTGGCACCGTTCCCCAATAACGACTGTCATTACTATTATCACGGTTATCGCCCATCATGAAATACTGACCTTCTGGCACTGTATAAGTGAATTCAACGCTTTGCACGCCATCACGATTTAAAATTTGATGTTCCACGCCTGTTAAGTTTTCCAAAAACTGCGCCGCGCCGTTCATGTCTTCGCTTTGACCTTTGCCTTCAAATGTTCCCATTGCAACTTCTGAAACTGCCTGACCATTCACAGTTAGCCGTTTATTTTCATAAGTGATTTTGTCGCCAGGCAAACCAATCAAACGTTTGATGTAATCGACTTCGGGATTTTTTGGGTAACGAAACACCACAATATCACCGCGATGAGGCTGATTTAACTCGATGACTTTTTTGTTAATGACAGGAATGCGAATGCCGTAAGTAAATTTATTCACCAAAATAAAATCGCCAACCAAAAGCGTTGGCATCATTGAACCCGATGGAATTCTGAAAGGTTCAGCAATAAACGAGCGTAACAAAAAGACAATCAAAATAACGGGAAAAAATGAATGTGCGTATTCCACTAAAACGGGTTCATTTTCGATGTCATACGGCACGTTTTGGCTTTTTAAATACCACGCCCAGCCGCCCCAAATAACGCCTGTGACAATTGTTCCCACAAACAAAAAAAACGAAAAATCAAAATCCATTGTCGCCGCCTTATTCTTTATTAAGTTTCAAAACCGCTAAAAACGCTTCTTGTGGAATTTCAACGTTGCCCACTTGTTTCATGCGTTTTTTACCTGCTTTTTGTTTTTCGAGGAGTTTTTTCTTACGCGAAATATCACCGCCGTAACATTTTGCCGTCACGTCTTTGCGAATCGCTTTTACGGTTGAACGGGCAATAATTTTTGAGCCAATCGCCGCTTGAATTGCAATTTCAAACATTTGACGCGGGATTAACTCTTTCATTTTTTCGACCAAATCGTGACCACGACGCTGACTTGAATCTTTATGCACAATCATCGACAACGCATCGACTTTTTCGCCGTTAATTAACACATCGAGTTTAATCAACGCGGCTTCTTGGAAACGCAAAAATTCATAATCAAACGACGCAAAACCACGGCTGACGGACTTTAAACGGTCAAAAAAGTCTAAAACGACTTCGTTCAATGGCATTTCATAATGCAGTGAAACTTGTCGTCCAACATACTGCATGTCTTTTTGCACGCCGCGTTTTTCGATACAAAGCGTAATCACTGCACCGACGTAGGTTTCTGGCACTAAAATGTTTGCGCGAATAATAGGTTCACGAATTTCATCAATTGTGCCGTTTTCAGGTAATTTCGCAGGATTATCAACCATCAAGGTTTCACCCGTTTGCGTAATTACTTCATAAATTACAGTTGGTGCGGTGGTAATTAAATCAACATCATATTCACGTTCGAGACGTTCTTGCACAATTTCCATGTGCAACATGCCCAAGAATCCGCAACGGAAACCAAACCCTAACGCTTGCGACGTTTCAGGTTCAAATTGCAACGCAGCATCGTTCAAATTCAATTTTTGTAAGGCTTCACGCAAACCTTCGTAATCATCTGAACTGACTGGATAAAGTCCAGCAAAAACGCGAGGTTGAACTTTTTGGAAACCTGTTAATTGCTCGGTTGAAGGATTATCTGTTCCAGTAACCGTATCACCGACTGGCGCACCAAAAATATCTTTAATGCCTGCAACTAAAAATCCTACTTCGCCCGTGTTTAAAACGTCTTTTTCCACGCGTTTTGGCGTAAAAATACCGACTTTTTCAGCCAAAAATGAACGCCCCGTAGACATGATAGTAATTTTTTGTTTGCGCTTGATGCTGCCGTTCATGATGCGAACCAACGACACAACGCCCAAATAACTGTCAAACCACGAATCAATAATTAACGCTTGCAAAGGCGCGTCTGGGTCGCCAACGGGACAAGGCACTTTTAAAACCAATTGTTCTAAAACATCCAACACGCCCAACCCCGTTTTCGCGCTAATCATCAACGCTTCGTCAGCAGGAATACCAATCACTTCTTCGATTTCGGTAATAACCCGTTCAGGTTCTGCCGATGGCAAATCGATTTTATTCAGAACTGGCACAACTTCTAAACCTTGTTCAATTGCAGTGTAGCAGTTGGCAACGCTTTGTGCTTCAACGCCTTGCGCGGCATCGACAACGAGTAACGCGCCTTCGCACGCGGCAAGTGAACGCGAAACTTCATACGAAAAATCGACGTGTCCTGGTGTGTCAATGAAATTGAGTTGATACGTTTCACCGTCAGCCGCTTTGAAATCAAGTGTCACGCTTTGCGCTTTAATCGTAATGCCCCGTTCTTTTTCAATATCCATTGAATCAAGCACTTGCGCTGACATTTCCCGCGCCGTCAAACCACCGCACATTTGAATGAAACGGTCAGCAAGCGTTGATTTACCATGATCGATATGGGCAATAATTGAAAAATTTCTAATGTGTTTTATATCCACGAGCTTCTTTTTTGAAAGTTGAAGGTAAAAAAATCGGACTGGCTGCAATGCGGCAAGTCCGTACTGGTTTTTGTTTGGCTTATTCTATCAAAATTCAACAAAGTGCGTTAAATCGACTGTCACAAAACGCCACAAAGCAGATAAACGCAACTACATTTTCATCGAAAAGTTTAGTAATTTCTTGAATTCCCTAATCATGTGCTAGTTTTTAAGACTTTCAGCAAGCACCAAACAAGCCTACAATTGCCGCCGATTTTAATTTAAATTCAAGGCGCAATTATGTTGTCAGTCAGTCAGTCAGTCAGTCAGTCAGTCAGTCAGTCAGTCAGTCAAAAATTCTGTTGCCACGTCAGCGCAAGTCAAGTCTTTTCTAGCGTTCGCGTTAAATTTCTTCACCCCAAAACCCACCCGCCCGTGCTTTGCGCTGGCGGGTTTTTTATTGCCTAAAAATCACAAACCATCGGAGATTATTTTAGAGACTGTAAATAATTCTGTGTAAACGTAAAATTTTCAAAACCGTAAACTAACGGTTATTTATGATGAGAAAAGAAAATGAGCGATTTACTAAAAAATTCCGAAATAGTGACCACGTTGCAAACGC
>JBASLW010000116.1:0-22170 GCA_049656545.1 Methylococcaceae bacterium
TAATGACGCGAGTAACGCAATTATTTTTTGCATAAAATTTTCCATGTTAGTTGAGTTTTGTAATAGCTTCTTCGGTATCGAAAAATAATTGACCATTCAAATGTGTGAATAAATCGCTTTTTTGTAATTTATCAAGCAAAAAGCCTTTCACTTCGGCAAAGTTCAACGTAATACCGATATTTTTTAAACTTTGATTAAGCTGTTCCAACGCTTCAATAGCTGTCGTATCAATATCACTGACTGAGGTAAAACTCAGCACAATATGTTGCACTTTCGGTGCATTGCGTAGCTCGTTTTCGATAAATTCTTCAATAAAATTGATATTGGCAAAGGTAATGTTTTCGTCAATACGCATGAGTAACAAATGCTCCCATGTTTCGACTTTGTGGCGTTTGACATTTCGAAAATGCTTACTGTTTGGCAATCTGCCTACAACAGCAATATGTGGACGACTAGCTTTGCGTAAATAACTAGCAAACGTTAAAAAAATCCCTAACGTAATCCCCTCTTCAATGCCGAAAATTAACACGCTAATTAACGTGACGAGTTCTGCAATGCCATCGCCTTTGTCATATTGCCAAGTATGTAAAATGCTTTTGAATTTCACCAACGGAATCACTGCAACCAGAATAATTACAGCTAAAGCCGCTTTCGGAATGTTTTGAAACCAAGCGGTAAAAAAAACCACCGCAACAGATAAAATAATTGCCGCAATCACCATTGCAATTTGAGTGCGTGCGCCTGCGGAAAAATTTACCATCGTGCGACTAAAACCACCTGCAACAGGCATTCCACCTGAAATTGCTGTGGCAAAATTCGCAAATCCTAGTGCAATCAATTCTTGATTTGGGTCGATTTTTTCACTTCTTAAATTCGCAACCACTTTCGCAATTGCCACACTTTCAACATACGCAATTAACGCAATAAAACTGGCGGGGGAAGCTAGAATTTTCCATTTTTCTAAATCAACAAAATCAAAACTTAAATGGGGTAATCCTGCTGAAATTTCACCGACAACCGCAACGTGTTGTGCGTTCAAATTCCAATTTCCTACCGCAAATGTTGTAAATGCGACGGTAACTAATGCGCCGCATTTTCCAACAGCTATAATTAACGCGGGAGATAAACGCAATAAATTCAGCAACCATGCGAGCGGTTTTCCAAAAAATAATAACAACGCCAACGCCACCGCGCTTAACAGGAATGTTGTTGAATTAGTCGCTTGTAAATAAGTTTGATAACAAACCACATCAAAACCACACGTCGGCGTTTTTAAACCCAAGGTTTGCGGCAATTGACTGCCAATAATCAGTAACGCCGCGCCACTTGTAAATCCAGTTAAAACGGGGTGACTGATAAAATTCACCAGTCCACCCATTCTAAAAATTGCCATGGCGAGTAAAATCGCCCCACTTTCAGCCGATAAAATCACCGCACTTTGCAATGGATTTCCTAATGCACTGACTTCTGGCAACTGTAACGCACTCGCAATCATAATCGCGGCAATCGAAACAGGACCAACTGACAGCGTGCGACTTGTCCCTAAAACTGCGTAAATCAACGGCGGTAAAATACTCGCGTATAAACCAAATTGCGGTGGCAATCCTGCCAACAATGCAAAGGCAATACCTTGAGGCACAAGCAAAATTGCTGTGATAACACCTGCAAATAAATCGCCATTGAAATCGGCGCGACTGTAGGTTTTTAGCCAGCTGAAAATGGGGAAATAAGACATTTTATTTTTCGTCTACAAATTTTGAGGCGTAGCTTGATTTATGAGGAATATCGAAACGAATCCCTTTAATCATCAAATCCCAATACATCCAAGGGAATCCAATCGTTTTACCAATCCACCAAATCCAACGGGGTTTGCGTGGGTCTAAGAATGGAAAAGAAGGCGTAATTGCACTGTCATAACTAAATTCAGCGAGCATGACTGTATTTAATGATGCAACGACAGGACAAGAACCATAACCATCATATTTAGGTTGTGGAGCTTCAGCTTTCATTAGATGCAAAATGTTATCGACAACAATCGGAACTTGTTTGCGAACTGCCGCCGCCGTTTTTGCATTGGTTGTTGAAGCCGCATCACCTAAGCCAAAAACATTTGGATATTTGTTATGTTGCAACGTATTCGGGTGAACATCGGTGCGACCATCGGCATTGGCAAGCGGACTATGTTTGAGAAATTCAGGCGGGCTTTGGGGGGGCGTGACGTGAATCATGTCGAATTTTTCAATGGTTTGTTTTTTATTGCCGTCCGCGTCGGTGTATTCAAACGTTGCCGTTTTGGTGTCACCATCAATTGCAATTAAATTGTGTGCAAAATGCGTTTTGATACCATATTTCTCAACGATTTTTGCAAGTGGTTTCGCAAAAAATGGAATTCCAAACATCGCTGCGCCAACATTAAAAAATTCGACGCTGATTTTGTCTGAAAGTTCTTTTTTACGGAATCTATCTGCTGCCATGTACATAATTTTTTGCGGCGCACCTGCACATTTAATTGGCATCGCAGGTTGCGTAAATAATGCGCGACCTGATTCTAAATTTTTTATACATTCCCAAGTATATTCAACGGTTTCAGGTGAATAATTACTACACACGCCATTTTTATTTAAGGCTTCTTTCAAACCTGCAATTTTGTCCCAATCCATTTTAAAACCAGGGCAAACCACCAAATAATCGTAACTAATTACGTCACCATTTTTTAATGTAACCGTGTTAGATTCGGGTTGGAATGTGTCGGCAAATTCTTTAATCCAGTTGATATTTTTACCAAATAAATCGGTTTCGTTGCGCGTGTGTTTGGCAAGTGTCGATTCACCTCCGCCAATGATGGTGAATGCGGCTTGGTAATAATGTTTTTCACTCGGTTCAATAACGGCGATGTCGATGTCTTTGTTCATTCGACGCATATTATTGGCAATTGACATACCAGCTGAACCACCGCCAACAATAAGTAATGTGTGATGTTGTGTCATGTTTGACTCCTCAAATTTATTATTTTGAAATTCAATAAAGACATAGGCGAGAAGTCATTAAAATCTTAACTTCCCACCACGCCTTTACTATCTCCCAATTTTTTATTTATTCCAACCTTCAAAGCCACCTGCGAGCGAAAGCACGTTGGTATAGCCTAAAGTTTGCAACGTTTGAGCAGCGAGTGCAGAACGTCCACCCGTGCGGCAATAAATTAACACAGGCTTTGATTTGTCTGCCATTTCAGGAACATTGTTTAATTTAAACTCTAAAACACCGCGAGGTAATAAAATGGCGTTATCAATGTGACCCGCCGCAAATTCACTTTCTTCGCGTGTATCAATCAAAGTAATGTCGCCTTCTTTTAACAAATTACGCGCCATTTCAGGATTAACTTCAGTGATGTGTTGTTTTGCAAGTGTGACTAAATCTTGTCCTGTTGTGCCTGTTTGCATTTGCATCATGCACAACGACGTTTCTGTGTTACGCATTTGAACCGCTTGTGTGCGTTCATTTTCATCTAAACCGCAATAACGATTTGCAGGAACGGCTTGGTTAATCAATTTAGGCGCAGGCAAATTCAAATTATTCATAATTTCAATAAATTGGTCGCGGGTTTTACCCGCTAAACGTGGGTTTGTGGTGCGTTCTTGTTCGATGTTGCTTACCCAACGTTGTTGATAATCATGACCTGGATAAACCAAGGTGTCGCCTGGTAATGTGAATAAACGTTGTGTAATCGCGTCATAAAGTGAACCTGCGTCGCCACCTTGAAAATCGGTACGACCACAACCGCCGATAAATAATGAATCACCCGAAAATAAACGGTCGTTCCATAAAAAAGACGTGCAACCTGGTGTGTGTCCAGGTGTTGGAATGGCTTTGATTTTTTCTTCGCCCAGCATGAAAACATCGCCATCGGCAATTTCAATATCAACGAGTTGTGCGCCGCCAAATTTACTGACACAGGTTTTTGCACCTGTATGTTGACGTAATAAACCACTTGCAGTGATGTGGTCGGCGTGAACATGTGTTTCAAATGAATAAATCAATTTCAAACCGTGTTCTTTTAGCAAGTTCAAATAAGTGTCTAAATGCGTATTAACGGGGTCGATAAACGCCGCTTCTTTGCTTTTGTCATCAGCGATTAAATAAGTGTAAGTCCATGTCGCTGGGTCAAATAATTGTTTAAACATTTTTGTTACTCCGAAAAATTAAAAAATCAGTGATAAAGGCGTTGCTTAATTTGATTCATTTCAAACTCAAGTTAAACAATTGCACAGTATGTGCCAATGATATAAATTGCAATAACAACTTGGTTTTTAAGATATTTTTTTATTGCATATTTATTTTACGTTTCAATGAAACATAATTTTTGTTTCATTGAAACGCAAGGTGAAACACTTGCAACAAAAAATCTAATAATTAGGAAACAGATGATTTGACAATAACAGAAACAACAGAATGTTTTGGAGTGGGAATAGCGTGGATTGCAGATTTTTAGGCTATTTAATTAGCAGTAAAGCGATTAAATTTTTATTACTATTGAGATAATGACACATTCTAGTCGTAATTAACGAGGGCTTCGTTTAAAATACAGAGGTTCAAAATGCGCCCGTAGCTCAGCTGGATAGAGCGCAGCCCTCCGGAGGCTGAGGTCAGAGGTTCGAATCCGCTCGGGCGCACCACTTTTATACCGCTTCAAAATCATCTGAATCCAAATTTACCTTTCCAGAAAATTTAATAAATGCTGTCGGCGAATAATTGCTGTCATTACCATCAATATCAAAATATAACGTCCGTTTTGTGCTGTCATAAATGAAGTTTTCATCTCCTGAAAATAGCTTTAGATTTTTAACAACCACAAAATTTTCAGATGAAAAATTAAATTCTTCACTCAATTGAATACTATCTATACCCTTTTTAAAATCTGTAATCGTATCAACATTGACAGCACGAGGCGCAAAATCTCCCATAAAATCATAATCTTCAAAATGAAATTCAAATGTGTCGTAACCTGCGCCCCCCGTTAATTTATCATTGCCTTTGCCACCCGATAAATAATCATCCCCTGCCATTCCTTTTAGTTGATTTTTTCCATCATTACCAATCAGTTGATTATCTAATTCATTTCCCGTTCCATTGATGTTGGGTGTTCCTTGTAATGTTAAATTTTCAACATTTTTGTTTAATGTGTAACTGACGCTACTTAATACAGAATCGTCACCGTTTTCGACTATTTCAATAATTTGGTCACGTCCGTTATCAATGATATACACATCGTCACCATACGCACCGATTAACGTATCACGCCCTGCGCCACCATCTAACGTGTCATTTCCTTCTTCGCCTTCAAGTTTATCTGCGTCATCCGTTCCAACTAAATTCAAATCTTCAACTGTACTTTCGTCATCATCATTGTCTTGATTATCAATAACCGAATCCGTTGATGTGTGGTAACTTTCACCACCTAAACCATCTGTGCCGTAAAGCCATTTCAAGGCTTTCAAATCGTAATTTTGAAATTCCGTTTTGTAATCGCCTTTTTCGGTATATGACATCACCGTATTATTCGTATTGTCTTGTGCCGTAGATAAAACAGGAATATCAAACGAATCCCCAGCATCTTTAAACGGATGTTTTAAACCAAGTGCGTGACCAATTTCATGCAATAACGTTTCGTAACCTTGTGTTCCAGCGAGCGGCTTTATGTTTTCATCTTCCCATTCAACATTGTCGAAATAAATGTGACTTTCTCCTTCGTATTCGGTGATAACGTCCGTTCTATCGTTTGTGGAATAATTAAAACTACTGGTAGCTAATCCTGAAACTTCTTCATCATCTAAATCTGTATTCGCAAAATAAATATCGGCTTGCTTTCCTGACGTAACATTTTGAAAGTTAATGCCAGTTATCGAACGAGTGTAATTTAAAATAGATTGAGCAGCCGTCTGCTGAAAAGCGTTAAAAGGGCTGATTTTTGTTGTGATTTGATCATCTGAAAAATTTGTTGTGTCGAATGTGTAATAAAGGACTGTTTGCGTCGGTGTAAGAAAATTCCAATTCAAACCGCTATCAAGTAATGAATCAATTGTAATATCACCAGAATACTTAACATTTTCGACATCATTTATTGTAATTAAACTCATAATAATCATTATCCTTTTCGTGTTGTGTGGGGGACAGCCATTATTGTCCACGTTTCAATTTACAATCGCCATAACTATAACGACACAAAATAAGGTATGATTTTGCTTATCTTTTATCTACTTTACAAAATCAAATTATGGATCGTTATATCGAATTTATTTTAAATCATTACCTTTTGTCGCTAGCAATGGCGGTAGTTATATTTTTGCTTATCCAAGAATTTTTTGATACCGCGTTTAAACGTTTTGATTCTATTTCACCGTTGTTAGCGGTGCCAAAAATTGACGATGAAAAAACCGTTGTAATAGATGTGCGTGAATCGCCTGATTTTATTCAAAGTCACATTGAAAAAGCTATCAATGCTCCCCTTAGCAAACTTGCTGAACAATTACCCAGTTTGCAAAAATACCAAAAAAATCTGTTAATTGTGACTTGCCAAACAGGAACTCGTGCAGCAGCGGCGGCAAAATTGTTGACTAAATCGGGTTTTGAAAATGTATTAGTTTTGACAGGCGGGATGGATGCTTGGCGTGACGAATATAAATTACCAATTAAAATTACTAGCAAAAACAAAATCACTTCTTAATTTTTTACACTTTAACTATCTAGGAGAAATCTCATGGCTGAACAAGAAAAACAATTCGCAATTCAAAAAATTTATACAAAAGATATTTCATTTGAAACACCCAACTCACCGCAAGTTTTTATTGAAAAATGGGAACCAAACGTTGATTTCAATTTAGCCACAAACGTTCAACAATTGGACGAAAATTTAGCAGAGGTTGCTATTAAATTAACGATTACTGTAAAAAGTGGCGATGTTATTGCTTATTTGATTGAAGTGACACAAGCGGGGATTTTCGTTTTAGGTGGATTTACAGAACAAGAAATGGGCGGAATGGTAGGTAGTTTCTGCCCAAACATTTTGTTCCCTTACGCACGCGAAGTGGTTTCAGATTTAGTGGCAAAAGGCGGTTTCCCTCAGTTCATTCTTGCACCAGTCAATTTCGATGCGCTTTACGCACAACACGCACAAGCACAACAAGCTGGTAATGCTCCAAGTTCAGAATCAATCAATTAAGACAATGACGAACAAAATTGCGGTACTCGGAGCAGGTTCTTGGGGAACAGCATTAGCGATGTTGGCAGCTCGAAATGGTTTCCAAACGTTGCTTTGGGGACATAATCCAGAACATATTGAAAACTTAAAACGCGATCGTGAAAATCATCGTTATTTGCCCAATTTGCCATTCAACGATAATTTGCAACTTACGTCTGATTTAACCGAAATAGCAACGTTTAGTGATTTGATTTTGGTTTCCGTGCCTTCACACGCTTTCAAAGATACGTTACAAAAATTAAAACCTCTGGTTTCTGAAAACGTAAAAATTGCGTGGGCGACGAAAGGTTTTAACAAAGAAAACGGTGGTTTATTGCATGAAATTGTGGCAGAAGTTTTTAGTTCAGAAACCCCAGCGGCATTAGTTTCAGGCCCTAGCTTTGCAAAAGAAGTCGCGGCAGATTTACCCACCGCGATTGCGATTGCTTCAACGCAATCTGAATTTGCTTCGCAAATTGCAACGATTTTGCACAGTGACCGTTTTCGCGCTTACACAAACGACGATTTGATTGGTGTTGAAGTGGGCGGCGCGATTAAAAACGTCATGGCAATTGCGGCAGGGATTGCAGACGGTTTAGGTTTTGGTGCAAATACGCGAGCAGCTTTGATTACGCGCGGCATGAGTGAAATTATGCGTTTAGGTGTTCAACTAGGTGGCAAACCCGATACATTTATGGGGTTAGCTGGTTTAGGGGATTTGCTTTTGACGTGTACCGACAATCAATCACGCAATCGTCGATTCGGTTTAGCGTTAGGACAAGGTAAAACTTGTGACGAAGCAAAAGCCGAAATTGGACAAGAAATTGAAGGTGTTTCAGCTGCGAAACAAACGTATTTGTTAGCGCAAAAATTCGGAATTGAAATGCCAATTACCGAACAAACTTACAAAGTGCTTTATGAAGGATTAAATCCGCGTGAAGCCGTTCAAAATTTATTGGCACGCGGACAAAAAGCGGAGTCGTAAAAATTTTTGGTAGCGTTCCGAATTAACGCGAACGCTACCATTTTCAACTTAACGGTAATTTCGACCGTAAAAAATCTCTGTCACTTCTTTGTGAACTTTTTTCTCGATTTCGCTTTTTTGTTCAACAGATAAATCGCATTCTTTCTCAAACAAATAATTTTCCAATTCCGTTTCTTTCAACATCATTTTGGTGTGAAAAATATTTTCTTGATACACATTCACATCAATCATTTGATAATTTTTTTGTGTATCTAAGGCAATGAAATCTTGAATTGAAGTAATATCATGGTCGATATAATGTTTTTTACCTTCAATATCACGGGTAAAACCTCGCACGCGATAATCCATCGTGACCACATCAGATTCAAAACTGTGAATCAAATAATTCAACGCTTTCAACGGTGAAATTCGCCCACAGGTTGAAACGTCAATATCTGCACGAAATGTACTAATGCCATTATCAGGATGACTTTCTGGATAAGTGTGAACCGTGATATGACTTTTATCTAAATGCGCTAAAACGGTATTAGTTGTTAAAGGACCTGGTGATTGAGAATTCATGCTTGGTGGTGGCGGTGAATCGCCTTCAGAAATCAAAATCGTGACACTCGCACCTTGTGGATCATAATCTTGACGCGCGATATTGAGAATTTGTGCGCCAATAATATCGGCTACATTTTTTAGAATTTGGGTTAATTTGTCCGCGTTATAGGCTTCGTCGATGTATTCAATATAAGCCTGTTGTTGCTGTGCGGGTGCGTAACAAATATCGTAAATGTTAAAACTAAGCGACTTTGTTAAATTGTTAAAACCGTGTAATTGTAATTTTGTATCCAACTTATTAAACCTCGATAACTTCAAAATCATGGGTAATTTCTACCCCTGCATTTCCCAACATGATTGATGCAGAACAGTATTTTTCTGCGGATAATTTCACTGCACGTTCAACCACGGTAGTTTTTAAATCACGCCCTTTGATAATAAAATGTAAATGAATTTTACTGAAAACAGCAGGCACAGCATCAACTCGTTCAGCCGTTAATTCAGCAGTACAATTCACTAAATCATTGCGTCCTTTTTGCAAAATTTGAACGACATCAAATGATGAACATCCGCCCATGCCAATTAAAAGCATTTCCATTGGGCGAAAACCCATATTTCGACCGCCATGTTCTGGTGTTCCATCCATCACAACTGTATGACCGCTTCCCGATTCACCTAAAAACATCATGCCATCAACCCATTTCACTGTTGCTTGCATTGTTTTACTTCCTCTTTGAATTAAAAAATGACGCGAATGTTATCACACAATTTTTATAACAATATGACAGATTAACTTAGTGCAAAAGATTTCAATCGCGTTTAAATACAAGTCTATTAAAATTTGAAAAAAGTGAAACATTCAGTCACATAATAAAAACTGTTAAACTGATTGTTTCTAACAATAAATAATAAAAATAACATCATGATGGAACACGGTAACTCAAAATATATTTCTAATTTCAACAACTGGTCAGAACAGAAACGCTTTGTTGATTTCACTGAAAAAGACGTGGAGTTTTTAAAAAAACTGCATCCTTTTGCTGTTGAATACGCCGATACATTTGTTGAAAAACTATACGCGCATTTAATGACATTTTCTGATACCAAAAAATTTTTGGGCGATGAAAAAATGTTGATGCGTTTGAAATTGGCACAAAAATCCTATTTTATTGATTTAACGTCTGGTGAATATGGCGAAGAGTATTTTAAAAGTCGCATAAAAGTAGGCATTGTGCATCAACGAATTGGTTTGCCACCGCGAATTTATATGAGTACCTATTGTTATTATATGCAATTGATTATTCCGCATATTTACGGCAATCCTGCATTTGATACAGAAACATCAAATGGTATTTTTAGTGCGTTATATAAAATTATTAACTTAGACCAAGAATTAGCGATTTCTGCTTATATTCACGCGACAGATGAAGTCATTTCGCGTCAAACCGAAGAAATTTTGGAAATGTCTACACCTGTGATTCAAATTTGGGAAGGTGTGGTTGCCGCACCAATCATTGGAATGCTGGATAGCGGAAGAACGCAGCAATTTATGGAGCGTTTGCTTGAAAAAATCGTTGAAACAAATTCGCCTGTTGCGTTAATTGACATTACAGGTGTACCGCAAATTGATACCGCAACAGCCCAACATTTAATCGATACGATTAACGCGGTGAAATTATTAGGCTCGCAAGTCATTATTACTGGGGTTCGTCCCGTCATTGCTCAAACATTAGTGCATTTAGGCATTGATTTAAGTGGCATTGTGACTCGTCCGACGATGGCTTCGGGTTTAAAAGTCGCTCTCGACAAACTATCAATTAAAGTCATCGACCCATCGAAAGCATAAGGATTTCAACATGGACGAAAATACGCTTTCCGTTATCAAATTAAAAAACATCTTGTTGGTCACTGTACCTGATGATCCAGGCGATGACATCATTCACGAATTACAAACGAAGGTTTTACACGCCATTGAAAAATACCAATCGAAAGGGCTGATTTTAGATATTTCAAACGTCAACATTTTGGATTCTTTTTTTGCGCGAACCATTTCAGAAACGACGCAAATGGTGGCGTTGATGGGCGGACAAACTGTAATTGCGGGAATGCAACCTTGTGTTGCGATTACGGCAACAGAATTGGGATTACATTTAGGCAAAGCCATTTCAACGCTTGATGTTGATAGAGCTTTAGACATTTTTTCGGATAACTTTAAATTGGTGTAGTGATGGCAAATGAGTCTGGCGAAAATCCAATTCAAACCGAAGGCGATATTGTCACTTGTCGAAAACTGATTCGTAATGCGGCTTCAGCCGCTGGTTTTGGAATGACGGATGTTACTCGAATTGTCACGGCGGTTTCAGAATTGGCGCGTAATGTTTATGTACACTCGGGAAGTGAAGGTATTATGCGTTGGCAACTTCTTGAGAAACCTGGACAAATTGGCATTCAACTCGAATTTGAAGATTACGGTATCGGCATTCCTGATATTAACCAAGCTATTGAAGCGGGATTTACGACTGCGGGCAGTATGGGAATGGGGCTGTCTGGCGTTAAACGTTTAATGGATGAAATGACTATCCAATCTGAAGTCAATACTGGAACAACCGTCACGATTACCAAATGGGGACGGGCAAAATGACTTTTCACGTTGAGCCACGATTTATGGTGATTTCCAATGCTGGCGAAGTGATTGCAATTCGGCGCATTGCAAAAGAAATGGCGCATGACATCGGTTTTGATGAACGCACACGAGAAGAAATCAGTCTAGTCGTGAGTGAGCTTGCGTCTAACATTATTAAATACACACAACGCGGCATTATTACGCTTTCACCTGTTTGTCATGAACAATGCGAAGGCATCATGATTGAAGCTGAAGATGATGGCGAAGGATTTAATGAACATACGGCGTTAAAAGACGGTGTTTCAACGTCGGGAACATTAGGGGTTGGTTTAGGTGCGGTAAATCGCTTGATGGATGAATTTGATATTTTGCAACGCGAAAATCACACAGGCACACGCATTATTTGCAAACGCTGGTTGCATGATAATTCCAATCACGGTGAACATTGTCCGTTTGAATTTGGGGTGTTTTCACGTCCAAAGCCTGGAGAATCAACAAATGGCGATACATTTATTATCAAAAACATTCGTGATGCCACATTAGTTGGCGTGGTTGATGGTGTGGGACATGGCGTTTTAGCAAATCAAGCGGCAAATGTCGCGCGGCAATACATTGAACGTCACGCAGAATCTCCATTATTAGATATTTTTCGCGGTGTTGAACGAGCTTGTGCGTCAACGCGCGGCGTGGTGATGGCTCTTGTGGTTTTGGATTGGAAAAAAAATACGTTTCGTTATGCAAGTGTGGGAAATATCGAAGCGAAAATTTTTAGTCGAGAACATGAAAAACCCAAATTTCTTGTCAGGCGTGGCATTCTTGGAAAACACGCGCCAGCACCTGTTGTCACAGAAAATGAATGGCATTCGGGCGATATGTTAGCGTTACATTCAGATGGTATTTCAACGCATTGGTATTGGGATGATTTTTTGCCTTATGCGAATTCCCCCGCGCAAGTGATTACGGAAGAAATTTTCAAAGTCATGGAAAAAAATCATGACGACGCAACGATAGTAATAGTGAAATGAAAAAACAAGAACTCGAACAGCTTTTATCAGACAAAGCGCGAATCATTGAAGAATTAGAACACGAACTAGAAGAAACCAATCAAGGCATCATTATGCTTATGATGGAATTGGAAGACTTAGAAAAAGAAAAATTTCGTGAAAATATCGATGTTATCAAACAATTACAAATTGAATTGGCTGATACAAATAAAGGATTACTTGCACTTGCTGTTGAACTTGAAGAATCAGAAGAAAAATACAGCAGCATTTTAAAAAATGCCGCCGAAAGTATTTTAACGTTTACTGAAGAAGGAATTATTGAAACGTTTAATCCCGCTGTTTCATTATTATTTGGTTATGATGAACATGAATTGCCTGGTTTAAACATTAGTTCGCTAATTCCAACATTTAATCAAATTGCACCTGAATTGCATCTTGAGGAAAACATTTCACAACCATCAGGTTTTCCAATTATTTACGGACATCACAAAAATGGAACAACGTTTCCAATTGAATTTACATTAGGCAAACCCGTTTATAAATGCAAACGTCAATGGTTAGTAATTATCCGCGATATTACGGAACGTAAAAAAGCCGAAGAAAAATTACGTTTAATGGCGAAAATTTTTGAAGGCAGTACAGACGCAATTGTCATCACAAATACGAATAGTGAAATTATTGACATAAACGACGCTTTCACACAAATTACGGGCTATAGCGAAACGGAAATTTTAGGGAAACATCCATCTATTTTGGGTTCACACAAACACGCATCGAATTTTTACTTAACACTTAAAGAAGAATTATTAAAAAAAGGGGCATGGTGTGGCGAAGTTTGGGCAAAACGTAAAAACGACGAAATTTATCCAATTTGGTTGTCTATTTATAGTGTGAAAGATGAAAACAATATCGGAACAACGCATTTTGTTGGCATTTTTAGTGATATTACCACGCGAAAAGCGGCTGAAAATCAACTCAGACAACTAGCGCATTACGATTCATTAACAGGTTTAGCGAATCGGTCGCAATTTATTGAACATTTGAAATGGTCAATCGATGTCGCAAAACGCGATAGTAAAAAAACGGCATTGATGTTTTTGGATTTAGACCGTTTTAAATGGATTAACGATACCTTAGGACATTTAGCAGGTGATCAATTATTGATTGAAGTTGCAAATCGTTTAAGAGAAAGTGTACGCGAAGTCGATACAGTTGCGCGTTTAGCAGGCGATGAATTCACCATTATTTTGAGTCATCTTAACGACGAACAAGAAGCTGGCATTGTTGCAAAGAAAATTTTAAATGCGTTAGAAGAGCCTGTTTTCTTAGAAGGTCGAGAGGTTTTTATTTCCAGTAGTATCGGTATTACGCTTTATCCAACAGATGCAACCAATGTCACGCAATTGATTAAACACGCCGATACGGCAATGTATTACGCAAAAGAGCGTGGACGTAATAATTACCAGTATTTTTCGCACAGCATGAATCAAAAAGTGTTGGATGAATTGGAAATGGAAACCAATTTGCGCCAAGCCTTAAAAAATCAAGAATTCTCTTTAAATTATCAGCCCCAATTTGATTTAAAATCGAAAGAATTGATTGGTTTAGAAGTTTTATTGCGGTGGAAACATCCAATTTTAGGCTTTATTTCGCCGTCTGTTTTTATTCCACACGCTGAAAAAAATGATTTGATTATTATGATTGGCGATTGGGTTTTAAATACGGCATGTCAACGCAGTAAAGCGTGGCAAAAAGCAGGATTAAAACCTGTGCGAATTTCAGTCAATTTGTCAGGTGTTCAGTTAAAACAACATGATTTAATTGAAAAAGTATCCCGAATTTTAGTTGATACAAAACTCTCTTCTGAGTTTTTAGAACTTGAATTAACAGAAGGCGTTTTGATGGATAACGCCGAATTGACAATTAACACACTCGGCAAACTTAAAAAAATGGGTATTCGATTATCGATTGATGATTTTGGAACAGGTTATTCGTCGCTGAGTTATTTAAAACGTTTTCCAATTGATACGTTAAAAATTGACCAATCGTTTATCCGTGATATTACAACCGATGCCGATGATGATGCGATTGCATCAACCATTATTGCGATGGCACATAATTTACGTTTGAAAGTGATTGCAGAAGGCGTTGAAAATCAAGAGCAAGCAACGATGCTACAAGAAAAAGGTTGCGACGAAGTGCAAGGTTATTTTTTTGGCAGACCTTTGACAGAACAAAATTTGTGCAAATTATTAAAAGAAATTAAACATTAACATGACAAAACAACGTAAAGCGGTCGCATTGATTTCTGGCGGATTAGATTCACTTTTAGCCGTTAAAGTTATTCAAGAACAAGGCATTTATGTCGAAGGCATTAACTTTTTTACAGGTTTTTGTGTCGAAGGTCACACACACGCAATTCGCAATAATGACAAAGAAAAAGTCAAACGTAATAACGCGCTCTGGTCAGCAGAACAACTTGGCATAAAACTTCACATTATTGATGTGATTGATGAATACAAAAATGTGTTAATCAATCCAAAACACGGTTACGGCACAAACATGAATCCTTGTATGGATTGCAAAGTTTTCATGATTAAAAAAGCGAAAGAATGGATGCTTGAAAATGACTTCGATTTTATTATCACGGGTGAAGTGATTGGACAACGTCCAATGTCACAAAATAAATTCAAATTACCGTTAATTGCCAAAGAATCAGGCGCAGATGATTTGATTGTGCGTCCGTTATGTGCAAAAAATTTAGAGCCAACCTTGCCAGAGCGCGAAGGTTGGCTTGACCGCGAAAAACTATTAAGCATTACAGGGCGTTCGCGCAAACCACAATTTGCGATGGCTGAAAAATTTGGAATCGAAGATTTTGCACAACCAGCTGGCGGTTGTTGTTTTCTGACAGACAAATACTATTCGGCAAAATTGGTCGATTTGTGGCAATCAAACGGACACAAAGATTATGAACTTGACGATATTATGTTACTCAAAGTCGGTCGCCATATTCGCCCAGAAAAACATTACAAATTGATTATTTCGCGTGATGAAGGCGAAGGGCGGTTTATGCAAGGTTATCGCAAAGAATTCATCAGTGTTCACCCGAAAGATTATAAAGGCTCGTTTGCGTTAATTGACGGTACGCCAACAAATGACGATTTTCAGCAAATTGCCAGCATCGTGGCGCGTTACGGGCAAGCACGAAATCAAGAATTTGTCACTTTAACGATTGCACAAAAAAATGGCGAAACACACGATTTAAACGTAAAACCTTTCAACGACGACGCGCAATTAGCCGCGTGGCAAGTTTAACTTTTTTCAACTTTTAGATTTATCAAAATGCAAGAAATTAATCCAATTAAAAACAAACTTTCCGATTTAAAAAACCGCGTTGACGCGCTTCGGGGGTATCTTTGACTTTGAAACAAAAAGCGAACGCTTAACCGAAGTTTTACGCGAATTAGAAGACCCAAAAATTTGGGAAAATCCCCAACTTGCACAAGAATTAGGCAAAGAACGCGGACAATTAGAACTCGTCGTAAATGGCGTAATCGAACTTACACGCGGATTAGATGACGCGGAAGAATTGCTCGAAATGGCAGTTGAAGAAAATGATGCCGATACCGTTGATATTGTCGCAAATGATGTTGAAGGCTTTGATAAACACGTTTCAGGCTTAGAATTCCGCCGAATGTTTTCAGGAAAAATGGATGCAAACAGCGCGTTTTTGGATATTCAATCAGGTTCAGGCGGCACAGAAGCGCAAGATTGGGCTTCCATTTTGGAGCGAATGTTTTTGCGTTGGGGCGAACGAAAAGGTTTTAAAACGGAACTTATCGAAGAATCACAAGGCGACGTGGCAGGAATTAAAAGCGCGACAATTCGATTTGAAGGTGAATATGCGTTTGGTTGGCTGCGAACAGAAACAGGCGTACATCGTTTGGTGAGAAAATCGCCATTTGATTCAGGAAATCGCCGTCATACTTCGTTTGCATCGGTGTTTGTGTCGCCTGAAATTGATGATGATATTGAAATTGACATCAATCCTGCCGACATCCGCACCGACGTTTATCGCGCAAGTGGCGCAGGTGGTCAGCACATTAACAAAACGGAATCTGCTGTTCGTTTAACGCACGCGCCGTCTGGAATTGTTGTGCAATGTCAAAATGACCGTTCACAACATAAAAATCGTGATACAGCAATGAAGCAATTGAAAGCGAAACTGTATGAACTCGAAATGCGAAAACGTAACGAAACGCAACAAGCCTTAGAAGATAGTAAATCCGATATTGGTTGGGGCAGCCAAATTCGCTCGTATGTGTTAGACCAATCACGGATTAAGGATTTACGCACAGGCTACGAAGTTGGCAACACGCAAGCTGTTTTAGATGGTGATTTAGATGGTTTTATTGAAGCCAGTTTGAAAAGCGGTTTGTAATGGAAAATTTAATAATTCCTGAATGGGATTTTGCTTACGGTTCACCAACGGGAAAAGGTGAAATTCGTACATTTCCTGACGATTTCATTGTTGAAGAAACTTTGTCTTTTGAACCGTCAGGAAGTGGCGAGCATATTTTTCTACAAATCCAAAAAACGGGCGAGAACACCGAATATGTCGCACGGCAATTAGCACGATTTGCAAATGTACGTCAGCGTGATATTGGTTTTGCAGGTATGAAAGACCGCCACGCGATTACGACACAATGGTTTAGTGTGTGGTTGCCTAAAGGTGACGAACCGTTGTGGGAAAATTTTGAAACGGATGGTTTTAAAATTTTGTCTGTGACGCGCCACGCTCGAAAATTAAAACGTGGCGCGCTCTCAAATAACCGTTTTGAATTGACGATTCGAGAATGGCAAGGCGATAAAATCAAAACAATCGAACAATTAACCGCGATAAAAAATCATGGCGTGCCAAATTATTATGGTTCGCAACGTTTTGGGAATGGTGGACAAAATATCGTTAAAGCGTTAGCCATGTTTGAAGGCGCAAAAGTGGGGCGAGAACAACGCAGTTTATATTTGTCAGCGACGCGATCATTTTTGTTTAATCACATTTTGTCAGCGCGAATTGAAAACGAAAGCTGGGCAACAGGTTTAGACGGCGATGTTTTTATGATTGATGGTTCACACAGTTGCTTTGCGTGTGAAATGATTGATGACGATATTCGCGCTCGATTAGTACAAAATAATTTACATCCGACAGGCTCATTATTTGGTAAAGGTGAATCGCGCTTAACGGGTGAAGCGTTAGTTTTAGAGCAAAATGTATTTGAAAAATATACAGAATTAACAAAAGGTTTAATTGCTTTCGGACTTGAAAATGATAGACGAGCTTTGCGTGTGAATCTATCAAATTTAAGTTGGGAATTTGACGATGACATTCTTAAATTGAAGTTTAATTTACCAGCGGGAAGTTATGCGACAGCCGTTTTGAGAACAGTGATTGGGAAATAATTTTATATTGAAAACCACCCAGTTTGATGTAGCTAAACATTTTAAAACTGACGAAGACATTAGAGAATTTTTAAAACCGTTCTTTAAACATAATCGTGTCTTTTGTGTGTGCTATATTAGCTCCATTTATTTCATTTTGTTTTTAAAGAGATTTTTACATGAGTTTTAAAGCCCTAGGCTTAAACGACGAATTATTACAAGCCGTCGCAAATCAAGGTTACACCACCCCTACTCCCGTTCAAAAACAAGCTATTCCACATATTTTGTCGGGCAAAGATGTTTTAGCAGGCGCACAAACAGGAACAGGTAAAACAGCGGGTTTTACATTGCCGTTATTACAACGTTTAATGGAAAATCACGACCCACATCAAAAACCACGTCGCATCCGCGCGTTAATTCTTGTTCCAACTCGTGAACTCGCCGCACAAGTTTTTGAAAGCATTAAAACCTACGGCGCACATTTGCCGTTAATTACAGAAGTCGTTATTGGTGGCGCGAGTATAAATATGCAAATTCGCCAATTACAACGTGGTTGCGATATTTTGGTAGCAACAACAGGACGTTTATGCGACCACATTAACGAACGACATGCGAATTTGAAAAATGTCGAAATTTTGGTTTTAGACGAAGCAGACAGAATGCTCGACATGGGATTTTTGCCAGATATTCGCCGTATTTCAGGAAATTTACCAAAAAATCGTCAAACTTTATTTTTCTCTGCAACCTATTCTGCGCCGATTAAAGCTCTCGCCGCGCAATTGTTAATAAATCCGATTACGGTTGAAGTCGCTAAACCGAATATCACTTCTGACAATGTGTCGGAACTTGTTTATCCCATTCAAAAAGAAAACAAACGCGCGTTACTTTCGTATTTAATTGGCTCAAATAATTGGCAGCAAGTGTTGGTTTTTGTCCGAACAAAACACGGTGCTGACCGTTTAGAAAAACAATTGATTACAGACGGCATTCGCTCTGCCGCGTTACACGGTGATAAATCGCAAGGCGCACGCACAAAAGCATTAGATTTTTTCAAAAAT
Source organism: Methylococcaceae bacterium (assembly GCA_049656545.1). Classification (GTDB taxonomy): domain Bacteria; phylum Pseudomonadota; class Gammaproteobacteria; order Methylococcales; family Methylomonadaceae; genus UBA10906. The sequence goes on from JBASLW010000116.1 coordinate 18,890, forward strand.
GGCAAAGTGTCTGTTCTTGTTGCGACCGATATTGCAGCACGGGGTTTAGATATTGATACATTGCCGCACGTTGTGAATTACGATTTACCGCAAGTTCCCGAAGATTACATTCATCGTATCGGCAGAACGGGACGTGCTGGCGCGAAAGGTCATGCGATTTCGCTGGTTTCAGAAGAAGAAGCACATTTGCTCGGTGATATTGAAAAATTGTTAAAGCGTCATTTGCCACAAGTTGAAGACACTGGTTATCCAGCGGTTTCATTAAACACAATGGCTGCTGCACCGAAAAAGAAACCTGCCCAACCTGTTCAAAAAGAAGGTGCGAAAAAAGATTTTCGGCATTCAAAACCTGCTGAAAAGAAAGGTTATGTGACACGAAATAAACCGTCTGATTCACGTTCAAAACCACAAGGCTCTCGCAGTAGAAGTCGCTAAAATAAGGCATTTTTTCATTAACACTTTTGATTTGAATTGCAGAAATGTATCAGTCATTACAACTAGACATTGAAAACGGTTTAAATGGCGCAGGCTTAGGTTTGCGTCGTTCTTTTTTAAATGAAATCCTACAAAATCCACAACCTGACGTAGATTTTTTTGAAATTGCGCCCGAAAATTGGATAACGATAGGCGGTAAATTCGGTAAGCAATTTCGCGCAATGACAGAGCAATATAAATTTACCTGTCATGGTTTATCACTTTCAATTGGAAGTTCTGACCCACTCGACGAAGCATTTGTTTTACAAATCAAAGATTTTATGCAAAAGCATGGCATTGACCATTACAGTGAACATTTAAGCTATTGCTCACACAATGGACATTTGTATGATTTGATGCCAATTCCTTTTACACAAGAAGCGGTGGAACACGTCGCGGCACGAATTAAGCGTGTTCAAGATATTTTAGAATGCAAAATTGCTATCGAAAATGTGTCCTATTACGCAGTAGTTGGGCAAGAAATGACCGAGATTGATTTTTTTAATGCGGTTGTCAATGAAGCCGATTGTGACATTCTGCTTGATATAAATAACATTTACGTCAACAGCATCAATCACAATTACGATGCGTTGAAATTCTTAAATACAATGCCTGTTGAACGCATTACTTACGCGCATATTGCGGGACATTATAAAGAAGCTGAAGATTTCTTAGTTGATACACACGGCGCACCGATTATTGACCCAGTTTGGGAATTGTTACGACACGCTTATCAACGTTTTGGCGTTTTCCCGACGTTACTTGAACGTGATTTTAATTTACCGCCACTTCCTGAATTAGTTGCCGAAGTAAGACAAATCAAAACACTTCAAGCGGGGGCAAAATGACTTTTCAAATTCATCAAGCAGAATTTACCGCTTATATTCGCAATCCTCAAAAAAATGCTATTCCCACAAATGTAAAACCTGAACGCATGGCAATGTACCGTGAGTTATTTTTTAATAATATCGACGGTTTTTTAACTTCTAATTTCCCTGTTTTATACAGTTTGTTTTCATCTGAAAAATGGACAGATTTAATACAAAATTTTTTTGAACATCACGTTTGTCAAACACCGCATTTTTCAGAAATTTCTGAAGAATTTTTAGCGTATTTACAACATGAACGCAAAAATCCAAACGATTTGCCTTTTTTGTTTGAATTAGCCCATTACGAATGGGTTGAAATGGCGTTGTCGATTAGTCATGAAGAATTTACATCATTACCACTCGAAAATTTGATGACCGCAAAATTGAAACTTTCATCACTTGCTTGTGTTTTAGCGTATCAATTTCCTGTACAAAAAATTTGCGCCGAATTTATGCCATTCACAAACGAACAATCCACATTTTTGGTCGTTTATCGAAATAAAAATGACATGGTGCAATTTTTGGAAATTACCCCTTTAACGTTTCAATTATTGCAATTAGTTGAAAATTTTTCTGAACAAAAAGCGGATTTTTATTTTGTAAAATTAGCAGAACTAGTTCCGTCAATTTCATTTGAAGCATTAAAAAACGAAGGCGTGGCGATGCTAGAAGATTTTGTAAAACGAGGTGTAATTATTTCTGTGCAAGCAACTTAGGCGCAAAATTTGCGCCTAAATTTAATTTGCGCCTTTATTCTTGGTTTGCAGCTGATTTGAAACTATTTTTAATGCTTGAGAACATTTCTTTTAAACCGCTAAATAAATTTGTCACGTTTAAAGGTTCTTTCAACATCAAACGATTACGAACAACTGCAACAGCTAAGAAACCTGTAATTTGTGGAAATAATTCAAAAAATAATGACTCTAAAACACCGCCGAAACCTTGGAAGTCGCCTTCATTTTTACGGTCTGCACCATTAACACCTTCGTACGCTTCACCACCTTCACTACTTCTGAAAGATTCAAGCAACGTCACGTCAAATTCAACTAATAAAAATTGTACGACAAAAAACAATGCCGATGCACCTGCAACCCAATAAAATGCGTTATTTACTTTTGCGCGTAATGCCGTCTGGTAAATCCAGATGGCAACAAAAATCATGAAAATTCCACCAATCATTGCTATACCCCTACCCTTTCAAATTATTATTTTTTTGTTAAGAAAAGAAACAGATTTGTACACCTTATAACCATATCAGAACCTGCTTTTTGAACCACTGAACAAGATTCATATTTTTCACGTCCAGGCGAAAGTTGTTTTTTAATCAAACCGTCTTCGACTGTATATTTGACAGCAACTGTCATCTCTTTAGTGCGACCTAATGAATCCGTTGCAATAGAAACTAATGTGCCATCATTTTTAAATTCCCATGAACTATCAACTTTCTTTTTGTCACCATCAAGTTTAATGGATTCAGCAGTTAATGCCCATTTACCTACAAGTTCACTGTTATCTTTTAACTGAACATCTGCGTGGACAAACGATGCAAAAAATAAAGTAACTAACGGCAAACATCTAATGTGATTTTTTATTCTCATTTTTACTACCTCTATTTGATATTTGAATGCAAATGTAGCGTTTTGGATTATATCACCATTAAATGTAGCACTTGAATTTTTAACAAGTCAAAGCACGCAACAAGCCTTGACTTTCATGGATTCTAACGTATTATGCACATTCGGTTTATGCTATTTTTTTAGCGTATATTTTAAACAAAATAATTATTAGGAGAATGCAATGGGTGCAATTTTAGACGTAACAGAAATGTTGAAAACACCAATGGGCGCAACAATTGGTTTAGCAGTAGCTGCTGCTGGTTATTTCTTCGTAAAATGGGTTTTCGCTGCAAGTCCAGAAGACGAAGCATAAGACATAGAC
>JBASLW010000117.1:0-2900 GCA_049656545.1 Methylococcaceae bacterium
ACATACGTTAGCGCGTTTAAAACAACACGAAAATGCACAACCGCAAGTTTTAGCAACGATTGAGCATTTATTAGATGACGAAAACCGTGATATTTTGGTTGGATTAGCCACATTTTTAGAAACGGAATTAAATGAACGGGCGGGCGAAAGTGATGATGCGATTCAACGAAAAGTTCAAGCAGCTTTGGCAAATGGGTTACAGGTAATTTTATGTTGTGGCGAAAATCGAGAAGCGCGTCGCGCTCGTGAAACGTTTAAATTATTAGAACGTCAATTGCGAATCGGTTTAGAAGGTGTCGCGCGTCCAACCATGTCTGACGTAATTATTGCGTATGAACCAATTTGGGCAATTGGGGAAGGGGCGAAACCTGCGCCACTTGAACAAATTGCGGAAGTTCACGATTTTATTAGGAATTTATTGATGGATTTATATGGCGAACAAATTGCCGCTCGCGTTCGTATTTTATATGGCGGCAATGTAAAGCCCGATAACATTTGTGACATGATGCGATTAGCGGGCGTTGATGGCGCATTAGTTGGTGGAGCAAGTTTGAATGCGGCTGATTTTGCCAAAATTATTCGTTTTGGTTTGCCTGATTAAGTGATTTTTTTTGGGGTGACAATAAATTTGTCAACAACGCTTCGAGTTTATGGGATTGACGAGGTTGTAAAAGTCGATTGGCATTAACAATACTTTTAAGTTGATTCAGCGCGATACTAAAATCATCATTAACAACCAAATAATCAAATTCTGGATAATGGCTCATTTCAGTGACAGCATCTTTCATGCGGCGTTCAATGACATCAACATTATCTTTACCACGCATTTCTAAACGTTGACGTAAGGCTTGAATTGAAGGCGGTAAAATACAAATTGAAAGACTTTCAGGCATTAAATTCCGTACTTGTTGTGCGCCTTGCCAATCAATTTCTAACAGAACATCAATGCCTTTTTCTAAATTATCTTCAACCGTTTTTTGCGCCGTCCCGTAAAAATTATCGAAAACTTGAGCGCATTCTAAAAATGCTGAATTTGCCTGCATGGTTTTAAATTGTTCAATGTCCACAAAAAAATAATCTTTACCGTGAACTTCGCCAATGCGAGTTTGTCGCGTGGTATGCGATACCGATACAATAAGGTTATCGATTTGAGCAACGAGTTTTTTGACTAAACTGGTTTTACCTGCACCAGATGGGGCAGAAATAATATAAAGATTGCCTTTGTTCATAATTTTTACGTTTTAAAGTTAAATTTTTATTGGCGTTCATTTTAACAACGTTCAATTTAATAGTCAGGTTCATTCAAGAAAGGAAAACGAAAATATGACGTTACGAGTTTTTAATAATCAAACACCGCAACTTGGAAAAGACGTTTATATCGACGACAGTGCTATCGTAATTGGCGCGGTAACATTGGGTGATAACGTGTCTGTTTTTCCAACGGCTGTTATTCGTGGCGATGTTGAAACAATCACGATTGGTGAAAATACGAATGTGCAAGATGGCGCAATTTTGCACGTTTCACATCAGGGCAAATTTTCAGACGTTGGACACCCGTTAAAAATTGGAAAAAGTGTCACAATTGGTCATCGCGCAGTCATTCATGGTTGCACCGTTGGCGATTATTGTTTGATTGGAATTGGCGCAATTATTATGGATGACGCGGTTTTAGAAGATTATGTGATGCTTGGCGCAGGTTCATTAGTGCCGCCAAATAAAAAACTCGAAAGTGGTTATTTGTATGTTGGTTCACCTGCAAAACAAAGTCGCTCGTTAAATGAAAATGAAAAAGAATTTTTGCGTTATTCGGCAGAACATTACGTTATTTTAAAAAACCGTCATCTCGAAAATCAATCATGAATCGCGCACGACATTTTTGGCTTTTAGCCCGTTTTGATAAACCGATTGGCACGTTAATTCTTTTATATCCTGCGCTTTGGGCGTTGTGGATTGCGAGCGATGGAAAACCGAATTTAACCGTTTTAATTGTAATTACGTTAGGCGTTATCGTGATGCGAGCGGCGGGGTGCGTCATTAACGATTACGCCGACCGCGATTTTGACCCACACGTTGAACGGACAAAACAACGTCCGATTGCCGCAGGGCATATTACGCCAAAAGAAGCATTGATTTTCTTTGCAATCTTGGTTTTGTTGGCGTTTGGATTAGTTTTGTTGCTAAATACTTTTACGATTTTATTATCATTTGTCGGCGCATTTTTAGCGGCAAGTTATCCGTTTATGAAACGTTACACGCATTTACCGCAAGCGTATTTAGGTATTGCGTTTGGTTGGGCTATTCCGATGTCATTTGCGGCGCAAAGCAATTCTATTCCAACCGTTGCATGGATTTTATATTTAGCTGTGATTTTGTGGGCGTTGGTTTATGACACGATGTACGCGATGGTTGATAAAGATGACGATTTAAAAATTGGTGTGAAATCGACAGCAATTTTATTCGGCAATTACGACCGTCACATTATGGGCGGGTTACAACTTATTATTTTGCTGTTGTTGTTTGCTGTTGGACAAATGCAACATTTAGGCGGGTTTTATTATGTAAGTTTAATTGTTGCGGCTGGCTTTTCGGTTTATCAACAAAAACTGATTTTTCATCGTGAAAAAAGCGCGTGTTTTAAAGCATTTTTAAATAACAATTGGTTTGGGTTAGTGATTTTTTTCGGTTTAGTTCTGGATTACGGCGTTCGCTAACACAAACGCCGTGTTTCTTTACACTTCTGCTAATTGGCGATAACCTGCACGATAATAAAGTAACGGTTCGCCGTTACGCGCTTCACACGCTTGAACTTCACCAATCACAATCCAATGTGAACCTGCTTGAACTTTTTCAACTAATTTGCAATCGAGTGACATTAAACTTTCTGTCAATAAGGGTGCGCC
>JBASLW010000118.1:0-16752 GCA_049656545.1 Methylococcaceae bacterium
CGCTAAAACGTTTAAAACACTTGATAAATTAGGTGACGAATTACGTTTCGTATTCATTACCTCTGGTGCGAAAATTTCAAAAGCAGATGCACTAAAAATCACAGTTACACCTTCAAACGCGCCAAAATGCGTGCGTTGTTGGCATCAACGTGAAGACGTAGGTTCGCACGCTGAACATCCTGAATTATGTGGTCGTTGCGTTGAAAATATCGCCTTAACTGGCGAAGGTGAGAAACGTTTTTATGCCTAAGTTTCCCATGTTGAAATGGTTGTGGCTTGCGTTTTTATCGTTAGGATTAGACCAAGCCAGCAAAATCGCCATTGATAAATCATTTGCGCTTTATGAATCGATTGCGATTGTGCCATTTTTTAATCTTACTTATGTTCACAACACAGGCGCGGCGTTTAGTTTTTTGAGTGAAGCAGGTGGTTGGCAACGTTGGTTTTTTGCCGCGCTCGCAATCATTATGAGTACGATTATGACCATTTGGCTCACAAAATTAAAAGAACATGAAACGCTACTTGCTGTGGCGTTGACACTGATTTTAGGCGGCGCGATTGGCAATTTAATCGACCGACTTTTTTATGGTTATGTAATTGATTTTCTCGATGTGTATTACGGCACTTATCATTGGCCTGCGTTTAATATCGCGGATTCGGCAATTACAATCGGTGTGGCGTTGATGCTTTGGGATTCGTTTAAATCACAAGAACACGAAAAATAACATGATTTTTGCGTCGATGTTACCTATCGATTTATACGTTATAATGTCATCAATTTCACTTTAGTAGCTTAAAGCAAACATAATGAGTTCATCTTCTTCTACGCCTATCGATTTCAATTTGATTAAACAACTAACACTTCAAGAAGCTAAAGCCGTTGATCAGTTGATTATTGATGAATTGCAATCTGATGTCATTTTAATCAATCAAATCGGACTTTACATTGTCGGAAATGGTGGAAAACGCTTACGTCCGATGTTGTTGTTGCTCGCCGCAAAAGCCTTAGGCGAACCAAATCAAAATCATTTAATTCTAGCTGCCGTCATTGAATTTATTCATACCGCGACTTTATTACATGATGATGTTGTCGATGAATCGGATTTGCGTCGCGGTAAAGAATCGGCAAATGCGGTTTGGGGAAATGCGGCGAGTGTTTTAGTCGGCGATTATCTCTATTCCAGCGCATTTGAAATGATGGTTCGCACGAACAATATGCGTGTAATGGGTTTATTGTCGAAAACAACAACCGCGATTGCAGAAGGCGAAGTTTTACAACTTTTGAACTGTAATAATCCTGAAACAACCGAATCGAAATACTTGGAAGTTATTGCACGAAAAACTGCCATTTTATTTAGTGCGGCAACACAACTTGCAGCGATTATTTCAGGTTCAACCGAAGAAATTGAAATCGCTTTGGCAAATTATGGTCAGCATTTGGGAATTGCGTTTCAGTTGATTGACGATGCACTTGATTACACATCAAACGCGGAAGAGTTAGGTAAAAATTTGGGCGACGATTTGGCTGAAGGCAAACCGACTTTACCGTTAATTTATGCTATTCAAAATGGTACTGCTGAAGAAGCAGAAACGATTGTTAATGCAATTAAAACGGGGGATCGTGATGTTTTTAATGAGGTTTATGCGATTGTAAAGCGTACTAAAGCAATTGATTACACAGAAGCGCGAGCGGATGAAGAAGCAAAAAAAGCGATTGATTCATTAAGTATTTTGCCTGAATCCGATTACAAAAATGCGCTGATTTTATTAGCGAAATTTGCAGTTCAACGAAATTACTAAGAATACAAAGAGGAAAAATCATGTCTTGGAATGAACCTGGTGGCGGCAAAAAAGACCCGTGGAGCGGAAAAAGTGCGAATGATGATGTGCCTGAATTAGAAGAAATGATTAAATCATTCCAAAAAAACTGGGAAAAGTTTTTTGGCGGTGGGCAAAATTCAAATGGTGGCGAAAACGGTGGCGGCTTTTCAGGAAATTCGCTTAAAGGTTTAGGATTAGTTGCTGCAGGTGCAGGGATTATTTGGGGATTAACAGGATTTTACATTGTTGATGAAGGAAATCACGGTGTTGAAACCCGTTTTGGAAAATACTCAGCTACTACGCAAGCGGGGTTAAATTGGCATCTCCCTTCGCCGATTGAACAAGTTAATTTAGTCAATGTAAAACAACAACGCTTTATCGAAGTCGGTTATCGCAGTAACGGAAGCGGCGATTTAGTGAACGGTGGTTCTGTTCCAAAAGAAGCGTTAATGCTTACCAAAGACGAAAATTATGTTGATGTGCGTTTAGCTGTTCAATATCAAGTTAAGGATGCAAAAGCCTTTATTTTCAACGTCGCAAATCCAGCCGCAACGTTAAAACACGTTACCGAAAGCGCACAACGTGGCGTAATTGGCGGTAGCACGATGGATTTTGTTTTAACCGAAGGGCGCAGTGAAATCGTCGCGCAAATTAAAGCCGAAATTCAAAACGTGATGGACAGCTACCATTCTGGAATTCAAGTCACCAGCGTGAATTTGCAAGACGCTCAACCTCCTGAACAAGTTCAAAATGCGTTTGCGGATGCAATTAAAGCGCGTGAAGATGAACAACGTTTAATCAACGAAGCGCAAGCCTACGCAAATGATGTAATTCCAAAAGCTCGTGGTGCAGCGGCGCGTAAAACACAAGAAGCCGAAGGTTATAAAGAACAAGTGATTGCTCAAGCGCAAGGTGAAACCAGTCGTTTTTCACAACTTTTAACCGAATACACCAAATCGCCCGATGTGACACGCAAACGTTTGTATATTGACGCAATGGAATCTGTTTTGAGCAGTACCAACAATGTGATTGTCGATGTTAAAAATGGCAATAACATGATGTATTTGCCGCTCGATAAAATGATTCCACCACCGAATGCAAATGCCCCCGTTGTCAATGCGCCGCACGTTTCATCGGCAACCGTTGAACAACCTGTGATTTCACAAAATACCAATGCGCCAATTTCTGTGCCAAGCCTTGAGCATTCAACAATTCGCGGTCGTCAAAACGATATGAGAGGACGTTAAAATGAACACAAATCAAATCGTATTAGGCGTAGCCAGTGTTTTTTTAGTCGGCACGATGAGTGTTTTCACCGTCAACGAAACCGAAAAAGCCATTAAATTTCAACTTGGTGAAATCGTCAAAGACGATTACACACCGGGTTTGCACGTTAAATTGCCGATGATAAACAACGTCAAACATTTCGACGCGCGAATTCAAACAATGGATTCAAAACCAGAGCGTTTTTTAACTGCTGAAAAGAAAAACGTGATTGTGGATTCATTCGTAAAATGGAAAATCGGTGATGTAAAAACCTTTTATACCGTTGTTGCGGGCGATATTGACCAAGCAAATTTGCGTTTAGATCAAATCGTAAAAGATTTATTTCGCGGCGAATTCGGCAAACGCAATATCAAACAATTGGTTTCAACGGATCGCAGTGAAATTCGTGATATTTTAATTAAAAACGTCACAGCACCTGCTGCGGCATTGGGTTTAGAAATTGTTGACGTGCAAGTAATGCGTATCGATTTACCTGAAGAAGTGAGTAGTTCCGTATTTCGCCGAATGGAAGCAGAACGTGAGCGCGTCGCGCGTGAATTCCGCTCAGAAGGCGCAGAAGCCGCTGAACGTATTCGTGCTGATGCAGATAGACAACGTGTTGTCACACTGGCAAATGCGTATCGTGATGCGGAAAAATTGCGCGGTGAAGGTGATGCCACAGCGGCTGAAATTTATGCCAAAGCCTATACGCAGGACAGTGAATTCTTTACGTTTTACCGTAGTTTGAATGCTTACAAAAAGACATTTGGTAATTCGAGTACGCTTGTTTTAGAACCAAATTCGGATTTCTTCCAGTATTTTAAAAATCGGAAATAAGCCGTAAAACACATATAGTTTTAAAAATAAACGCTCCGTCATTCGGGGCGTTTTGTTTGAATGGAAAATACAATGCAAAATGATGCTTGGCTCTTGCCAGAAGGCATAGATGAAATGCTCCCCAACGAAGCGCGACGTTTAGAAATTCTTCGCGCCAAATTACTGCAAACGTTTGAGAACTGGGGCTATGAATTAGTCGTGCCGCCATTTGTGGATTTTTTAGATTCGCTGCTCACAGGTTCAGGACATGAACTCGATTTACAAACCTTTAAATTAACAGACCAAATCAGCGGCAAAATGCTCGGTGTTCGCGCCGATATGACCCCACAAGTAGCACGAATTGACGCGCATAATTTGAAACACGAACATCCAACCCGTTTGTGTTATGTCGGGACGATTTTGCACACACGCGGCGACGCGCTGGAAAAATCGCGCTCTCCGATGCAAATTGGCGCAGAACTTTATGGTCACGCGGGTAAAGAAAGTGATTTAGAAGTCATTCGTTTAATGCTTGAAATGCTTGCCATGTCAGGCGTTTTGAATGTGCATTTAGATTTAGGTCATGTTGGAATTTATCGCGCATTGGCAGAAGAAGCGAATTTGACGCAAGCACAAGAAAGTGAATTGTTTGATGTCTTGCAACGCAAAGCGCGACCAGAATTAAAAGACTTGCTCGAAAGTTACAATTTAGCTGCTGAATTAAAAACAGCATTGTTGAAACTACCTGAATTAAACGGCGACAAAACCGTTTTAGCAAAAGCGCGTGAATTATTTAAATCTGAAAATGCTCAAAACGCATTAGAGGATTTAGAGGCGATTTCAACCGCGTTGGCGCGTTATTTGCCTTCACTTTCAATTAGTTTTGATTTAGCCGAATTACGCGGTTATCACTATCACACAGGCGTTGTTTTTGCGGCATTTGTACCTTCAATTGGAAAAGAAATTGCACGCGGTGGACGTTACGATAATATCGGCGCAATTTTTGGACGTGAACGTCCAGCAACAGGTTTTAGTGCGGATTTGAAAGTTTTAACGGCTCTCAATAAACAAAATGATATTGAACAGCCACAACGTGAGTTGATTTTTGCACCGTATGTTGACGACGTAGTTTTATGCGAAATCATTCGTGATTTACGCGCTCAAAATCGTGCAGTAGTTCAGCAATTACCGAATCAAATTGGCGGTGCAAAAGAATTGAATTGTACGGCTGTTTTGGTGAAAAATTCGGAAGGTGTTTGGGTTGTTGAGCCGCTTTAGAGAATAAAAATGCCTGTTGTTTTTCGCCATGAGGGTTATCGTTTTTTCTTTTTTTCTAACGAAGGTAATCCGCTTGAACCTTGTCATATTCATGTTAGAAAAGCAGAAGCCCTCGCAAAGTTTTGGGTTTTAGAAAGTGGCGTGATGCTCGTGGAATCTTACGGTTTATCCTCATCTGAATTACAAAAATTGCAGAAAATCATTCAAAACAATCAATCGTTAATTGAGAGAACATGGCATGACTACTTTAAACTTTAAGCCACTCGCTAAAACAATAAAATTTGATGACAGCATGATGTGGGTGGAATTGAACGATGGTCGCACGTTGGGAACGCCTTTGGTTTATTTTCCAAGATTGCTAAATGCCAGCAAACAACAACGTGAATGTTATGAAATCAGTGGCGGAGGAATTGGTTTGCATTGGGAAGAATTAGACGAAGATATTCATGTGGGCTATTTGTTAATGGGGGGATTTGATATTTCTCAAAATCCAATTTTAGCTGCCAATGCCTGACGTTATTAACATCAAAGCTGCAAAACAAATTGGCGATTATCAGATTTTTCTTCAATTTGATGACGAAAGTGAACAAGTGATTAACTTCAAACCTTTTTTATCACATTCGCGCCATCCCGATATTCGAGCATGGTTAAATGTAGAAAAATTCTCAACATTTCGGCTTGAACACGGTGAATTGATTTGGGGCGATTATGATTTATGTTTTCCCATTGCGGATTTGTATCATAACGAAATAGAGCATTTTCATGAGTTGAAGTTGTGTACATGAATCACAATATTGAAAATTACCAAATTTCAAAACAAACACAAGAACATTCCATAACATGAAAAACAACGTGTTTTAGACATTTAATTTAGCAGTCAATTTATTGAGAAATAATTCATATGGCGATATTTAGTAGCACCTCAGCAGTAAAAAAGGATAATCCTTCAGAGCAATTTAATGACGAACAAAAAAATAATTGGATAAATAATATGACAACAGAAAATACAACAACTGAAATATCAGAAGATTTTTTACATTTGCAATCTAAATTGGAACTTCTTTACGGTTATGAAAAGCATTATTTAAACCTCATTAAAGAACATAAAGAAGAAATTAAGTTTGCTAATGCGTTGCAAGAAGATTTACGCCGAGAACGTTCTCAGTTTTTTACTCAAACTTTGCGCGAAGTTGTTCAAACCTTGCAAACTCAAGAAATTGATAAAAAAGTCGCTTCACAATGGATTGAAGAATTGGTTGCAAGCTACACAAAAAGCATTGATTTAAGTAGCGATTTAGCCAAAACACACGTTATTCAGATATTGAGTATTTTCAAAGAAGAAGCTAAACGAGAAGTTTCAAAAGCTAAACTTGATAACATCAGCTCAAACTCTGCAAAACAAGTAGATGAAGAATAAAAAAGAAACATTTGCCGCTTTGCAAGTTTTAAAGCAAGGAAGAGCGGAAATGATGCAAGATTTTTTAAATCATAAGCCAGCAATTTATACTCCATCCTATAAGCATGAGAATAGCCCTGCTTTGTTAAAACTTGCGCGTGAAAAATACTTTATGACTTGGCTGAGTAGTCATTGGCAATTATTTAGTCATAAAGTAACTTTCTTTAAAAACAATCAAAAAGAAATAGAATCCTTTTTTGCAATTATTTTTCTCAAATTATTAGAAAAATGGTCGCTTTTGGATACAAATCACTCGGGACAATTGAATTTAGGTTTGCAGTTAATTCAAGATATGCAAAACACACTAAGTCAATTTATCAAAGCTGGGGAAAATGCAGATTCGCTGCGAAATAAATTAGAGATTGAAATAGAACGAAGTCAGGCTTTATTTGACCGTGAAATGAAAAAACAACATTAAAAATAGTAAGGAAAGTGTCATGGTTGATCCAAATACTGCAATGCTAGCCGCAACTGCTATAGCTAAGGCGACAGAAAAGGTTGCTGATTTTAAAACAACGCAAATAAAAGAAGAGGCTGAAACTATAAGGGAAGGAATAAAAGAGAGCGCAAAAACAGAACGCTCAAAAATGCAATCTGACGTTAAGATTCACATTGCAAAAGTAGAATCTGTAGGTCAGGCTTTTGCTGCAGTTGCAAGTAGTGCAGGAGTTGTTGCACAAGGTGCTGGTGTTGCAATTAGTGGTTTGTCTCAAGGTGCTGGGGAAGTTGCTAATGCGACAGCTATGATTTTTGGCAAATTAAAAGATGTCTTAACTACCCCTGTTAATACTATTTGCGATTGGGCAGGTGAACCATTGAAGTATTTTGATTATTCCAGACAAGAATCATCAAAAAACAATGATGTTAAAAGGGAAATAGAATTAAATACGGCAACCACCAATTTGCAAATCAAAAGAGAAACTGAAATCGTCCGAATCATTACAGAAATAGAACAACTCAAAAAAGATAAAGAATTTGAACGTATGAAAGCTGTTTCAGATTCAATGATGGCGTATCAAACTGAATTGACGCGCATTAACGTTGAAGCTGTTGAAGCAATTGGTTCAATGCGAATTGAATTGCAACGTAAAGCCTACGATTTAATTCACGAAAAAACTGAACAATATAACGAATTGCAAGATAGAGCATTACAACAAGCTCAAGATCAGCTCGAAAGGATTGAAGGAAATCCGAACATGAGTGAAACAAGCAGAAATATCATGATTAACGCAGTTGATAAAAAACTTGCAGGAATTATTGATAACGCGACACGCTTTATTGTTCAGCTCAATGATGATATGCAACTTATCAGTAAAGACATCAATTTAATTACAACGAGTGGACAAGATTTCATTCAACGACACCTTGAGCAATTTCAGTTGATTGGCTTATCAGGCGATACGACAGCCTTGTTAGAAAATTCAAATGAAAGATTAGTTAGTTTTGAGAAATGAAATTCTAATGACTAAACCAATCCTAATTTTCGGCTACGGTAATTTAAGTCGCGGCGATGATGCGCTAGGTGTATTGATGTTGGAACACATTGAAGCGAATTTTGATTTGAAAAATATCGACTTATTAACTGATTTTCAGCTTCAAATTGAACACGCACTCGATTTAGAAAATCGTGAACTTGTAATTTTTGTCGATGCGTCAGTAAAAAGCGAAATCGGGTTTGAATTTACGCGCTTGCAACCTATTCGGGATTTAAGTCACACCACACACGCAATGACACCAGCGGCGATTTTAGAAACTTATCAAACGATAAAAAAACAAATGCCGCCACCTTGTTTTCTGCTTGCTATTGGCGCGGATAGTTTTGAATTAGGCGAAGATTTAGGTGACAAAGCGCGACAAAATTTAGCCAAAGCGTGTGAATTTATGAACACAATTTTAAATAATCCGACGTTTGATTTTTGGCAAACACACATTACTAACTAATTTTTTAACCACAACCAAGAGAGAAAAAATGTCAGACCTTATCGTTATCGAACACAATCCAAGCGAAGAACGTTTAAAAGAATTGAATGTTTCAAGTTGGGACATTTGGGAAAAAGAAATTTCAAAATTCAACATTGATTTTGACGAAACTGAAAAAGCCTATGTTTTAGAAGGCGAAATTTTAGTCACACCTAAAGGCGAAGAACCTGTACGAATTGTGGCAGGTGATTTAGTCTTTTTCCTCGAAGGCTTAGAAAGCGATTGGGAAGTGGTTAAACCATTGAAAAAACATTACAGCTACGATTAAAAATCGCTGGGAAACTCATGAAACATTTACATTTATTGTTTATCGCTTTATCACTCGCTAGTTTTTTGGGTCGCGTTGCGTTGACGAAATTTCGCCCTGAAATGATGCAATTAAAATGGGTGAATATCGCGCCACACGCGATTAACGGCGTAGTGATTTTGACAGGTTTAAGTCTTGTATTTCAAGGACATTGGCTTGACGGACAATTTGGCTGGATTGTTGCCAAAATCGTAGCATTATTAGGTTACGTTGCTTTGGGAATTATGGCGTTGAAATTACCAGATGAAAAACGTTGGTATGCCTTCGGTGGCGCGTTATTGGTTTTTGCATATATCGCAAAAGTCGCTGTTACAAAAAGCATTTTTTAATTTTTTAAAGGGTAAAAACATGGCTGTCGGACAAACAGATTTTCCTATGATGCCGCCAATTTTAGGCATTCAAATTGGTACAACTAACGCAGGAATTAAACAAACTGTGCGTGATGATTTGTTGATTTTTCAGTTTTCAGAAACGGCGACGTGTGCCGCTGTTTTTACCCAAAATGCGTTTTGTGCCGCGCCTGTTGTGTTAGCTCGAGAAAACTTGTCACAATCGCCGCGTTGGTTACTAATCAATTCGGGGAATGCGAATGCAGGAACAGGCGAACAAGGAATGCGTGATGCTAGGCAAACGTGCGACGATTTAGCACGCATGGCAGGTGGAAATTGTCAGCAAGTTTTGCCTTTTTCAACAGGCGTAATTGGTCAATCGTTACCTGTTGAAAAAATTAAACAGGCGTTACCGAAAGCGATTGCCAATTTTGCTGAAAATAATTGGAAAAACGCTGCTACAGCAATCATGACAACCGATACCTTTCCAAAAGGTGTAACAAAAGTCATTTCGTTGAATGGCGAAACCGTCACGATTAACGGTATTTCTAAAGGTGCAGGAATGATTCAGCCAAATATGGCGACATTACTTAGTTTTATTGCTACAGATGCCAAAATCAGCCAACCGTTATTGCAACACTGTTTATCAATGGCAACCGAATTATCTTTTAATCGCATTACGGTTGACGGTGATACTTCGACAAATGATGCGTGTATTTTAATGGCGAGCGGTTGTTCAAATGCACCTGAAATTTTGGTAGATTCGGATAATTACAAAACATTTGCAACGGGAATTTTAGATGTCATGAAACAATTAGCCGAATTGATTGTGCGCGATGGTGAAGGCGCAACAAAGCTAATGCGAATTGTGGTTTCAGAAGCAAAAAGCGATGCAGAAGCCGTTCAAGTTGCAAAAACGATTGCCCATTCACCATTAGTAAAAACAGCTTTTTTTGCGAGTGACCCAAATTGGGGACGAATTTTAGCGGCTGTTGGACGCGCAGGCGTTGTTGAAATGGAACTCGAAAAAATCGAAATTTATTTAGACGATGTTTGCATTGTGAAAAATGGCGGACGCGCTGATGATTACACAGAAGAAGCAGGTCAAGCCGTCATGAATCAATCTGAAATTCAAATTAGCGTAAAACTCGGACGCGGTGAATTTTCACAAACGGTTTTAACCTGTGATTTTTCGTATGACTATGTAAAAATTAACGCTGAATACCGAACGTAATTTTGGTGTTAAACTTCTGCTCCACTTTTCCATTCATTTACTTTTGAGGTTATGTTGACATGAAAAAATTACCGCTTGTGTTACTTCTTACTTGCAGCGCGATGTTGGTCGGTTGTAACAATGGTCAAAAAATTAACGGACACACTGAAAAAACCGCTTATCGTTCTATCAAAATGATTAAACCACGTTTGCAAGAAGAAATGCGTGTTGAATATGAAATGTCATTTTGGATGATTCGTGATGAGAAAAAAGATAATGCCGAATTTTTGAAAACCGTTGATGAAAAAACCCCTGCTGAAATCGTGGCGATGGGTAAAGAAATTTATCAAAAACGTAAAACAGAAGGTGTTCCAGAATATCAAACCTATAAATCGTGGGAAGAAATGATGGCGAAATATGACCGCGATAGAATGGCACAAGGCAAAGCTAAATCAGATATTAAAGAAAAAATCATCGATCCACAAAGTGGTAATCGTGACGTTATTTACCACATGTAATGTTATGTTTTTTAAAAAATTAACGCCTGTTTTTTTATCAATTTGCTTGTTTAGTGCATTCCCATGTTTAGCAAGTGATGAAAAACGCGAAGCAGAATTTGCAAGCGATATTCAAAAAACATTGTCAGTAGGTCGCTCTGTTTGGCTTGAATCATCAGGCAAAAAATTTTTAAGTTTATATACTGAAACGACAAAAAATCCCCGTTCAGGTGTCATTATTTTATTACATGACGTGGGAGGACATCCAAATCAACAAGCAATAATAAAATCGTTGCGTACTTTTTTCCCAGAACACCAATGGGCGACGTTGTCTTTACAAATGCCAATTCGAGAAGCCTCTGCGCCCATTCAAGATTATTTTTCTTTAATGCCAGAAGCAAAAGAACGTCTAAAAGCAGGTATTCAATTTGCTAAAACCGAAAAAGCTGAAAAAATTATTGTAATTGGTTATGGATTAGGTGGTTTAACTGCTATTTCTGCAATGACGGACAAAAATGTAGGTGTAAATGCGTTGGTTACAATTAGTTTGCCCGTTTTGGAAACTAACGAAAAAGAAGCACAAACGCTACAACTTATCCCAAAAAATACATTGCCGATACTGGACATTTATGGCGCATTAGATATGCCGAATGTAGTTAATAGCGCCAGAGAACGGCAAGTAGCAGGAAAAATAAATCCCGATTATCGTCAAATGAAACTCGAAGACGAAGGACATTTGTATTTGCACGATGAAGGGTTGTTGGTAAAACGAATTTACAGTTGGATTGTCAGAATTACTGAAAAATAAACCAATTCCACTTTTTTTAATTTTTAATTTTATGATTCATTATGTCTATCCAAAATGCGCCGCAATTTAGTTTTGAATTTTATCCACCTAAAACGCCTGAAGGTGCAACCAGTTTAGACGTTGTTCACAAAGAACTTTCGCAATTAAATCCTGAATTTTTTTCTGTCACATTTGGTGCAGGCGGTTCAACTCGTGACAAAACATTTGAAACAGTCGTTGGCATTCAAAAGAAAGGCATTTCAGCCGCGCCACATCTGTCGTGCGTGGCATCGACTAAAGAAAATATCCGCTCAATTTTGAATGATTATCGTGAAAATGGAATTTCAAAAATTGTCGCATTGCGTGGGGATTTACCATCAGGAATGATGTCAGCAGGTGAATTTCGTTATGCCAATGAATTAGTTGAATTTATTCGTGCAGAAATGGGTGATTATTTCGATATTCATGTTGCGGCATATCCTGAAGTTCATCCGCAGGCAGCAAGTTTTAACGACGATTTTAAAAACTTCAATCGCAAAGTTGATGCAGGTGCAAATGCTGCTGTAACGCAGTATTTTTATAACGCCGAAGCCTATTTTCAATTTGTTGAACAATGTGAAAAAGCAGGCATTACGATTCCCATTGCGGCAGGCATTATGCCAATTACGCAGTATTCACAATTATTCCGATTTTCTGAAATGTGTGGTGCTGATATTCCGCGTTGGTTACGCAAACGATTGGAAAGTTTTGGTGATAATCGTAAAGCAGTACAGGAATTTGGTTTGGAGGTTGTGAGTAAATTGTGTCAACAACTACTTGAAGGTGGTGCGCCGAGTTTGCATTTTTACACGATGAATCAATCAGCACCGACGTTAGCGATTTTGAAAAATTTGGGTTATTAAAAACAATTTAGACGGGCGAAAATTTTCGCCCGTAATGTGAGATTTATGCGCCCCACGTTCTAACATCGCCTGTATCTAAATGGACAAAATTAGACGCTGAGTAATATCCTACGCCGCCGCGTTGCATTGATAAAGCGGCATCACGAATCGTGCTAGCGTGATAACCATCTAAACGAATATCAACCGCGCGTCCTTGCATGTGCAAACTATTTTTTGCAACACCATCACTGTGACGGCGTAAATTTGCGTTAGTCTCAGGTGAACGATAACCTGAAATTACATTAAATGGACGGCTCACACCCAAACGCAATTTCAATTCATGAAGTTGGTCAAGCAATGCGGGGTCAATTGGGTGAACATCGCCTGTATGATAATCACGCAACACATAATCAATTTCTTCCAGTGCATCTTCAATATACAAACCGCGTTCAAAATAAGTCAAACGCAAGCGATCGCCTGTGTGTGGATTTTGAAGCGAAATCATTTTAGACGGAATTTTTCGGGTGAAATACTGGCGTTCTTCAGGTGTATCTAAAACAACCAATGCGTCATCACGATACATTCGGCTACGTTTTGGCGTATGTGAAGCAAGTTGAATTCGTCCGTGTTTTGAATGTCTGTGATGTTTGCCATGTGAACGCGATGACGAAGCAAGCTGTTCATGAACACGACGATGTTCACTTTTTTTGGCTAATCGGGTTGAAAGAACGCTTTTGAGTTTTTGGTGTGATTTAGAGGCAACGTGTGTAGAAGAAGTTTTAGCGGCATGCTTTTGTAAGGTCTTTCGGACTGCAAAATTTTTTGCTCGCGCACTAGCAACACTTGTCCCTGCGATAAATAACAACGAACCGTAAGCAAGATTGGTCAAAAACTTGCGTCTCGAAGACAACAATTTATTGTCTTGGTTTATTAGATTTTCTGTTTTTGGATTTTGCATAATGAATTTTAACTCAAGGAAACTATTGGATTTATTGTCGTGGCGAAGTCTTAAATACGCCTTAAAGATAGGTTTTATCATAGCGTCTAAAACCGTGATTGCAAGTCTAAAAAGACTACAATCACTAGAATTTACTTAAGGTTTAAACGCCAACGTTGCTTTTTCCTTAAAGTTTTCTAAATCATAAATACTTAATTGATTGTTGGAAAGGGTGTACAAACTGTTGTCAATTCGCAAAATTCTATCGACAAACAAACTTGACGCTTCAAAATCCCAATAACTGTAGCCATATTCTGTTTTAACAGGTACAGCAGAATCAGGAATTTGTGACAGTTTTGCTTTCAAATTAAAACCTTTTTCAGGCGTAACTTCATAAATATACGCACCTTGCCACATTGCGTTTCCATACGCAGAAGGATTTGCATTATCAAAACCTTTGGGCAACTCATGTAAATTCACAGGAAAACCGAACAGTTTCTTTTCTGCATCCCAATATAAGGCTTTTGCATCATAAGTCAGTGGCGTATCTGTGCCTTTGTCACCGATTTTTACGCTATACAATTCTTTCGGTGCATTCATATCAGATACATCAAACAACGCCATTTTTAAACCTAATGGAATAGAAACCTCGCTGTAACCATTATTAAACGTTGTCGCATCATGTCCAAAACCAATTAAATGATTTTCATCATAAGGATGCAAATACTCGCTGTAACCAGGAATTTTTAATTCGCCTGCGACAAACGGTTTTTCAGGGACAGATAAATCAATCGCAAAAAGTGGGTCAACTTGTTTAAACGTCACAATGTAGCAACGATTTCCCATAAAACGTGTGGAATAAATACGCTCGCCTTTTGCTAAATTTTCAAGTTTGCCAACAGTTTGCATCGTTTTATCCAACACAAACAAAGCATTAGAGGACGCATTTTCACCGTTATTCCAATTTTGTGTTGTGGTAGCAATACGGAAATAATCTCCATTTTCATCCATCGAAAAACGATTTAATACTGTTCCAGCGACTTCGCCCGCTGCCGCAAAATTCACTACGCCTTTATCAATGTTAAATTTGAAAATTTGGGTACTAATTATATCTTTAGGAATTTCGTCAGTGGTTTCGTCAAAATTATATTTCGAGGCGGATAAATATAAATTATTCAACGACGCATAAACCAATTCACCAGCTCCTAAATACGCTTTTGTCGTAAGCGTTTTTTCAGCATCTTTTAAATTCAAACTAGCAACAACAACATAATCAGGTTCGACAAATTCAGGTAAATAAGACAAATCTTTAACTGACATCGTTTTGGTTACAGTTTTACCTTGTTTGGTGTCAATAATGTTTGGCAACATATCACTTGTTTTCATTGCCGACGCATTTTTAACCATCGGATTCATGTAATAACGTGGATAAGTTCGCGCGACAAAATATAAATCATCACCAATGCGGCGCGAATCTAAATAATCGCCATCAATAGAAACATCACGAATTTGTATTGGATTTGCATGATTACTAACATCAAAAATAAACGCGCGAGTTTGGGTTGCTTGCGGTATATAACCACCCCAAATTGCCATTTTTGCATTTGTGGCAGGTTGAATTTGCGGTGTATTTAACATTTTCCACGTCGAACCCAAAACTACCAATTTACCTTCTTTGACATAAATACCTGTAGGATTAAAATTTTCATCTGGAAATTTAATTGTTGCCGTTTCGCTTAATTCTACAATGGGGAAACCTTTAATAATGCGGATTTGATTATTGTGAATTTGGTAAATATAACCATCATCCGCAATTTTTACACTGTCAGCTTCATCAACGCCAACTACCTGAATGTTGGTGTCGGAATGACTAACAACGGGTGTAGCAGAATCAGAAATTGCCGTAGGCATTGCCGTTGGCGTAACGAAATCTGCTCCCTTCAATGTGTACATCGAATACATAAAGTGATTCGTTTTATGTTTAAGAAGTAATTTTGCCAACATCAATTTTGATGTAATTTTTTTAGGTTGAAGTTTGTCTGTTTTTGCCGCAAAAACAGGTTGAGCAAGTGTTGTAAATAATAAACTGCTTGCTAAAAGTAAGACGTTTTTGTTTTTCATTGTGTCACCTCAAAAAGTTACAATGTTGAGTGAAATTAAATTTTTCCTTATTTCTAAAGACTTTATCATTTATGTTTGTGACGGTGTAGTGAAACTAAGACAATATGCGAAATATAAATCTAACACTTTGCAAATCAACAACTTTTAAAAAAATTTTATGAACGAAACATTAAACATTTTAACGACATTACGCGATTATATGCGTTGGGCTTCAAGCCGTTTTACGGCTGAAAAAATTGCTTTTGGACAAGGTTCAACTACTGCGTTAGATGAAGCTGTTGCGCTGGTTTTATACGCGGTAAATCAACCCTATCATTTATCAGCAACCTTTTTTGATTGCGTTTTAACGTATGAAGAACGCCAAACGGTTTTTGATTTAATCGAACGCCGTATTAACGAACGCATCCCCGCCGCGTATTTAACCAAAGAATCCATTTTCATGGGCTTACCGTTTTATGTTGATGAACGGGTTTTAATTCCACGTTCGCCTGTTGCAGAATTGATTGAACAACGTTTTGAACCTTGGATTGAAGAAGAAACAGTCGAACATATTTTAGATTTATGTACAGGCAGTGCGTGCATTGCGATTGCGTGTGCGTATGCGTTTCCAAATGCAATGGTGGATGCGGTCGATTTATCGCCTGAAGCATTAGAAGTTGCTGAAATTAACATTGAAAAACATCAACTTTCAGACATCGTTACAACCTATTATTCAGACTTGTTTAATAAATTGCCGCCAACAAAATACGATGTGATTATTAGTAATCCACCGTATGTTGCGTTACAAGAATGGCAAGATTTGCCGCCTGAATTTCACGCAGAACCCGATATGGCTTTTAAAGGGGGCGATTCAGGTTTAGATTTAGTGTTGCGAATTTTGATAAATTCTAAAGATTATTTAAGCGAACAAGGCATTTTAATTGTCGAAGTGGGAAGTAGTGCTGAAACATTGCAAACGTTATTTCCTGATGTTGAATTTTATTGGCTTAACTTTGAACGTGGCGGCGATGGTGTCTTTTTACTTACTGCTGAACAAGTCACAAATTATCACGATATATTTGTC
>JBASLW010000119.1:0-1831 GCA_049656545.1 Methylococcaceae bacterium
GGTTAATTCTTCAGGAAAATCGGTATCAATTTCTTTTTTCGCTTGCGCTAAAATTTGGTCTAACGTATCACCAACAGGTGGTTCATTGTCTAGTTGCAAGGTTGATGTGGCTTGGTCAAGTCGCGCATCTAAATCCAAATCGAAATTGTCGCGTGAGGCTGAAACTGTTTTTTTGGATGAATTTGTCATGATTTCACTGATTGCTAAAAAAAGAAAATGCCGCGTTTTTAAAAGTTTGTTACGTTGTCGTCGGCGTGATTTGTTATGCTAATGCGCTAATTATTCGTTTTAAATTTTCGTTCATTTACGGCGAAATTCCTAAACACTTTTCAGAAAGGTTTTACGTTATGCAACTTGCCATTACTGTTTTAAGCGACAATCCATTTGCCGCAATTTCCGAACTGATTGCTTCAATTACAGGAAGCGGTTGTCGAATTGCTGATGTAAAAGCATCACGATTTGGCGATTTACATTGTGCTTATTTGCTTGCTGAAGGAAATTGGAATCAACTTGCTAAATATGAAAGCACGTTGCATGCCATAGAAAAAAAATTCCACGCTAAAATTCATAGTCATCGCATCGAAAAAGCGCGTGTTTTTAATCACGCAACGCCATATATTGTTGAAATTGTTGGATTAGAAAGTAATGATATTTTACAAAAAGTAGTTGCATTTTTTAACGAACGAAATGTAGAAATCGAAGAAATTTCAGGACGAGCTTATCCCGCGCCTTATTTAGATGTGCAGCTTTTTTCGGCACGGTTGATTATTGCGTTGCCACAAACCGTTTCGTTGTTTATGTTGCGCGATGAAATCATGTATGTTTGCGACCAAATTAACGCGGATATTATTTTTGAACCGTTTGGAGTGAATCGATGATTGGCGAAAGTGTGCCTAATTTCAGTGCGAAAATCACAGGCGATAAAACAATAAAATTAAGCGATTTTCTTGGTAGAAATGTTGTTTTATATTTTTATCCAAAAGACAGCACACCAGGTTGTACGCTGGAAGCGCAAGATTTTCGAGATAATTTTGCTCAATTTGAAGCGGCGAATACCGTTATTTTGGGTATTTCACGCGACAGTTTAAAATCGCATGAAAATTTTAAATGCAAACAAAATTTACCATTCGATTTGATTTCAGATGATGACGAAGCACTTTGCCAATTATTTGACGTGTTAAAATTAAAAAATATGTACGGAAAACAAGTGATTGGCATTGAACGTAGTACATTTTTAATTAACGTTCACGGTGTTTTGATTCATGAATGGCGTAAAGTAAAAGTCGAAAATCATTGTCTAAATGTACTTGAACACATTTGTCATGTTTAAAACGCCTATTTATTCAATTATTTCTAGCGCATAATCGATGGCAGATGTGTTGACTAATTCGGCACACTAAACCTGTCAAAAAAGGAAATCTAAATGAATAAAATAAATATCGCTTCACTATTTTTCGTGTTGTCAACTTTCACACATATTGCTTTGGCAGACGTTGATTTAAAATCAAAAGAAGATGTGGCAGGAACATGGAAATTGGAATCCACAAAAAATACCGCTAGTGAAAAAGAAGTTGCCATGGCGCGTGAAGATACTTGGATTTTTAAAGAGGGTAAATTGACCATTTTACATATTCCGCGTGAGGGTAAATACTACGACCAACCACCTGTCAATTACGAAATTGAAGAAGGAAAATTAAAAGTTGCACAAGTCGGTAGTTCGCGTTTTGACTTTTTTTCCTTAGAAGAGAAAACCGATAACAATATGATTTTAAGAGGTAAATTTGGCGGTTTTTACTATTTTAAGAAAAAATAACCCTTGTTGACTAAACCC
>JBASLW010000120.1:0-14776 GCA_049656545.1 Methylococcaceae bacterium
AACTACCACCGACCCTTCGATAATAAAAAATAAACGGTCTCCCGTATCGCCAATTTTAATAATATCAACTTTACTCGGATAGGTTTTGCGATGACAAAATGTCAAAAAAACCGCTAAGGCTTCTTTGTAAGGTGATTGGTTGTAAAGAGAAATCATTTATTAAACTCATTAAAGCAAATGGAAAATAGGACGTACATTGCATTTTTTAACGATTCTAGCATAATGCCATTTTACTTAATTCAACGTCTAAATTTTATGAAAACATCTTCTTTAAAAGCCTTGTTTGTCGGTTTAGGTTTAATTGGCACATTAGCAATTAACGGTTGTTCTGATGAAAAAACCACTGAAACAAACCAGACCAAAAAAATCCCCATTAGTCACACTTTACTTGATAGCAAAGTTACCGCTAGTGACAAACAAAAATTTGAAAAAACATTTGAAAATCAATGCGTAGCAAGAGAGCTGAAAAATTCAGTCAATCCAGATATTGATAAAGCAAGATTTAGTAAAGCCTGTGAATGTATTGCAACATTTATGATGAAAGATTTAACTGCCATTGAAGCAGAAAAATTCTTAACGGAACATGAAAATGTACAATCACTAACGATTAAATACGAAAATGCAGCTTATCACTGTTTGCAAGAAAAAACGCCGCCAACTCCCGCGCATTTGTTTAGCAAGCCGTAACTTTCTGCTAAGATAGCGACTCAAATAATCCTCTTTTTATCCTTTTAGAGACTTAAATTATGGCTTTTGTTGTTACCGAAAATTGCATTAAATGTAAATTCACAGATTGTGTTGATGTTTGTCCTGTTGATTGTTTTCACGTTGGACCTAATTTTTTAGTTATTGATCCAGACGAATGTATTGATTGTACGCTATGCGAACCAGAATGCCCTGCAAATGCGATTCATGCTGAAGATGAATTACCTGCGGGTCAAGAACACTTCGCGGCTTTAAACGCTGAATTAGCAAAAGTGTGGCCAACGATTACGGAAGTTCAAGACGCGCTGCCTGATGCTGACGAATGGAACGGCAAAGAAGGCAAATTCGCGTTGCTAGAAAGATAAATTTTTCCTTCATATCGTTCTCATTTTTTCAAAGAATGAGGACGATAATCTTCCTTCGTTTGACCACCTCAACTGAAATGAAAATCAACATATTCGTTATAAGTTTGCTTTTATCAGGTTGTTCTTTTATTTCACCTCAACATACAATGTCTTCTTTTTCAAAAAATAGTTTTAATTTTGAAAATGTGAGTAGTTTCGATATTTATAAAGATGCTGACACATTACACGTTCTGATTTCAGGATTGAAATCGATAAAAGATAAAACACAATCTGTTTATTATTTGCAATCTGCTGATGGCGGAAAAACATGGTCAATACCTGTTGAAATGCCCGCATTTTCTTCTCCAGTCCTAGCTTCTCGCGGCAATGATGTTCAAATTGCAGCAAATGGCGAAAATCTTGTTGCAGCTTGGCAAGTTCAAGGCGAAATGCCGAATTATGGGGCGTTAGTTACAACCTACTCACACGATGCCGGAAAAACGTGGCATATTGGAAAAAATCCTGCAATTGATAATTCGGGCGACCAATCACACGCGGATTTAATTGCAGATAACAACGGAAAATTTCACACAGTTTGGCTTGCTGATCCTGAAGAAAATGGGTATCAAAGTTTGCTTTATGCGCGTTCAATAGACGATGGTGAAAATTGGCAATCGCCTTCAAAACTTGATGATTCGAGTTGTTCATGTTGCTGGAATACATTAGTTATTTCACCCAATGAAGAGCTTCATGTCCTGTATCGTGATATGAATCCGCGTGATATGACATTACTCAGTTCAAACGATAATGGTGCAACGTGGCACAGAAAAAAAACGATCGGTGAATTTAATTGGCATTTTGATGGTTGTCCACACGTCGGGGGTGGAATTGCCTTTGATGAAAATAATGCTTTTTATGCCAGTGTTTGGACAGGCGAATCATCAAAATCAGGTTTGTACACACTCAATTCATTGACAAATAAACCTATTAAAATTGCAAAAAATGCAACACACAGCGACATTGCTGTTTTAGAAAAACGTGTTGTGGTGGTTTGGGATGAAATGAGTAAAGAAGGGACGGGGATTTTTGCCGCGCAATCATTTGATGAAGGGAAAACATGGTCAACACCAGAACGTTTATCTACAAAAGGCAAAAATTCAACACATCCGCGTGTTGCTGCTGTTGAAAATCAGGCATTAGTTTTTTGGACAGAAAAGCAATCGCAAAATGCTCAATTGGTAACGAAATTCTATTCCACTAATTTTAAATAGTTAACTTAATATAGACACATTAAACATTCATAAAATAATTTAAACTACCTGCCTTATTTTCATCTTCATAGAAAAACTCATGCAAAAACTCATCAGCACCGCCGCCTTATCTGAATTTCGTTTAGAAAAATTACTTTCTGAATTACAAAGCATTCAACCTGACATTCAAAAAGTTGCCGCCCGATTTGTGCATTTTGTTTCAGGCACATTGACCGCTGAGCAACAATCGGTTTTAGAACAACTTTTAACTTATGGTTCACCCAATTCTGTTACAGAAGAAGGCGACTGTTTATTAGTTGTGCCACGTTCGGGAACGATTTCACCTTGGTCAAGCAAAGCGACCGACATCGCACACCGTTGCGGATTAACAGACATTGAACGTATCGAACGCGGGATTGAATACTTCATCGTCAGTGCATTGCCATTAAATGAAAACGTTGCTAAAAAATTGCACGACCGCATGACGCAAACCGTTGTCCGCGAACAAACGAATTTAGAACTTTTCGCACATCACGAGCCACAACCATTGCAACGTGTAAATGTGATTGAACAAGGTCGTGACGCGCTGGTTTTAGCCAATACAAATTTAGGTTTAGCGTTATCCGCAGACGAAATTGATTATTTAACCGACGCATTTGTGCAGCTTGAACGTAATCCGACTGACGTAGAACTCATGATGTTCGCGCAAGCAAATTCGGAACATTGTCGCCACAAAATTTTTAATGCAAGTTGGACAATTGACGGTATCGAACAAGCGCAATCGCTGTTCAAAATGATTCGCCACACCTCAGAAGTCAGCCCACACGGCATTTTGTCGGCGTATCACGATAATGCGTCAGTAGTTGAAAATGCTCAGACGCAAGTGTTTATCCGCAATCCACACACGGGCGAATACAGCTACACCGAAGAAGCCGCGCATTTATTGATGAAAGTGGAAACACATAATCATCCAACCGCGATTTCGCCGTATTCAGGCGCGGCAACAGGTAGCGGTGGCGAAATTCGTGACGAAGGCGCGACAGGTCGCGGTTCAACACCGAAAGCAGGCTTAACAGGTTTTTCAGTGTCGCATTTGCAAATTCCTGATTTCGCGCAACCTTGGGAACAAGCCAACGGCAAACCTGAACGCATCGCGTCTGCGCTCGACATTATGATTGAAGCTCCACTCGGCGGCGCGGCGTTTAATAATGAATTTGGTCGTCCGAATTTGGCGGGTTATTTCCGCACCTTTGAACAACCTGTTTTAGGTAGCGACAATGAATTACGCGGCTATCACAAACCGATTATGATTGCAGGCGGTTTAGGTAGCATTCGCCCGATGCTGATTAACAAACAACCGATTCCAGCAGGTTC
This sequence comes from Methylococcaceae bacterium, assembly GCA_049656545.1. Taxonomy (GTDB): domain Bacteria; phylum Pseudomonadota; class Gammaproteobacteria; order Methylococcales; family Methylomonadaceae; genus UBA10906. The sequence continues at coordinate 3,674 of JBASLW010000120.1, forward strand.
GCTCATCATTATTTTGGGTGGTCCAGCGATGTTGATTGGGCTAGGTGGTGGCGCGGCATCGTCGCAAGCGTCAGGTGAAAGCTCTGAAACGCTTGATTTTGCTAGCGTGCAACGTGAAAACCCCGAAATGGAACGTCGTTGCCAAGAAGTCATCAACCATTGCAACGCGCTCGGTGAAAACACGCCAATCGTTTCCATTCACGATATTGGCGCAGGCGGTTTGTCCAACGCCGTGCCTGAAATTATCCACGATTGCGAACGCGGCGGACGTTTTGAATTACGCAACGTCCAAAATGCCGATTTAGGCATGTCTCCAATGCAAATTTGGTGCAACGAAGCGCAAGAACGTTACGTTGTCGCTATCAAACCTGAATCACTCGAATTATTTACCGCCTTCTGCGAACGCGAACACTGTTTATTTGCGGTCATCGGTGAAGTGATCGACGAAGAACATTTAAGCCTTTCGGACAATTTATTGGGCGACAAACCTGTTGATTTGCCGATGTCGGTTTTGTTTGGAAAATCACCAAAATTACACCGCGTGGTTGAACACATCGCGCCAAAAGTAGCCGTGTTCAACACAGAAAATATCGACCTTTCAGAAGCGATTAACCGTGTGTTAGCGTTCCCCGCCGTAGCAGATAAAAGTTTCTTGATTCACATCGGCGACCGTTCAGTGACTGGTTTAGTAGCGCGTGACCAAATGGTGGGGCGTTGGCAAATTCCTGTCGCCGATGTCGCCGTGACAACGTCAGGTTTTCAAGCCATAACAGGCGAAGCAATGGCGATGGGCGAGCGCACACCGATTGCGGTGATTAACGCGCCAGCGTCGGGACGTATGGCAATCGGTGAAGCGTTGACAAATTTAGCTGCGGCGCGAATTGATGCCGTGCGTGATATTAAATTATCGGCAAATTGGATGGCAGCGGCAGGCGTGGCAGGTGAAGATGCGGCGTTATTTGACACGGTAAAAGCGGTTGGTTTGGAACTTTGTCCCGAATTAGGCATTGCGATTCCAGTCGGTAAAGATTCGCTTTCGATGAAAACTGTTTGGCGCGACGACGCTGGCGAAAAAACCATGACTGCGCCGTTGTCGTTGATTATCACGGCGTTTGCGCCCGTTTTGGATGTCACAAAAACGCTCACACCTGAATTACAAGCCGTTGAAAATAGCGTGTTATTGTTGATTGATTTGGGTGCGGGCAAAAATCGTTTAGGCGGTTCAGTTCTCGCGCAAGTTTATAACCAACTCGGTGACAATTGCCCAGACGTGGATGATGCAAAACGATTGAAAGCGTTTTTTGAATCAATTCAAACGCTCAATCAAAACGATAAATTACTCGCTTATCACGACCGTTCAGATGGTGGTTTGCTTGCCGTTGCTGCTGAAATGCTTTTCGCAAGTCGTTTAGAAGTGAATTTAAATTTAAATGGCAACATTTTAAGCGAATTATTTAACGAAGAACTCGGCGCAGTGGTTCAAGTCAAAGCCGAAGATTTAGAAAACGTAAAAACATTATTCGCGCACAACGGATTAGTCGATTGCGTATTTGAAATCGGAACAGTCGGCACGCACGAAAATCAACGTTTGAACATTTCAAAATCAGGCGAAATCATTTACAGCGAAACGCGAGCAAATTTACAAAAAACGTGGTCAGAACTGAGTTATCGGATGCAAGCATTACGCGATAATCCAGCATGTGCCAAACAAGAGTTTGAGCAAATTGTTGATGATTCGGATCGTGGTTTGCACGCACTTTTGACATTTGATGTACATGAAGATATTTCCGCACCATTCTTGAATTTGTCTCGTCCGAAAGTCGCTATTTTGCGCGAACAAGGTGTAAATGGTCACGTTGAAATGGCGGCGGCGTTTAATCGTGCTGGTTTTACCAGTATCGATGTTCACATGAGCGACATTATTCACGGGCGTGTTAGTTTGCAAGACTTCAAAGGTTTAGTGGCTTGCGGCGGTTTTTCTTACGGTGACATTTTAGGTGCAGGCGGCGGTTGGGCAAAATCGATTTTGTTCAATCCGCGTGCGCGTGATGAATTCGCGGCGTTTTTTGCTCGCGAAGATACCTTTAGTTTGGGCGTGTGTAACGGTTGTCAAATGCTTTCAGGCTTGAAAGAAATCATTCCGAACGCACAGCATTGGGCGCGTTTTGCGCGTAATAATTCGGAACAATTTGAAGCGCGTGTGGCAATGGTCAAAGTTGAAGAATCGCCTTCGATTTTGCTTGCTGGAATGGCAGGTTCAAGAATGCCAGTTGTCGTGGCGCATGGTGAAGGTCGCGCGGTGTTTTCACAAAACTTGCAAGCTGCCGTTGAAGCCAAAATGATTGCCTTGTCTTATGTTGATTCGCGTGGCGTTCCAACAACGGATTTTCCTGCAAATCCAAATGGTTCACCGTTTGGAATTACGGGGTTAACGACAACCGATGGCAAAGTCACGATTATGATGCCGCATCCTGAACGTTGTTTTAGAACGTTGCAAAATTCTTGGCATCCAAATGATTGGGATAAAGATGGCGCGTGGTTGCGGTTGTTTAGCAATGCGCGTGTTTGGGTTGGTTAATGCTTACCCAAGTCAACTTAGACGAACTGAAATCGCAAGGTTTATACCGTTCGCGGCGAATGATTGACGATAGAAATGTTGTCAATTTTTGCAGCAATGACTATTTGGGTTTGTCGAAACATGAAAACGTGATTGTCGCTTTCAAAAACGCCGCTGATATTTACGGGGTTGGAAGCGGCTCGGCACATTTAATTTGCGGACATTCAAAAGCGCATCATTTGTTAGAAGAAGAACTTGCTGAATTTACAGGACGTGAACGGGCGTTGTTATTTTCAACAGGTTATATGGCGAATTTAGGCGCGATTAACGTTTTAGTTGGACGTGGCGATTTTGTTTTTGAAGATAAGTTAAATCATGCTTCATTGCTTGATGGTGGTTTGTCTTCGGGCGCAAATTTTAAACGTTATCCACACGCCAATTTGTCACAACTCGAAAAATTATTGAGCAAAGCAAGCGGTCAAAAATTGATTGTCACAGATGGTGTTTTTAGCATGGATGGCGATGTTGCACCGTTGCGAGAATTGTCAATTTTAGCCAAAAAAAATGACGCACTTTTAATGGTTGATGATGCACACGGTTTTGGTGTTTTAGGAAGTAAAGGTGGTGGTTTGGTTCAAGAATTAAATTTAACCGCAGATGACGTGCCGATTTTAATGGGAACATTGGGCAAAGCATTTGGAACATTTGGCGCGTTTATCGCAGGTTCAGAATTATTGATTGAATCACTAATTCAATCAGCGAGAACTTATATTTACACAACCGCCCTGCCCCCTGCAATTGCTGAAGCTACTCGTGCTAGTTTGAAAATCGTGATTGAAGAAACGTGGCGACGTGAAAAATTACAGGCGTTGATTTCACATTTCAAAAAAGGTGCAGAACAGTTAAATTTACCTTTGATGCCGTCTGATTCGCCGATTCAACCGTTACTTGTTGGCGATAGTTTTCGTGCCATACAAATGAGCCAACAACTTTTAGAAGCAGGTTTGTTAGTAAGTGCAATTCGTCCGCCAACCGTTCCGAAAAATAAAGCACGTTTGCGAATTACATTTTCTGCACTGCATGAATTTGACGATGTTTCTCGATTGCTGGAAACATTAAGCCGTTTAAACAAATTGGAGAACTAAAAATGGTCGAATTTACGTTACCAAAAAATTCAAAATTAAAAAAATCTTCTCCTGTTGCATCAAAAGGAAATCATTTTCAACGTGTTGAAGTGTATCGCTGGTCAGAAGAATCTGGTGAAAACCCACGCATTGATACATTTGATATTCCGCGTGATGAATGTGGCTCAATGGTGTTAGATGTTTTACTCAAAATTAAAGATTCGCTAGACAGTTCTTTAACCTTTCGACGCTCCTGCCGTGAAGGCGTTTGTGGATCATGTGCGATGAATGTGAATGGTAAAAATACGCTTGCTTGTACAAAATCGCTTGCCGATTATGAAGGCGATACGCTGAAAATTTATCCATTACCACACATGAATGTTGTGAAAGATTTGGTTGTGGATATGACACATTTTTATGAGCAGTATGCGTCGATTAAACCGTGGCTTGAAAATTCAACCAATCCAGAACGTGAACGCTTGCAAAGCGAATCCGAACGCGCTGCGTTGAATGAACTTTATGATTGTGTATTGTGTGCATGTTGTTCAACAAGTTGTCCAAGTTATTGGTGGAATAGCGAGCGGTATTTAGGTCCGGCTGTTTTATTACAAGCGTATCGTTTCATTGTTGACAGCCGAGATGAAAATACGGAAGAACGCTTAAATTCACTAGACGAAAGTTTTAAACTTTACCGTTGCCACACGATTATGAATTGTGTGGATACTTGCCCAAAAGGTTTGAACCCCGCGAAAGCGATTACTGAAATTAAAAAACAACTGGTGCAACGCGCGTGAAAACGTCGCAACTCTATTGGCAATGCAGACGCGGTAGTTTAGAGTTAGACTTGTTGTTAAAAAATTATCTCGAAAATCAGTATTTGCAAGCGACTGAATTAGAACGTCAACAATTTGCGGCACTTTTAAAACTCGAAGATGATGAATTATTACCCGCGTTACTTTCTTTTTTAACTTAATTTTCAAAGGATTTTATTATGAAAAAAACATTTTTAGCAATTGCATTAACGGCGTTATTTGCATCCCAAGCCTTTGCTGAACCACAAACTTACAAAGAAAACGAAATTGAAGAAATTGCGATGAAAATTCATCACGAAGCTAATCAAGGCGGTTATGAATTGTTGTCGGTTGCCGATTTGAAAAAATGGATTGATGAAAAAGAAAATTTTGTTTTAATTGATGGCAATTCACAAATTCAATTCAACGAAGCGCATATTGCAGGTGCAAATAACTTTGAATTCCAGGCAAAATTTACACGCAACTGGAAAGACGATGCTACAGCAGGTTCAGAAGATGCTTACAAAGCACTTTTAGGCGATAAATTAGGACAAAAAATCGTCGTTTATTGTGGTGGAAATAAATGCGGACGTTCAAATACTGCCGCGTTATGGACAAAAGAATTGGGTTATCATCACGTTTATCGTGTTACCAGCGGCATTAAAGGCTGGCAAGATGCAGGTTTTCCGACTGAATCAACCAAAAAATAAATTTTTGAAAAACCGCGTTTCATTTAAACGCGGTTTTTAACGCTAAATCTTCTTGCGATTACTGTGATTTTATTCATTTCAGATTTACATTTGTCATTCGACAAACCTCAAATAACCCGTCATTTCATTCATTTTTTACAAACTAAAGCAACGCAAGCAAAAGCCGTTTATATTTTAGGTGATTTATTTGATGCGTGGGTGGGTGATGATGATTTTACTTATCCGAATGCACAAATTCGGGGCGAATTAAAAAAATTGACTGATTTAGGAGTAAAAGTTTATTTTCAACGTGGAAATCGTGATTTTTTAATTGGTAATCGTTTTGCAGATACTACGGGCGTAATTTTGTTAGACGACTATGCGGTCATTGAATTAGCAGGGGAACGTACACTTTTAACACACGGTGATTTATTGTGCAGTGACGATTTGGCTTATCAAGCATTTCGTCTTAAATCGCGCTCATTGGCATGGCAACAAAATGTACTAGCAAAACCGTTATGGTTGCGATTATTAGCTGCGCGGTGGTATCGATTGCGTAGTTTTTGGCATAAACAAAAAAAATTAGATTACATTATGGATGTAAATCAAAATACAGTCGAAAATGTAATGAAAAAATATCAATGTACCCGATTGATTCATGGTCATACGCATCAACCTGCTTTGCATGAATTTCAGTTAAATGGCAAAAAAGTACAACGTTTTGTATTATCAGATTGGAATAATCAAGGCGGTGCAATGCTAATCTGGTAAATTATGGCGTAACTTTTGCTGATGTTATTTTAACCTTTAGAAACTTTATATAAAAAATCCTCTCATGAAAAAAAAACTTAAACAACATCATCATTTCGTCTTAAATTTGAAAAAAGTCGAAGAAGAAGACGTAAAAGTCTACCCTTTGACCGTTAGCAGAACGATAAAACAATCAAAGTTATCTGATGAAGAAAAAGAAGAATATCGTAATCAATTACGCACTTCTTTAATGACAAATCGAAAATTTATAAAAGACCTTCGCTCTGCAAAAAAACCCATGATGATTCATGAAAAATTGATGGAAGAAAAATGGGAACTTCATGCGGCATCAATGGAAAAAATCAGAGCGCATGTAAGACGTGGATTACCACCTGTTCAAGAGAATGATGAAATAGAAACAACAACGGTGGATGAGGAGTCGAGTGAGCAAGCGTAAATCAGGATTAAATGTTCACGGTATTATTTTGCTCGACAAACGTTTGGGTGTTTCATCAAATAAAGCGTTGCAAGAAGTTCGGCGTTTATTCAACGCAAACAAAGCAGGACACACAGGCAGTTTAGACCCACTTGCCACAGGACTTTTGCCGCTGTGTTTTGGTGAAGCAACTAAAGTTTCGGCGTTGATGCTTGATGATGACAAACGTTATCAAGTGACGGTAAAACTTGGCGTAATGACTGACACGGGCGATGCCGAAGGTCAAATCATTGAAACCAAACCTGTGCCGCCGTTGTCGCTGGAACAGATTCAAAGTTGTTTAGCGAAATTCACAGGCGCACAAACCCAAGTCCCACCGATGTATTCGGCATTAAAACACAACGGCAAAAAACTCTACGAACTCGCGCGTGACGGCATCACGATTGAGCGCGAACCTCGACATATTACGATTTACGAAATTAACTTACTTGAATTCACGCCTGACACGTTGACGCTCGATGTCGCTTGCTCAAAAGGCACTTATATTCGTTCGCTCGCCGAAGATATTGGACATAATTTAGGTTGTGGTGCAACGGTCACTGCTTTACGGCGCACGCAAGCGGGACAATTTCAGTTGCACGAAGCAAAAACCATTGAACAACTCAGCGCGATGTCTTCGGAAGAATTACACGCGAGTTTAATTACTGTCGATAAACCGTTGGAAAATTTACAAGCCGTTCATTTAACACCTCAACAAGCAACAGCGATTCGATATGGTCAAGCGATTGATTTTGAAACAAATGAAACAAAACAAAACGTGCGTTTATATGCAGAAAATGTGTTTTTAGGTTTGGGCGAAATTGGATTGAATGATAAGATAACCGTCGTTAGATTGTTCAATTTGAGCGATTAACTTTTCAAGTTTCTACACCCTAAACGTGGAAACTTTCATTTTATTTTTGAAATTTAGGGATTATTCCGCAATGCCATTTACAGCAGAACAAAAAAAAGCCGTCGTTGAAGCCTATCGTCAATCAGAAACTGACACAGGTTCACCAGAAGTACAAGTTGCCTTGTTGACGGCTCACATTCAACATTTAGCTCCACATTTTGCGGCACACAAAAAAGATAACCATTCACGTCGCGGTTTATTGCGTATGGTTAATCAACGTCGCAAATTGCTCGACTATTTGAAGAACAAAGATGGCGAACGTTACCGCACGCTTATCGCACGCTTAGGGTTGCGTAAATAAAAAAACCACTTAGAAAACGGCACACCTTGTGCCGTTTTTGCTTTAGAAACAAAGACATTTTCAAATTATCCAAACACAGGAAATCCAAGAGTGAATCCTATTCGTAAAGAATTTCAATACGGCGATCAAACAGTTACGCTCGAAACAGGTGAAATTGCCCGTCAAGCAGATGGCGCAGTGATGATTGACGTGAACGGCACGTCTTTATTAGTAACAGTAGTTGGAAAAAAAGGCGCGGCAGGTGGCGACTTTTTCCCATTAACCGTAAATTACCAAGAAAAAGCCTACGCGGCAGGCAAAATTCCAGGTGGATTTTTCAAACGCGAAGGTCGTCCTTCCGAACAAGAAACCTTAATTTCACGCTTAATTGATCGCCCGATTCGCCCTTTATTTCCAGAAGGCTACACCAACGAAGTGCAAATTATTGTCACGGTCGTTTCTTTAAATCCTGACGTAGACACTGAAATTCCTGCTTTACTTGGTGCATCAGCCGCATTAGCCATTTCAGGTTTGCCATTCAATGGTCCAATCGGTGCGGCAAATGTCGGTTATAAAGATGGTCAGTATTTGCTCAACGCCTCACCAACCACATTGAAAGAATCAGATTTGATTTTAGTGGTTGCAGGAACGTCGCAAGCTGTTTTGATGGTGGAATCCGAAGCGAAAAATCTATCTGAAGAAGTTATGCTTGGCGCGGTGTTGTTCGGTCATGAACAAATGCAAACGGCGATTAACGCGATTAACGAATTTGCTGAATCGGCAGGTCGTGGCGTAGTGGAATGGGTTGCTCCTGAACCAAATCATGAATTAAACCGTTTAGTTGGCGCAATTGAAGCGGATGTAAAAGCGGCATATTTGATTCCAGAAAAATTGGTTCGCCAAGACAAATTAAAAGAAATTCGTACTGCCATTATTGAGCAATTAACCGCTAATGAAGCCTACGCAGAAGCCGAAATTAAAAACGTCATTGAGCAATTAGAATATGACGTAGTGCGTGGCGCAATTTTAAATGACGGTCAACGCATCGACGGTCGTCCGCTTGATAAAGTGCGTCAAATTAGTATTCGCACGGGTGTTTTACCTCGTACGCACGGTTCAGCCTTATTCACACGCGGCGAAACCCAAGCGTTAGTTGTTGCAACGTTAGGTACCGCCCGCGATGCACAAGTCATTGACGCATTGGCTGGCGAATACAAAGAACCTTTCATGTTGCATTACAACTTCCCTCCATACAGCGTTGGCGAAACAGGTTTTGTTGGTTCACCAAAACGCCGCGAAATCGGTCATGGACGTTTAGCAAAACGTGGTGTTTTGGCTGTCTTGCCAAACATGGAAGAATTCCCGTATTCGATTCGCGTGGTTTCTGAAATTACCGAATCAAATGGTTCGAGTTCAATGGCTTCTGTTTGCGGTAGCAGTTTAGCGTTGATGGATGCAGGCGTGCCATTATCTGCGCCTGTTGCAGGTATTGCGATGGGTTTGATTAAAGAAGGCGACCGTTTTGCGGTAATTTCTGATATTTTGGGCGATGAAGACCATTTGGGCGACATGGATTTCAAAGTCGCAGGTTCTGAGCAAGGCGTTACCGCATTGCAAATGGACATCAAAATTCAAGGCATCACTGCTGAAATTATGAGAGCCGCGCTCGCGCAAGCAAAAGAAGGTCGCTTGCATATTTTGGGCGAAATGAATAAAGCCTTAGCGGCTTCACGCACGGAAATGTCAGATTTTGCACCGCGTATTATCACGTTCAAAATTGACCCAAGTAAAATCCGCGAAGTTATCGGCAAAGGTGGCGCGACCATTCGCAGCATCGTTGAACAAACAGGTGCAGCAGTTGATTTAACAGATGATGGCATTGTGAAAATTGCCTCGGTTGACAAAGCGGCGGGCGAAGAAGCGAAACGTTTAATTTTAGAAATTACCGCTGAAGTTGAAGTCGGTAAAATCTACGAAGGCAAAGTCATTCGTTTAATGGATTTCGGCGCATTTGTTTCGATTCTTCCTGGTAAAGATGGCTTGGTTCACATTTCACAAATTTCAGATGAACGTGTGGAAAAAGTCAGCGACCGTTTAAATGAAGGCGATGTGGTAAAAGTCAAAGTGCTTGAAATCGACAAACAAGGTCGTGTACGTTTGAGCATCAAAGAAGCAGAAAAAGAAGCTGCAGAAATACCAACGGCATAACGTTTTTGAAACAGTTATGAACATATTTGTTCATAACTGTTTTGCCTCAGCTTTTAATTCCAGTTCCACGATGCAGTAGCCAAATTGCAAATACTGTCAGCAAGATAATAAAACCACCTGTCATTAAAAACGCTAAAAAAATTTCCACATCAGAAATACCAATCATGCCAAAACGAAACGCATTCACCATATATAAAATGGGATTGCCGAGTGAAACGTGTTGCCAAATCGTGGGTAACATATCTACCGAATAAAAAACGCCACCTAAATAACTCAACGGTGTTAAAACAAAATTCGGAATAATTGAAATATCATCAAAACTTTCTGCCAAAATCGCGTTAATAAAGCCCGCTAATGCAAATAAAGTTGAAGTCAGAAGTACAACAGCAATAGCAAGTAATGGATTTTGAATAGTTAACGGCGTAAAAAATAACGAAATTACGGCGACAACAATACCAACCAACACACCACGCAAAATTCCACCACTAATATAGCCTGCCAAAATTAACCAATTTGGTACTGGCGCAACCAGTAATTCTTCAATGTTTCGTTGAAATTTAGTTGAATAAAACGACGAAACAACATTTGCATAAGAATGTGTAATCACTGACATTAAAATAATACCTGGCACAATGTAATCCATATAACTCACGCCATGAATAGTACCGATTCTATCGCCAATCAATTTTCCAAAAATCAAAAAATACAACGCTGTCGTAATGGCAGGCGGCAATAAAGTTTGAGGCCAAATCCGCAAAAATCGATAAAACTCTTTTCGGACTATCGTTTTAAATGCAATAAAAACACTCATGCTTCCCTCGCATTTTTGTTATCAATTAAATTGATAAATAATTGTTCTAAGCGGTTACTTTTATTTTTCATGCTAATGACTTCGATATTTTCAGCACTAAGTTGAGCAAATAAATCATTTAAATTTCGTTCTTTTGGCACACCGATTTCTAACACTTTTTCTGAAATTTGTTTCACTTCGTAACCATTTAAAATGATTTTTTTGACAGGTTTTGCTAAATCCAAAATGAAATAATCGACGTGTAAGCGTGTTAATAAACTTGCCATGTCGGAATTTTCGATAATTTTACCGCTATCAATAATGGCGATATTTCGGCACAGACTTTCAGCTTCTTCTAAATAATGTGTCGTTAAAATAATCGTTGTACCTTGCGCGTTTACATCTTTCATCATTTCCCACATCGAACGGCGTATTTCAATATCAACGCCAGCGGTCGGTTCGTCAAGAATGAGTAATTTTGGCGCATGAACCATTGCGCGTGCAATCATCACACGCCGTTTCATAC
>JBASLW010000121.1:0-2677 GCA_049656545.1 Methylococcaceae bacterium
GAGCGTGTATCGTCGAAAATATCTTTAATTGCCGCACAAATTTCATCAGTCGAAACCGTAATCACTTCATCAACATATTTTTGTGCAAGTGCAAATGGTTCTGCACCGATTTGTTTTACCGCCACACCATCGGCAAATAATCCAACTTGTTCCAATATCATGCGCTCATCCGCTTCTAATGCTTGTTTTAAACAATCAGAATCTTCAGGTTCAACACCGATAATTTTGATGTCAGGACGGACAAACTTTGCATAAACTGCCACGCCCGCAATCAATCCACCACCGCCAACAGGCACAAAAATCGCGTCAATTTTTTTTGGATGTTGACGCAAAATTTCCATTGCAACCGTCCCCTGCCCTGCAATCACGTCTTCGTCATCATAAGGATGAACAAAAACGCGCCCTGATTCTTTCGCCAATTCATTCGCGTGCGCGTAAGAATCGCTGTAAGAATCACCAAATAAAACGATTTCTGCACCCATGCTTTTAACAGATTGGCTTTTAATCTCAGGCGTTGTAGTTGGCATAACGATTAAAGCGTTGATTCCTAAGCGTTGCGCTGATAACGCCACACCTTGCGCGTGATTTCCAGCTGAAGCCGCAATCACACCGCGTTTTTTTTGAGCTTCATCAAGCAACGCCATTTTGTTGTACGCGCCACGCAATTTAAATGAAAAAACAGATTGTAAATCTTCGCGTTTTAGCAAAATCTGGTTTTCAAAACGTTGCGAAAGTGTTTTTGCACAATCTAACGGCGTTTCAATAGCAACGTCATAAACAGAGGCACGGAGAATTTTTTCGATATAACGTAAAGGCATAGTGTTAAGTTTTTGAATAATGAGATTTTTCAATCAATTTGCTAGTCGAATAGCCATCGACAAACGATAAAATTTTAACCGCGCCGCCATTTGCAATAACAGCTTCGCCGCCGACAACATCTTCGATTTTGTAATCCCCACCTTTTACTAAAACATTTGGTAGTAATTTGTTGTAAATGCGTTCAGGCGTTTTTTCAGAAAATGAAACCACCCAATCAACACATTCCAATGCGGCTAAAATTGCCATTCGTGCCGACAAATCGTTAATTGGACGCGAATTTCCTTTGAGAATTTTCACGGATTCATCTGAATTCACTGCGACAATTAAACGGTCGCCCAATGCTTTTGCCTGCTGCAAATAAGTAATATGTCCAATGTGTAGCAAATCAAAACAGCCGTTGGTCATCACAATTTTTTCGCCTTGAACTTTGGCGCGTTGCATAATTTCAACTAATTCATCTTCTGAAACGACACCAAACGTATTTCTATGCGTGTGCATTTCTCGAGTTAATTCAAGTGTTGAAACAGTCGAAGTTCCCACTTTTCCAACCACAATTCCCGCCGCTAAATTTGCTAAAACCATCGCTTCTTGCAAGGGTAAATTTATCGCTAATCCTAATGCCATTACTGAAATGACGGTATCACCTGCACCTGTAACATCAAAAACGTCTTTAGCTTGCGCGGGTAAAGAATACGTTGATTTTGCATCAATCAAGCTCATTCCTGCTTCGCCGCGTGTCAAAAGCAAATTTTCAATTTTTTGTGCGGTTAATACTTCACGTCCTTTTTCGATTAACGTTTCTATTTCACCTTCGCCAACAACGGCTTTTAATTCGCCTAAATTCGGCGTGATTAAATCAGCGTTTTGATAACGTGAATAATCCGTACCTTTTGGGTCAACAAGCGTTTTTAAACGCGCTTTTTTTGAAGTTGAAATGTAATCGGCTACATTTTTTAACGTTCCTTTGCCGTAATCTGAAAACACCACAACGTCATTTTTTTCGAGATGATTTTGCAAGCGTTCGGACAAATCAGCGTGATTAAAATTCAACGGTGTTTCTTCAAAATCGACTCGAATCAATTGTTGATGTTGCGCCATAACGCGCAATTTGCAAATCGTGTGCAAATTTTTTTCCACAATAAAATCACAATCCACACCTTCGGCACGCAACATTTGTTGCAATTGATTGCCATCAGAATCGTCGCCAATTACGCCAATTAACGTGACTTTTCCACCTAATTTTGCAATGTTTAACGCCACGTTTGCCGCACCACCGACACGTTCCTCAATTGTTTTTACTTTCACAATAGGCACAGGTGCTTCGGGAGAAATTCGCGCTGCTTGCCCAGACCAGTAACGGTCTAGCATTACGTCACCAATGACTAAAATTCGCGCTGTCGAAAAATCAGGCAGATTCGCTAACATTTACATTTTCCTCAACGACACCACACCAGTAATGTCCAATTAAAATATGGGTTTCTTGAATCCGTGCCGTAATTTTTGATGGCACAGTGATTAAATTCGTCGCAAATTCGGCTAACGCGCCACCGTTTTCACCCGTCAAAGCAATCACATTTAAGTTTTTAGCGCGTGCAATTTGCGCGGCTTGCACGATATTTTTACTATGCCCTGATGTTGAAATGGCAATTAACGTGTCGCCTGAATTTCCTAATGCTTCAATTTGCCTTGCAAACACACTGTCAAAATCAAAATCATTGGCGTGAGCGGTTAAAATTGAGGTATCTGTTGTCAGCGCAATCGCTGGTAAAGCACGACGTTTTAATTGATAACGCACCACAAATTCTGCCGCGATATGTTGAGCGTCAGCAGCACTTCCACCATTTCCACACAACAATAC
>JBASLW010000122.1:0-5572 GCA_049656545.1 Methylococcaceae bacterium
TAATAAACGCCCTGTTATGTCTGATTTGCGGGATTCTGGTGCAATTGAGCAAGACGCGGATTTGATTTTATTTATTTATCGTGACGAAGTGTATAACGAAAATAGTCCTGACAAAGGCACGGCTGAACTCATTATTGGTAAACAACGAAATGGTCCTTTAGGAACAGTACGTTTAATGTTTCAAGGTGCATTTTCACGTTTCCAAAATTGCGCGAATCCCAGTCATTACAATTCTTATAACGACGAATAATCAATGTAAAAAAATTTTCGGTAACAAATTATGATTCAGTTTCTTGCGCCTTGGTTATTCATTTTATTGCCGCTTCCATTCCTTGTTTATTTTATTGCCCCACCAAAACAAAATGCGAATCAAAGTGCGTTGCGTGTGCCATTTTTAGCTGATTTTTCACAGAATCAAACCACGGCAATTTCAATCAAAACGCATCGTACACGTTTATATTTAGCCGCATTGGCGTGGGCATTTTTGGTTTTAGCCTCAGCCCGCCCGCAATGGTTAGGAGAACCGATTGAACAAGCAATGAACGGACGTGATTTGATGCTAGCTGTCGATTTGTCGGCGAGTATGCAAGAAAAAGATTTTATTTTACAAAACGATTACGTTGACCGTTTAACAGCGATTAAATCCATTGCAATAGAGTTTATCAATCGGCGAGTTGGCGATCGTGTCGGACTAATTTTATTTGGTACACAAGCGTATTTACAAACACCGCTAACTTTTGACCGTAAAACGGTTTCAACCCTTTTAAACGAATCTGCAATTGGGTTAGCAGGCGACAATACCGCAATTGGTGATGCAATTGGGTTAGCGGTAAAAAAATTGCGAAATGAATCACAAAATAGTCGTGTTTTAATTTTGCTAACTGACGGCGCAAATACGGCTGGTGAAGTTTCTCCTTTGAAAGCCGCTGAACTAGCCGCCGCAAATCATTTAAAAATTTACACTATCGGTATCGGTGCTGATGAAATGCTCGTCGGTGGTTATTTTGGTTATCGAAAAGTGAATCCTTCAGCAGATTTAGATGAAAAAATGCTAATCAAAATTGCGGAAAGTACGGGCGGTTATTATTATCGTGCTAAAAATTTAGACGATTTAAATAACATTTATATGCGCTTAGATGAATTAGAACCTGTTGAAAAAGATAAACAATATTTTCGTCCAAAACGTGAATTGTATTTTGTGCCATTAGCGACAGCATTATTTTTGGCAGGATTACTGAGTTGGAGAAAATTTAAATGAGCGAATTTTTAAATAATTTTCACTTTTTAAGACCTTATGCTTTTTTGGCATTGATTCCTTTGATTTATTTGGTGATAAAAAATTATCGCCAACATTCCAATTCTATAGCACATTGGCAAAAAGTTTGCGATTCCGACTTATTACCTTATTTGCTTGAAAATGGTGGTGGTAAAAATGCCAAATACACATTTTGGTTAGCTATTTTTTGTGGAACATTAGCAATTTTTGCGCTTGCCGCTCCAACCTGGCAACGTTTGCCCGCACCTGCATTTCGTAATAATTCTTCATTGGTAATTGTCTTAAATTTATCTGAATCGATGAATGCACAAGACGTAAAACCGAGTCGTTTAATGCGTGGGCGTTACAAAATTGCAGATTTACTTTCACAACGAAAAGATGGGCAAACCGCCCTACTTGTTTATTCGGACGCAGCGTTCACGGTTACGCCGCTAACTAATGACATCGAAACAATTCACAGCCAATTAGAAGCATTAACAACAGACATTATGCCTGCTGAAGGCAATAACACCCTAGCAGGTTTAGAAAAAGCGGTTGACCTTTTGAAACAAGCGGGTTTGCAACAAGGACATATTTTGTTAATTACCGACAGCACAAATAATGCCGAAGAATTTGCAAAAAAATCGAATTATCAATTATCCGTATTAGGTATTGGTACGACAGAAGGTGCGCCAATTGCGTTACCTGAAGGTGGATTCGCAAAAGATAAATCAGGACAAATTTTAATTCCAAAATTACAACGTGATGAATTACAAAAACTTGCCACCGTAGGAAAAGGACGTTTTCAACTTATGACGGCAGATGACAGTGATGTAAAAAATTTATTAGAAATCTTTGATACTCCCGTAACACAAATGCCAACTGACAAAACGAATTTATTTCTTGAGCAATGGGAAGATAACGGTTATTGGTTGATTTTGTTAATTTTACCGTGGGCAGCATGGCAATTTCGCAAAGGAGCTTTTTATTTAGCCATTTTGTTTTTATTACCCATTCCTAAAAATAGTTATGCGTTTGATTTACAAAATTTATGGAAAACACCTGATCAACAAGCACAAAAAATTTATCAAAGAAAAGACTATGCAAAAGCCGCTGAAAAATTTGAAAATCCTGACTGGAAAGCATCAGCACAATATCAATCAGGCGATTTTGACAATGCCGCGAAGCATTTTGAACACACAAATAATTTTTACAATTTAGGCAATGCGTTAGCAAAAAAAGGCGAATTACAACAAGCTTTAAACGCTTACGAGCAAGCGATTAAAAAAAATCCTTATAACAATGATGCGAAAGCAAACAAAGAAATTGTTGAAAAAGCATTAGAAAAACAAAAACAAGAAAATAAGCAACAAGATTCAAATCAAAAACAACCACAACAAAGCGAAAAATCTGATAAAAATCCACAAGAACAAAAAAGTGAGAATAAAGAATCTGATTCAAAACCAGAACAAAAAGATGAACACAAAGCAGGCGAAAATCCTGACAAAAAAGAAAATTCAAAACAAAATGAACAATCTAAAAAAGAATCAGAAAAACAAGAAGAATCAGAAGATAAATCTAAAAGTGAACACAGAAAAGAAGACGTTGAAGCAAAAAAAATAACCACTGAACAAGAGCAAGCTAATGAACAATGGTTAAAACGCATTCCTGACGACCCTGCAACGCTTTTAAAACGGAAATTTAAATATCAATACAGCCAAGAACGTTAAGTGCTACGAAAACCTGTTTTTTTCAGAATTTTCGTACTAAACAGCACATCGTTTCCTAAATTAAAATCACCTAATAACACCGCAATTTGTTCAATTTGTCGGTTCACATCAGTTTGCGTTTTTCCATGAACCATAGCAAATAAGTTATAATGCCAATAGGGTAAATGGCGCGGACGATGATAACAATGACTCACACACGGCAAATTTCCAATAATTTCACCTAGCAAATCAACCCGTTCATCTGGCACATTCCACACTGTCATGCCGTTAAATTTATACCCAAGTTTGTAATGATTTGGCACAGCACCAATTCGGCGAATCACACCACTTTCTTGCATTGCTTCAAAACGTGCCATAACGATTTCAACGGGCAAATTTAATTTCTCTGCAACCGCGTGGTAAGGCTGTGAAACAAGAGGCAAACCGACTTGCGTTGCTCGCATAATTTTTAAATCAATTTTTGAAAAATCCACTACGCCTCCAATTTTAGACCCACAAAATACTCGTTAATTTTTGGCATATTAAAAACGTGTAACTTTGTTTGTTGTTCAATTTTTTTAAGCGTCAAGGTAAGTTGTTCTGGTGTTTCAGTTGCAACAACAAACCACATATTTAATTCATGATTACGTTGATAATTATGTGCGACTTCAGGAAATGAATTTACTATTTCAGTTACGTTTTCAAAATCCGCGTCAGGAACTTTTATCGCCGCTAACGTCAACGCGCCACCTATTTTTTCGGCATGATATAACGCGCCAAAACGTGACAAAGTGCCATTCTCAAGTAACTTTTTAAGTCGATTTAACACATCTTCTTCGGTTAAATTTAATTCATTTGCAACTTGCAAATAAGGTGTGTCACAAATCGGAAAACCGTTTTGTAAATGGTTAATTAACTTTGCGTCAATGTCGTCGTAAGTTTTCATTATTGATGTTTTTGGTACATTTCAACAGCGGTATTATGTTCTTCTAAGTTAGTAGAAAAAGCGTGTGTGCCATTACCTTTTGAAACGAAATAAATCGATTCACCTGAATCGGGATGTAACGCCGCATGAATCGCTTCACGTCCTGCCATCGCAATTGGTGTTGGTGGTAAACCTTTGAATGTATAGGTGTTGTAAGATGTTGGCGTTTGTAAATCGACCGTTTTTATATCGCCTTGATAACTGTCTCCCATGCCATAAATTACAGTTGGGTCGGTTTGTAACATCATATTTTGTTGTAATCGGAGCGTAAAAACGCCAGAAATTTTCGCTCGTTCAAATGGTGCAGCCGTTTCTTTTTCAACAATTGAAGCCAAAATCAATGCTTGATATGGCGTTGTAAGTGGTAAATTTTCAGCGCGATTTTGCCACTCTTCTGCTAATACAAGCTGCATTTTTCCGTAAGCACGTTTTAAAATTGCGGCATCAGTCGTGTGTTTTTCAAAAAAATAAGTATCTGGAAAAAATAGCCCTTCAGGATGATTTTGTGAAATACCTAATTTTGTAGGAATTTTCTCAAACGATACATTTTGCAACGTGTGTTGAACGTTTGGATTTTTATCTAATTCTTGACGAATTTGTTTGAAATTCCAGCCTTCAGGAAACGTAATTGCGTGTTGTTTCACTTTGCCAGACACAAATAACGCTAAAATTTGCGGCGAAGTTGAATTCAGCGCAATTTCATATTCCCCCGATTTAATTTTTTTATTTTCGCCGTTTCGTTTTGCTAAAAATTTGAACCAAAATGGCTTAATGTGAACATTTTGCGCGACGAGTTTTTCAGTAATTTTTGACAGCGAATCGCCTTTCCCAATTTCAAATGTGACGGCTTTTTCAAAAACAGCGGGATTTTCAAGCGTGCTTTCATAATCCATCCAAATCCAGCCACCAACGTAACTAAAACCAATCAAAGCATAGCCTGCAAATTTATTTAACTGCATAACGTTACCTGTTTTTGTTTTTCGCCTTCAAGCATAAATTGCAGTTTTCGCGTCATGTCGCCAATTTTAAAATCTTGATTTTCAATTTGCCTAACGCCACAAATGCCCATAACTGAATTGCAAACAAAAATTTCATCAGCTTGTTGCAAAGTTTCAAGATAAAAATCGTGTTCGATAATAACGGGCATTTTCTCAAAAATCCAACCGCGCAAAATACCTTTAATTCCACACAAATTGAGCGGTGCAGTAAAAAATTGATTGTTTTTTACATAAAAAAGGTTGGTCATTGTGCCTTCAATCACACGACCGTCGAAATCCAACATAATGCCTTCGTGAATTTCGCTGTTGCTCCATTCTGCACGCGCTAAAACTTGTTCTAAACGATTCAAGTGTTTGATGCCTGCAAGCGTGGGATTCAAACCCAATTTTGTGTTGCAAATTCGCGCCACGATACCATCGGTGTAAAAACTTTGTGGATATTCGGAAAACGGATGCAAACTCAAAATGCGTGTTGGCTGAATTTCATCTGGTTGACGATAACCGCGCCCGCCCACGCCACGAGTAACAATGATTTTTAAAACGGCGTTGCCTGCATTTTTGCAAAGTTGTGAAATTTCAGCGCGAAATAACTCTAAATCCAATTTTGGCAAATAAAGCCGCTGAG
>JBASLW010000123.1:0-5461 GCA_049656545.1 Methylococcaceae bacterium
TTACTGCACCACGCATAAAAATTTTGCAATTATTAGAGAAACACGCGGACAAACGCCATTTTTCTGCCGAAGATGTGTATAAAATTTTGCTGAAAGAAGATGGTGAGATTGGTTTGGCAACGGTTTATCGTGTTTTAACACAATTTGAAGCCGCAGGACTTGTGACACGTCATCATTTTGAAGGAGGAAATTCCGTTTTTGAACTTGACAACGGCGGACATCATGATCATTTAGTGTGCGTAAAATGCGGCAAAGTCGATGAATTTGAAGATGAATTTATCGAAAAACGTCAACGTGAAATCGCTGACAGTTTGGGTTATGAACTCACCGACCATAATTTTTATCTTTACGGTTATTGCAGCGCGTGCCGCAAAACTCCCGCCTAACTTTTTTAAAATTATTCATGTTTAAACCTCTTATTTTTTACATCGGTTTGCGCTACACCCGCGCAAAACGACGCACACAATTTATTTCATTTATTACGCTAACTTCCGTTTTAGGCATTGCACTTGGCGTGACTGCGTTAATTACTGTTTTATCTGTAATGAACGGGTTTGAATCCGAATTACGCGAGCGAATTTTGGGAATGACTTCACACGCAACCGTCACAGGACAATCGGGACAACTTGATAATTGGCAAGAACTTGACCAGCGTTTGGTTGGTTATCCGCACATTCAAGGCACTGCGCCATTTATTAACGGGCAAGTGATGATTAACGCAGACCGCCGAGTGAGCGGAACTATGCTCAGTGGAATTTTGCCCGAAAACGAAGCGAAAGTGTCTGAAGTTGCCTCGAAAATGAAAGAAGGAAAATTGACCGATTTAGTTGCGGGCGAATACGGCATTGTTTTGGGAAGCGAATTAGCAAATTATTTAGGCGTTGTCGTTGGTGACAAAATCACCGTCATCAGTCCGCAAGTAAATTCAACACCTGCTGGCGTTGTGCCAAGAATGCGACGCTTCACGATTATTGGTTCATTCCAAGTCGGAATGTACGAATACGATCGGAATATGGCGTTAATTCACCTCGATGACGCGGCAAAATTATTTCGTTTAGATTCTGCCGTTTCAGGTTTGCGAATTAAATTGGACGATTTATTCAACGCACCTAAAATCACACACGAATTATCACAAGCCCTTTACAACAATTATTACGTCAGTGATTGGACGCTTGCACACAGTAATTTCTTCCGTGCGATTCAAACCGAAAAAACCGTAATGTTTATTATTTTATTGCTGATTGTCGCGGTAGCGGCATTTAACATTGTTTCAACGCTGGTTATGGTTGTGACGGATAAACGCGGTGATATTGCAATTTTAAAAACTCAGGGTTTAACCTCGCCGTCGGTAATGGGGATTTTTATGGTTTTAGGCGCAATTATTGGCGCGGTTGGCACGGTTATCGGCACGATTTTTGGTGTGTTGTTAGCGTTAAATGTTGAAACTATTGTGCCTGCTATTGAAAAATTCTTTAACGTGCAATTCATGGCGGCAGATGTTTATTACATCAGCGAATTACCGTCAAAATTGGTTTGGACAGACGTTTATTCAATTGCGGGCATGGCATTTTTCTTATCACTACTCGCAACTATTTACCCTGCATGGCAAGCCGCGAAAATCAATCCAGCCGAGGTATTGCGTTATGAGTAAGTTAATTTTGGAATGTAAAAATCTCGTTAAACGTTACGGTGAATTAGACGTTGAAGTTTTAAAAGGCGTTGATTTGAACATTTCGGTTGGCGAATGTGTAGCTATTATGGGTGCATCGGGTTCGGGCAAAAGTACGCTTTTACATTTGCTAGGCGGTTTAGACAAACCGACTAGCGGTGAAGTGATTTTAAATTGTGTGAATTTGAATACGGTTGGCGGTTCAAAACTAGCAAAATTGCGAAATCAATCACTCGGTTTTATTTACCAAGCGCATCATTTGCTTGGCGAATTTACGGTTTTAGAAAACGTGGCGATGCCACTGTTAATTGGTAATGAATCCGTTAAAAACGCTCAAATTCGTGCTACTGAATTATTAAAACGTGTAGGTTTAGGACATCGCATTGAACACAAACCTGGTGAATTATCAGGTGGTGAACGTCAACGCGCGGCGGTGGCGCGTGCGTTAATCAACAAGCCTGCTCTGGTTTTAGCCGATGAACCAACGGGAAATTTAGATAGTAAAACGGCTGACGCAGTTTATCAATTGATGATGGAATTAAACCAAGAATTGCAGGTGAGTTTTTTAGTTGTGACGCACGATCATGAATTAGCATCGAAATTAGGGAAGGTGTTACACATGGAAGATGGATTGATTATTTAACACTCCCCAACCTAAAATTTTAAGGTAAACAAAAACGCCCCGATTTCTCGAGGCGTTTTTTAATAGAACCAAAAACCTACGTTTTTAATTACAAGCTGTAATACATATCGTATTCAACTGGATGTGTACTCATACGCAAACGTGTCACTTCTTCCATTTTCAATTTAATGTAAGCGTCAATTACGTCATCAGTAAATACACCGCCTTTTGTTAAGAAATCGCGATCAGAGCTTAATGCGTCTAATGCTTGATCGAGTGCAAAACAAACTTGTGGGATGTTTTTTTCTTCTTCAGGTGGTAAATCATACAAATCTTTATCCATCGCTTCACCTGGATGGATTTTGTTTTGAATACCATCCAAACCAGCCATCAGCATTGCTGAAAATGCCAAATATGGGTTTGCTGTTGAATCAGGGAAACGTACTTCGATACGACGACCTTTTGGATTACGAACGAAAGGAATACGAATTGACGCAGAACGGTTACGCGCTGAGTAAGCCAACATAACAGGCGCTTCAAAACCTGGAACTAAACGTTTGTAGCTGTTTGTTGAAGCGTTAGTGAATGCGTTTAAGGCTTTAGCGTGTTTAATAATACCACCAATGTAATACAACGCTGTTTCAGACAAACCACCGTATAAATCACCTGTGAACAAGTTCACGCCGTCTTTTGCTAACGATTGGTGAACGTGCATTCCGCTACCGTTATCGCCAACCATTGGTTTTGGCATAAAAGTCGCTGTTTTGCCGTAAGCGTGCGCGATGTTAGCAATGACATATTTTAATTCTAAAACTTCGTCAGCTTTTTTAACTAACGTGTTAAAACGCACACCAATTTCGCATTGACCAGCAGTTGCCACTTCGTGATGGTGAACTTCGGTCACTTGTCCCATTGATTCTAATGTTTGGCACATTGCAGAGCGAATATCTTGGAATGAATCAACAGGAGGTACAGGGAAATAACCACCTTTTACACTTGGACGGTGTCCAGTGTTGCCATCTGGATAAACTTTTTCAGCATTCCAACCTGCTTCTTCAGAATCAATTTTGAAGAATGTTCCACTCATGTCTGAACCCCAACGAACATCATCAAAAATGAAGAATTCGTTTTCAGGACCAAAGAAAGCGGTATCCGCAATGCCTGTAGATTTCAAATACGCTTCAGCACGTTTTGCTAAAGAACGTGGATCGCGTTCGTAACCTTGCATATTTTTAGGTTCGATGATGTCGCAACGGATAATTAACGTATTGTCATCGAAAAAAGGATCCATTACAGCGGTGCTTGGATCTGGCAATAAAACCATGTCTGATTCATTGATGTGTTTCCAACCTGCAATCGACGAACCGTCAAACATATTGCCGTCTTCGAAAGTGTCTTCATCAATAGTATGTGCTGGGAAAGTAACGTGTTGTTCTTTACCGCGTGTATCGCAAAAACGAAAATCAACGAATTTTACGTCGTTGTCTTTAATCAATTTAAGTACATTTGCTACAGACATTTATATCGTCTCCTTGAGTAATTTTTATTAGAAATCGGTGTTTGAATCACAACCGTCATAACAATACCATTTTTTTAAAACGATTAGCACTAAAAAATAACCGTGTTGAAAGACGTGAATTATTCGCTTTGCACCAAATTAGAGCATTAAATTGTGTTTGTGCATTGTTGCGGTGCAATTTGTTTTGTATATGAATTACTTCAATAACCAAGCATTTGTTTTTGTTGTTTTTTAGCAAGTGGCACGTTATCTGCAAAGTTAATAAAAAACGTTAATTTATTTTAGGAAATTTTATTTATGAAAACGCAACAAAAACGCAATCATTACCGAATACTGAAAGCCGCAACGGGCAGTTTATTACTTGCAGGTTTTATCGCAAATGCTCATGCGGGAGCAATTGCGGATTTAACGGGTTACGATGCAAACGAAACCTCGTTGTTAAAAAACAACGGAATCACAGTTGGTGGCTGGGCGAACACAGGTATCACTTATAACGCGACGGGTGCAGATAATAATTTTAACGGAACGGTTACTTTTGGCGATCGTTCAAGCGAAGTGCAATTAAATCAATTAAATCTTTTCATTCAACGCGCTGTTGCAACTGAAGGTTCAAGCTGGGATTTCGGTGGACGTTTTGACGTAATGTTTGGTAGTGATGCGATTTTCACTCAATCTTACGGTTCAATGGGTGGACATTGGGACAGAAAACTTATCAATGAACGCTTTTATAACTTGGCAATGCCACAAGCCTACGCCGAAATTTACGCGCCATTTGGAAACGGTTTAAACATCAAAGTCGGGCATTTCTACACGCCAATCGGTTATGAAACAGTTCCAGCTCCTGATAATTTCTTCTATACACACGCTTACACCATGCAATTTGGCGAACCGTTCACACACACAGGTGTGTTGTTGAATTACACAGTTGATGCAAATTGGTCGGTTGTCGGTGGCGCATTAACAGGTAGTGAAACGGGTGGTTGGGATGGCGCATTTGACCAACAACTTGGAAATTGGGGCGGCTTACTTGGTGCAACTTGGACAAGTAATGATAAAGGCACATCGCTTAATTTAACGGGAACATTCAGCGAAACGTCAGAAACAAACAGCGCAGCATGGGCAATGTATAGTGCTGTTTTCAAACACAATATCACAGATAAAACGCATTTGATTTTGCAACACGATCATGGTTTTGCAAACGGTGCGGCGGCTGGTGTTGATGCGGAATGGTACGGTGTTAATACGCATTTAATTTATGACATTACTGATACGTTATCAGCTGGTATTCGTGGTGAATGGTTCCGCGACCAAAATGGTGTGCGTGTTTTTTCACCTGCTAGAGCAGGTGGTATTGCGAATGCAGCGAGTTATTACGCAGTTACAGCGGGTGTAAATTGGAAACCTAAAGCATGGTTAAGTGTTCGTCCGAATGTTCGTTACGATTGGGCAGATGGCACAGACGCTAACGTTGGTGGTCAATATCGTCCTTTCGGTAACGCAAAACAAGACCAATTTTTGTTCTCGACCGATTTTTCAATCACTTTCTAATTGCTTTTTGCAAAGGTGGAAATATGAAAACAGTTTTGCGTAGTTTCAGTGCATTAACGTTATTTAGTGTGAGTGCGATTAGTTTTGCAGACGACGTTGTGAA
>JBASLW010000124.1:0-12076 GCA_049656545.1 Methylococcaceae bacterium
ATTTACGGCACAGTGGCTGAAAATGACCGTCAAGAAGATGATTTGCTCGGCAAAGAATTCAATCAATGGTGGGGACGCGAATGGCAACGCATCAAAAAAGATTTTGATATGTGGTATTCGCAAAGCATTCAAGGGCGTACCGAAGCCGATGCGTTAGGCGCAGAACATGAAGAATTAGCGGCATTGCGTTCAGCTTACGACCAAAAAATTGAAGCCTTACTTTCAAATTTAATCACGGCACAACCCGATGAATTAAAACGCATTTACACTGCAGGCGGCACACTTTCAATGCCCGATGCACGCGAAGGAAATTACAAAATCCGCGAAGAATTATTCCGCGAAATTCAAAAGAAATTTGAAACCGAATTGACAGACCAACTCGCGCAAGCGTTACAAGCGTTAATTGATGGGATTGTTAGAAAAATCCAAGAATTATTATGGGAAACCGAAGAAGTTCGCCGCACGTTGTTACATTCGCATTTAGACGAAGGCATCGAACAAGCACGGATTCGACACGGTTTTCAGGTGTTATTTTTACGATTTGGGCGCGTTGCGGTGGAAGCGTTTATTGCTAAACCTTTGCAAGCGCGTGACCGTTTATTAAGTGAACGTGCGGCAGAAATTAAAACGCTTGAAGCCTTTTATCATGGCGGCGATAAAACCAAACAAGACGGCGGATTAACACATTATTTGCGTTATGGTTTATGGGCTGTTTTGAATAAAACTGTCCCTGCGGGGCGTTCACGCGCGGCGGCGAAAGCGGCGGTTGATGCTGTTATTACAGAAGCGGTAACGCCGACAAAAGAACCAGAAAAAGCCACAGAACCGACAAATTTTGATGAAGTGGTTGCTGAAATTAACGGCGATTTAGCCGCGTTGCAGGATTATTTGAAAAATAGCGTGTTTTACGCTGCAGGTTTTATTACTTATTGCAATCAAGAGCTTGAACGGATTCGTAACCGTTTCAAAGAAATGGAAGACAACGAACGGCAATGGATTGGTATTATTCGCACAGCTGTGAAATATGAACGCAATCCGCTGATTCCTTACAATATCG
Organism: Methylococcaceae bacterium; assembly: GCA_049656545.1. GTDB lineage: Bacteria > Pseudomonadota > Gammaproteobacteria > Methylococcales > Methylomonadaceae > UBA10906. Next base: position 1,058 of record JBASLW010000124.1, read on the forward strand.
CGCACACTCGCCGCGATTTCCAAATTCGCCGTGAACTCGCTCTCGAACTTAAAGAAGTTCGTGACAGTTACAGCAACGTTTTTTAAACCACTCAACTCTGAAAAATGACTGAATACATCACCCGAAAAGCCCACGAAAAAGATGACGACGATTATGATTACGAATATGACGAAGACGGTAATATCGTTTATTACGCGGTTCGTCCGAATAAAACACAGATAAAAAAAGAAATTTCGCTTTTAGCGACACTCGGCGAAGAAATTGCGGTTTTGCCTTCTTCAAAAATTGCGTCATTGAATTTGCCAGAAAAATTAGAAAATGCGATTCGTGAAATTGCCAAAATGCCGCATAAAAGCGCACGCAAACGGCAATTAAAATTTATCGCGCAACAGTTTTATAAAATGGAAAGTGACGTTGAACCGATTTTGGAAAAAGTCGCAAAATTCAAAAATCAAAGTAGTCATGCGGTGCGTGAACATCATATTGTTGAAAAATGGCGCGAACGTTTATTAACGCAAGGTCAAGATGCGTTGACGGAATTGTTAGACGAACACCCACACGCTGACCGCCAACATTTACGGCAGTTGATTCGTAACGCGATTAAAGAAAAAGAAACCGCTAAACCACCAAAATCATCACGACTTTTGTATCGTTATTTGAAAGATTTGTTTGAAATCGAAGGCGAATGGGATGAAGACGACATGAAAAATGTCATCGAACTAACCCGCGAAGATGAAGACGAAGATTTTGATGATGACGATTTCGATGAAGACGACGAAGACGACGATTTTTAACTTAAACTCAAAACTAGAAAAATGACCAATACACCAGATATTTTAAAAACCATTCTCGCCACAAAAGAAGAAGAAGTGGCGCGTCGTAAAATTCAAACGCCAATTGAACTTTTACAAGAAATTGCGAGCGGCATCGAAAAACCACGCGGTTTTTATAACGCTTTGCATCGTAAAGCGGCATTAAAACAACCTGCGATTATTGCTGAAATTAAAAAAGCCTCGCCCAGTCAAGGCGTGATTCGGAAAGATTTCCAACCAGTCATGATTGCACAAGATTACGCAATGAATGGCGCGACGTGTTTGTCGATTTTGACCGACAAGAACTATTTTCAAGGCAGCGAAGCCTATTTGCAAATGGTGCATGACCGTTGCCCATTGCCTGTTTTGCGTAAAGATTTCATGATTGATACTTACCAAATTCAAGAAGCGCGAACGCTCGGTGCAGATTGTATATTGTTAATTGTTGCCGCACTCGACGATACAAAAATGCACGAATTAGCCGATTACGCAACAAAATTAGGCATGGATATTTTGGTTGAAGTTCACGATGCGGACGAATTACAACGTGCATTAAAATTAGATACAAAATTGATTGGTATTAACAATCGTAATTTGCGGACATTTGAAACGAATTTACAAACAACTTTGACCTTAAAAGATGCGATTCCTGATGACCGTTTAGTTGTGACTGAAAGCGGTATTCATACGCGCGACGATGTGGAATTGATGTTGTCGAATGAGGTTTATACGTTCTTAGTTGGTGAAGCATTTATGCGTGTTGAAAAATCGGGACAAAAAATGCGCGAGTTGTTTGCATTGTAAAAAAACTTAACCGCGTGAAATTCAACTTTCACGCGGTTTTTCTAGTTTAGACAGCGAGAAATCAAAACTATGGGGTGAATTACGTCAATTTTTTCACCGCGTTCACGAAAGCCCGCCGCGATGTGTAACGCACAACCGATATTTGAACTCACTAAATAATCAGTTGGTTTTTCAAATACTGTTATCAGTAATTCATTCAGCAACGTTTTCGCCATTTCATCATGTCGTAAACTGTAACTTCCTGCTGCACCACAACATTGCGTGGTTTCTGGTAAAGTTGAAATCTGTATTTCTGGAATTTGTTGCAACACCTTCAAAACACTTTTATCTGTTTTTAATCCATTTTTTAATGAACACGGCGAATGCAAACGCACATTTCCTGCAAACGATTTTAAGGTTGAAAAATCAAAATCGGTTTGACTCAAAAAGTGGCTAATATCTAAAACTTTCGTCGTGAAATTTTTCGCCGAATACTCCCTTAATGTCACACCACAACCGCTTGCAATTGTGACAATCGCTTGCAAATTTTCAGCAGAAAACGCTAATTCATTTTGATGTTCTAATTTTGTTGCACTTTTTTTATCGCCATCATGCAACGCCAACGCGCCACAACAGGTTTGATTCTCAGGTAAATGCACATTAAATCCAATGTGTGTTAAAACGGCAATCGCGGCATTTACGGTTTCAAAATCAAATAATTCTCCCATGCAACCAACAAATAAACCGACATCGCCTTTGACTTCATTTTTAGCAGCGTAATAATTTTTTAGCAGCTCTTGGTCTTGAAAATTCGGTACTAAGCGTTCTAATTCATTTAAACCGAATAATGTTGGCAAACGTAAAAAACGCGCTATTTTTTGCACGTTATTTTTCTGATAAAACGTCAAACTCGACTTTACCAATTTTTGAATGCTTTTATTTTCAGCCATTGATTTAACAATTTTGACAGACGTTTTTGTGGGTTGCTCTTCATGAATTTCTGCACGAAAATCATCAATCAATTTTCCGTAAGGCACAACGGCAGGACAGGCTTTTTCACACGCACGACAAAGCAAACAACTATCAATATGACTTAATAAATTACTTGAAATTGGTAAATTTCCACCTGCCCACGCTTGAATTAACGCAATTCGACCACGCGGTGATTCATTTTCATTTTGCGTATGTGTGTAAGTTGGACAATGTGGCGCACAAATTCCACATTTCACACAACTGTCTGCAACGCTAAGTAATTGTTTTTTGATGTCAGTCATTTTCGTTATCCTGTTTATCAGTTAGCGCGTCGATGATTTGTTGATATTCAGCATTTTTAGGACGGTACAAAAATGTGCCTAAAACCGCCAAGCCTGTCAAAATATGAAATGAATTTAACACGTCACCAAAATAAAAAATCATACCGCCAAACCAGCCAATTAAAATCATCATACTTTGCGAAACCGTAACCGTTAAAGCGTAACGAATTTGCGCTGTTTTTTCTAAATTCGCACCAACTAGCAACGGCATCGTTTGATTTAAACGCAAAAAGATATGACGCAATAAATTCGTTAGCGGCAAAATCAAAATTGCCAGAATATAAAACATCGTACGCCAAAAAATGCGTTCTGATTCCGCTAGTGGTTGTTGAAAAGGTGCGCCATAAAAATGTACAAAAATAAAACTAATACTTAATAAAGTCACAGCAAACGCAGTGATAAACCAAGGAAAAAGCAAAGGATTAGTTGTTTTCAAAGTTTAAACTCAGTTGATGTTTCTAAATAAGGGATAGTAGCAATTAACGGTGCAGTAGAACGCTTTTTAATACTTTCAATTGTCAAATCAACACAATCAAAGTCAGCATCGTTACAAACCGCAATCCAACCTACACAATCTAAATTTGCATTTTTTATTGCTTCAAATGTCAATAGTGCGTGATTGATACAACCTAATTTAATCGCAACCACTAAAATAATTGGTACGTTTAATTTTTTTGCTAAATCGGCAATAGTTTCTTTTTCATTTAAAGGTACATACCAACCGCCTGCCCCTTCAACAATTAAAATATCCGCTAAATTTTGCAACGTTTGAAAATTAGCACAAATTGTTTCTACATTTACGGGATTTTCTTTTCCTGCTAAATGGGGGGAAATCGGCAGTTCGTACGCAAATGGATTTAAAAGTGAATAATCAATGAATTGTGAACCCATTTTTTGAATCGCTAACGCATCGTTATTTCGCCATTCACCGCCCACTTTTTTACAACCTGACGCAACAGGTTTCATACCCAAAACGCTCAAATTTTTATTTTTAAAATGTTGCATTAACGCAAGTGTTGCCCAGGTTTTACCGACGTTTGTATCAGTGCCTGTAACAAAATAGGTTTTTTTCATGAATTTAAAAATATGTCTGCTGATGTGATATTTAAATGGAATTTTGCGTTGTTCGTAAAATTAGAAAATTCCCCATCAACGATGCCTTTTATTGTTAATTCTTTTAAATTTAAAGATAAATCTACATCACAAGATTTTACGATAATCAATTTTTTGGCATCCAATTTTGTTGCTAACCATGCTGCTAAACTGTCGGAAGTTATTTCCCAAGATGGTGAAATTTGTGCTGTATTTAATTCGATCATATCAGGAGACCAAATCGAAAATTGATGATTGGTAAGATTTGAAACGGTTGATTCATGTATAAATTTAGGTTGAAGATTTTGCAACATAATTGCAGTTTGTTTCATTGCTAAAATAGCCATTTCGTGCGCGGCAACATCATCAAATTGCCATTTTTTTTGTGCAACACGAATTTGATTTGCGAAATCTCCACCGCCACACACAACAACTGTTTTTTCTTCGATGTTTAAAATGTGATTTAAACAAGCTAACATTTTTCCTGTTTCAAGTAGACTTCCGCCTAGTTTTATCACTCTCATTTTTGAAAACGATTTAATACTTCAAACATTGCCGCCGCTTTATCAAAACTTTCTTGATATTCAGCTTCGACAACCGAATCATTTACGATGCCCCCGCCAGCCCAAAATTGAATTTTACCTTGTGATTCAACTAGCGTGCGAATGGCAATGTTGGTGTCCATGTTGCCATCAAAACCAATGTAACCAATCGCACCGCAATAAACACCACGTCGATTGGGTTCAATTTCTTCAATAATTTCCATGGCGCGAATTTTCGGTGCGCCCGTAATCGAACCACCAGGAAAACAATGCTGCAACAAATCCAGCGCGTGTTGGTCTGGTTTCAATTCGCCCGTCACGGTGCTAACTAAATGATGCACCGTCGTATAACTTTCGATTTCAAACAACTTCGGCACGCGAACATTTTGGCAAACTTTGCTGATGTCGTTGCGTAACAAATCAACAATCATCACGTTTTCGGCGCGGTCTTTCGGGTTGTTAATTAAATCTTCAAGCTGCGCGGCATTTTCGACTTCATCTGATTTACGCGGACGAGTGCCTTTAATCGGTTTGGTTTCGACGTGTCCATTTTTGAGTTTTAAAAATCGTTCAGGCGACGAACTCAAAATTTTTACGTCTGGAAAATTTAAATACGCACTAAAGGGGGCGGTGTTGATTTCGCGTAATGCTTCGTAGGTTTGCCAAGTGTTGCCTTCGCAATTTGCTGAAAAACGCTGCGTTAAATTGACTTGGTAACAATCGCCTTCTTTTAAATACCGTTTAATTTTTTGAAAGGCTTGTGCGTAAGTTTGTTGTGAATAATCGGCTTTAATGTCGCTAGTAATAGCAAACGCAATGTCGTTATCCACCGTTTGTACACCTGCTAAAAATTCACAAATTTCGTCTAATTTTTCTTCATTTTCGTCGTAACAAATCAAAAAACTTTGTTTTATTTCATGGTCAACCACTAATGCCCAATCATAAATGCCAACCGTCATTTCGGCGATATTTTCAGCGTCTTTTGCTAAAACAGGTAAATTTTCTAAATGCCTTGCCAAATCGTAAGAAAAATAGCCCATCGCACCGCCCACAAATGGCAAATCAAAATGCGCGATATTGCTTGAATCAAACATTTTCGCGTAACGATTTAATTCACTTTTAAGCAGTTCAAACGGATTTTCATTTGACACAATTACGTCATTTTTCGTGGTAATCGTGGTATTTTCGCCGCGTGTTTCCAGCGTACAAACAGGATTCCCCGAAATAATATCGTAACGTCCTTGTTTGCTACGCGGATGACCACTGTCTAAAAATACCGTCCACGGTTTTGCGGCAAACTCATTAACGAGTTCTGCGCTGTCTTCAGAATAAAAAGTGGAATAAATAACCGCTTGTGATGACATAACTTAGCGACTAAAAAATTGACCAAAAGCTCGACTGCCTGAGCCTGTTTTGATGGTTTGCACGACTTCAAGTTTGTTTGCGTCGATGACGGAAACGGTGTTGTCAAACCAATTTGCAACGTAGACGTGAATATCGTCTGAATGCGTGGAAATGCCTTCGGGTTTGTCGCCAACGGTAATTTCTTTGATAACGTTTAACGTGTTTGTGTCGATGACGGAAATATTGCCATCTTCTTGATTTGTTGCAAAAAGGAGCGAATCATTTTTGGCAAGTGTCACGGTGTAAGGCAATTTATTGACTTTGACTGTAGCGATTAAGTGCATCGTTTTGGTATCTAAAACGCTCACATCATCACTTTGTACATTTGCACTGTAAAGACGTTCATTTTTCGAATCTAATGTTAAACCGAAAGGGTGTTTGCCAACGGGTGTGACGTTTTTGGTTTTCAAGGTTTTCAAATCAATTTGTGAAACTGAATTGCTCATGCGATTTGCAACGTATAAAAATTGATTATCAGAACTCACAACCAAACCTGATGGCGATTTTTCAACGTCAAGCGTAGCGATAATTTCTAAGGTTTTGGTATCAATGACGCTTACTTTGTTTTCGTACCAATCAGCAACAAATAAACGTGAATTATCAGGCGAAACTGCAATGCCTAACGCGCCTTCTGTTAATTTGATAGTTGAAATGACGGCGTTTGTTTTGGTATCAATCACTGCTACGCCTTTTGCGTCAGGCGTTGAAACATAAACACGCTCACCATTTGGCGCGACAGCAACGCCAGCGGGTTTGCCCGAAACAGGAATCGTATTTTCAACCGTATTTGTTTTGGGATTTACAACCGAAACACTATCACCCAGCTGGTTGGTAATGTAAGCAAGTGGCGCGGCTTGCGGGGGAGTAGATAAAAAAACGGCAGCGACTCCCATCGCTACCGTCCATTTTGAAATGTTTAACACTTATTTTTCAGCCAATGCTTTTAAATTTGCCAAACCTTCTGTTAACACTGCGCTAACCGCTGTATTTGCAGCTTCTTCGTTCATTTCCGCTGGTGGATTGTTGTTCATATAAGCGCGGTAATAACCTGTTTTCCAAGAAACAACTGCCGAACCACCTTTGTCTTCTACTTTGATACTTGCCGCGTAGTTATCGACTGGGAATACAGGCACTTTTTCTTCTACACCAGAATGTACGATGGTGTGTGTGGTGCTGATGTCGGTGATTTTATAATCGTAAGACATTTTATCCGCATCGTATTTTTTCAATTCTTCGGTGATTGTGCCACCATTTTTCAATGTCAAAACACGCGATGCGCCTTTTTCATTACCGCCTGTTGCGGTTACACCTTTAACAACAGGCAACCATGACAAATCATTGTATTCTTTGATGATATTCCAAACTTTTGCCGCTGGTGCATTGATGGTGATGTCTTTTTCGAGTTTTTGACGAACTGGACCGTGTGCGCTCGCTACTGACGTGAACATAAACGCGCCAAGTGATAACAAAAGGGTGATTTTTTTCATTACAAATTTTCCTAAAAGTGAGTGGGTGAAAATTACGCGCCAATTATATGCGAATTTCAGCGTCGCGCCACGATACAAATCACGTCAAACGTTGAGGAAATTTTCCCGAATTCGTTGCATGGATAATTTTCTATCATCGTTTGCAATGCTTTTTTGGACGTGAAATTTTTACGGCGTTGCGAATTTACATTATGTGCGCCAATAAACTTCAATTCGCGCATCAAATCTAAAACTGAATCGTAACGCGAAATATAAAGCTGTTTTTGGATTTTAATTTCTGTAAAACCTGCTTTTTCTAACGCGATTTTTAATTCAGATTCGTTATAAAAATCATTAACGTGAGCAAAATCATCAACATTTTTCCAAGCTGTTTTTAATTCACTTAATGTTTCTGTTCCAAAAGTGCTAAAAATTAACCTGCCATCTTTTTTTAAAACGCGATGAATTTCGTTTAATGCTTTATCAATTGGCTGACACCATTGCAACGCAACATTTGAAAAAATCGCATCGATACTTTTATCTAAAAACGGTAAATTTTCGGCATCAGCGCAAACGTAAGTAATCTTTTTGTTTAATTTTTCATGGGTGATTTTTAGCATAGGTAATGCCAAATCCAATGCAATCAAATTTTCACAATGTGAAAATAACGCTTGTGTTAAAAACCCTGTGCCACAACCTAAATCAACTACATTTCCTGTTAAATTTTGCAGCAAAAATGCTTTCAACAAATCGCGTCCAATGTTGCGTTGCAATTCCGCCACGTTATCGTAAGTGTTTGAAGCATTGCCGAAAGATTGTTTAATTTTTATTTTATCTAATGGCATTACAAATTGCGTTTAAACAGTTTTCTGGCTGTGTAATGAAAGGAATATGAGTAGCGTTTTTCAAAATGGTAAGTTGCAAATCTGGTTGTAATTTTTGCATTTCCTTACCAATTTCAATGGGAATAAGTGCATCGTTATCGCTTAAAATTGCTGTTATTGAACAGGTTAGGCTTTTTAAAATATCACGCAAATCACTAATTTTTAGCAAATTCAAACTTATTTCTAAATTATCAGTGGGTTCTTTTGATGAAAAACGACGCTTTGTTTCTTTTAAAAATGTTGGTGAACCTTGCAATTGCAAACTCAGAAATTTTTGCAAAGTTGCTGTTGGATTAACATGAAAATTTTCAGAAAAAGTGTTGAACGTTTCAATTGGCATTCCCGCCCAATTTTTTTTAGCGACAAAACAGGGATTTGCCGCCATTAAAATCAAACCTTTTACACGATTTGGAAAGTTAGCGGTAATTTGTAACGCAACAGTTCCACCGAATGACCAGCCTAAAAGATAAAATGGCTCATCGTCTAATTCTGTGATGACCGCCTCGACAATTGAATCCAAATTATCGTATGACGGTAAATCAATTAACGTCACACGATAATGTTGCGAAAGCTGTTGAGCAAAATTGCCCCACATTCCGCTGTGCATTGCCCAGCCGTGAAGTAAAACTAAATGCTTCACAATTTATTACGCTTGGCTTTCCAAATACTCTTCGTAAGTGCCGTTAAAATCAATAATTCTATCGGCTTTAATTTCAATCACGCGCGTTGCCAAAGACGACACGAATTCACGGTCGTGACTGACGAAAATTAACGTACCTGGGTATTGTTCAAGCGCGGTATTGAGCGATTCAATTGATTCCATATCTAAATGGTTCGTTGGTTCGTCCATCACCATGATATTCGCTTTTTGCAGCATCAATTTTCCGAACAATAAACGCCCTTGTTCGCCACCTGAAACCACTTTCACCGATTTTTTTATTTCATCTTGTGAAAATAATAAGCGTCCAAGCGTGGCGCGAATGGTTTGCTCATCGTCGCTTTCCTTTTTCCATTGGCTCATCCAATCAAATAACGTCGCGTCTTCGGCAAAATCATCAGCATGGTCTTGAGCGAAATAACCAATTTCGGAATTTTCCGACCATTTCACTTCGCCCGAATCAGGTGTTAATTCATCGACCAATGTTTTGAGCAATGTTGATTTACCAATCCCGTTCGCGCCAATCACCGCCACTCTATCACCAGCTGCAATCATCAAATTCAGATTTTTAAACAATGGTTCTGCGCCGTAACCTTTGCTCAAATTTTCAACTTCTAAAGCCAAACGATGCAATTTTTTGGTTTGGTCAAAACGAATAAACGGATTAACGCGGCTTGAAGGTTTCACTTCATCAAGTTTGATTTTTTCGAGTTGTTTAGCGCGAGAAGTGGCTTGTTTGGCTTTTGACGCATTCGCAGAAAAACGACTCACGAAAGTTTGTAATTCGGCAATTTGGGTTTTCTTTTTCGCATTGCTGGCGAGCAATTGCTCACGCACTTGCGTTGACGCAATCATGTAATCATCGTAATTGCCTGGATAAACGCGCAATTCACCAAAATCCATATCCGCAATGTGTGTGCAAACGCTGTTTAAAAAGTGACGATCGTGCGAAATAATCACCATTGTGCAGTTGCGTTCGTTCAAAACATCTTCTAACCAGCGAATGGTGTTGATGTCCAAGTTGTTCGTCGGTTCGTCAAGCAACATAATGTCAGGATTTGCAAACAACGCTTGAGCAAGCAAAACACGCAATTTCCAACCTGGTGCAACGGCACTCATTAAACCAAAATGTTGTTCAACGGGAATATCCAAACCTAGCAATAATTCTCCTGCGCGTGATTCAGCGGTGTAACCGTTAAATTCAGCAAACACGGTTTCGAGTTCAGCCGCGTGCATATAATCATCTTCGGTGGCTTCCATATTGGCGTAAATCGCATCACGCTCTGACATTGCCGCCCACATTTCTTTATGCCCCATCAAAACTACGTCGATGACACGATAATCTTCAAATGCGAATTGATCTTGGCGTAAATTTCCTAGCCGTTCATTGGGTGAAAGGCTGACATTTCCCGCTGTCGGATCTAAATCGCCACTGAGAATTTTCATAAAGGTGGATTTTCCACAGCCGTTTGCGCCAATTAAACCGTAGCGATTACCGTCGCCAAATTTTACAGAAATGTTTTCAAATAATGGCTTTGCGCCAAATTGCATGGTGATGTTTGCGGTAGAAATCAAAGTTTTTTCCTAGAATCGAATTGAGTGATGGAATTGAAAATTAAACGAATGAGCAAATGTAATCGGTTGGTGTGTGGACACGCATTTTGAATTGTGAATTTTCAGGCACATTGAATGCTTCACCACCTTTTACGGGTTTCCAATCTTCATTGGGTAGTAAAACGTCTAATTCGCCGCTTTGAATTTCCATAATTTCAGGTACGCCAACGTTAAAAACGTATTCACCAACCTGCATGAAGCCAAGCGTTTTTGTTGAACCGTCGGCAAATTTTACGGTGCGGCTAATAACGTTACCATCAAAATAAACGTTGGCTTTTTTGACGACGGAAACATTTGTAAATTCTGACATGATTTTTTTCCTAAATTTTTAAGATTGAGATTCTTCTGGAACGTAAATAATTTTTTGTCCAGGATAATTTGAGCGAATGTTATCGAGTGTGTGTTGCGTGAGTTCTGCGCCTTGTCTGACTAAAATTGCGCCGTATTGGTC
>JBASLW010000125.1:0-13373 GCA_049656545.1 Methylococcaceae bacterium
AGCGTATCTTTATCAACGCGAATCGTAATGCGAGCTTTCGTCATTTCAGCAGGTGGTCTGCCAACTCGTTTTAATTGTAAAAATTCAGCGGCAGATAATTCGTAAGTATCTGCATCGGAAGCAATACCCGCGTTGATGATTTCGTCTTCTTCATCGCTAGGCATTTCGATAACACGACCTGATTTAGTAGTTAGCAACATAATTTTGCACCTCTTTTTTGTTGGCTTTGCGTAAGCTGATAATTCGACGTTCGTTTTTTCTATCGGTAAAAACAACGTTATGAAGTCGCGTTGCAATGAAAGCGTAACCAATCATGCGAACTTCGCCGTAATCTTGTCGTGTGTCAGGAATTGCCAATAATGTTTCCCAGTCGATGTGAATAGCATCGGCAAGCTCCATTCCGTGTTTAACAAGATTTGCGGCATTTTTTGCAGGGTCAAAGGTAATTTTCATGGCTTTATTGTATGCACAAAAATATACGCCTTCAAACTAATTCTGCCCCAATTCTTGTTTTAACTGGTTCAACAACGCATCGCTGTTTTGAAAAGAATCATGCAACAGCGTTAATAATTCAGCACTGGAATAACTTGCTTCAGCTTCGGGCGTATGCGGGTTTTTCACATCTAAGTTGTAATTGGTCGCTTCTAATTCATCAATAGATACTTTCCACGCTTGTTCATTTTCAACGCGGTTATTCCACCATGATTTGAGATTTTCAAATTCGGACTTTTGAATCGGTTTTGTTTTGTTATAGGCTTTAACACCTTCGGGCAGTTGGTGTTGCCAATACCAAATTTCTTTAGTTGGCGTACCTTTGGTGAAAAATAACAGATTGGTTGCTACGCTGGCATAAGGTTGAAAAACGGAATTTGGCAAACGAACAATAGTGTGCAAATTACATTCTTCCAGCCAATGCTTACGGATTCGCGCTTTTACGCCATCACCTGTTAATGAACCATCAGGTAATACAATCGCGGCGCGTCCGTCACGTTTTAGCAACCGAATCATTAACAACAAAAACAAATCCGCGCTTTCTGTGGTGCGATAGGCTTGAGGATAATTTCCTTCAACGCCATCCGATACCGATGCACCAAACGGCGGATTGGCTAAAATCACATTCACACGGTCAGCTTCCGTAATTGACGTGTATTCACGGTTTAAGCTGTCGTTGTATTCAATCGCGGGTACTTCAACATCATGCAGAATTAAATTAGTTACTGCGAGCATAAACGGCAACGGTTTTAATTCAGAGCCGCGTATGTTTTTGGACAGTAGTTGAAAATCGTCAGCGGTTTTCACTTCTTTGCGGATATGCTCAATCGCACACGTTAAAAAACCACCCGTGCCGCACGCTGGGTCTAATACCACATCGCCTAAACGTGGGTTTAGAATTTCAGTCATGATTTCAGTAATGGCACGCGGCGTATAAAACTCGCCATAATTGCCTGCGCTTTGCAGGTCACGCAAAATGCTTTCGTAAATATCGCCGAAAAGGTGTCTGTCTTGGGAATTGTTAAAATCAATTTCGTTGAGTTTATTTAGCACTTGACGAATCGTCGTGCCGTTTTTCATGTAATTGTTTGTGCCTTCAAAGATTTCTTTAACGATAATGGAGCGTTTATTCCCGTCACTAACATCCATATTTTTCAACGTTGGAAATAGCTCTTTGTCGATAAAATCTCGCAAACCATCACCTGTTAAACCTTCCGAATCTGCCGCCCACACGCGCCACTGCAAAGGCTCAGGAATTGGGGATTTGTAATTGTCGCTGGTGAGTTCAAGTTCTTGGTCTTTATCATCAAGAATTTTGAGCGAAATCATCCAACCTAATTGTTCAATGCGTTGCGCGTCACCTGATACACCTGCGTCTTTACGCATGATGTTTTGTAAGGTTTTGATGATGTTACCGATATTTTTCATTATGCCGCCATGCTATAAATTTCTGTTTCTAATTGATTGACTGCCGCCAAATACTTATCTTTACCGCCGAATAATTTAACAATTTCAATCGGTGTACCAATGTCATTAAACGGGTCAACGCTTAAAACACCTAAGTTTTCAATATGCTCAATTCCAACATCGGCATATTTATCCAGCAAGGCGCGTAAAACCTTTTGTGCTGGTTCACTGTACTGATTAAAGTAATCACGCTTTGTAACACCATTTGCACGTTCACGGCGCGTTAATGCTGGCTTATCCCATGCAACGTGACAAATCAAATCAAAAACATCGAGGTCTTTTTTTACGTCTTCGCGCAGGTTTTCTAAAATAATGCCTTGCTGTTCTAATTCTTCAATCAACGCGGCTTTTTTCTCACTAGCATTCCAACGATTCAAAAAATTATCAAGGCTGGTGAATTCTTTAAGCAAACTACGGCGTGTGTAGTCAATCAAACTCTCCGTCATCAATTTCCCATTTCCATCTAAATACTGAACACGTTCATTCAATACAGACACGTCAACACCTGCGACATAAATTTTAGAGCGTGGTTCTTCGGTAATTTCACCACCGCCAATAATGACAGGTGTTTCGGTTGTCGGTAATTCAGATGTAGGCGTTATGGTTGTTTCATCCTCTGTTGTTACTTCATCAGTTGAACCTAAAATAATGTCATCAGCTAATTCAGTTTCTTCATCGACATTTACAACAACTTTTATCATGACAGGTTCGCCATCGAAATCTTTATCAGCAAACAAATCCGTTACGTTTCTGAAATCCATAATGGTAAAAAATTGTTTGCCAAAGGTTTCATTTACTCGTGTTCCTCGTCCAACAATCTGTTTAAATTCCGTCATTGAACCGATATTGGCATCAAGTACAATCAATTTACAGGTTTGAGCGTCAACACCTGTCGTCATGAGTTTTGAAGTAGTTGCAATCACAGGATAGCGTTCTTCAGGATTGATGAAATTATCCAGCTCACGTTTTCCTTCAATGTCGTCGCCTGTAATTTTCATCACATATTTATGATTTTCAAGTACCAAATCTTGGGCTTCATTTACAATCGCTTGGCGCATTCGCGTTGCGTGTTCAATGTCGATGCAGAAAATAATGGTTTTGTCATACACATTTGTTTTACGCAAAAACGCCATGATTTGTTTAGCTACCAATTTTGTACGTTCATCAATAACCAACGTGCGGTCGTAATCTTTGCTGTTGTAAATGCGGTCGTCAACTAAGATGCCATCTTTATCCGTTTTATTATTTTCGGGTCGCCAACCTTCAACGTCGATATTCAAACCTAAACGAATCACTTTATAAGGCGCAAGAAAACCATCCTCGATACCTTGTTTGAGAGAATAGGTGTAAATCGGTTTGCCAAAATAATCAATGTTTGAAACGTCGTTGGTTTCTTTTGGGGTTGCCGTCAAACCTAATTGAGTTGCGGTGGTGAAATAATCCAAAATGTCACGCCACGCGCTATTTTCAGACGCACTACCACGATGACATTCATCAATCACAATCAAGTCAAAAAACGTGCGACTAAATTCGCGGTAAGCATCTTTATCTTCATCGTAATTGGTTAGTCCTTGATATAGCGCGAGATAAATTTCAAAGGCTTTATCAATTTCTTTGTGACGAATCACTGTCATTTTATCTTTGAAATGTTTAAAATCGCCGCGTTTAGCTTGGTCAACTAAAGCATTTCTATCGGCTAAAAATAGGATGCGTTTTTTCGTTCCGCTTTTCCATAAGCGATACATGATTTGAAAAGCAGTGTAAGTTTTTCCCGTACCTGTTGCCATAACAAGTAACAAGCGATTTTGTCCATTTGCTATTGCTTCAACGCTACGATTGATAGCGATTTGTTGATAGTAACGTGCTGTGCGTCCTGAAACATCGTAGAAATAATTGAACTCGGCGATTTTGGCTGCTTCAGGCGTTTTGATGTTTTTGTAATGCTGGTATTTAAGCCAGATTTCTTGCGGTGACGGGAAATTTTCAAGGCTTAATTCGCGTTCAATTTGGTTGGAATAGCCTGAACGGTCATGTTCAATAAAGCCGTCGCCATTGGTACTAAATACAACGGGAATATCTAAAATCGCCCCATAATTTAAACCCTGCTGCATCCCAGCACCTAAGGTTAAGGTGTTTTTCTTTACCTCGATAATTGCAACAGGAATGTTGGGCTTGTAATACAAAATTACGTCTGCAAATTTTCTCACGCCGCGTTTTGTTTTATTACCATTAACGTAAATTCGCCCATCCGTAAAATACACATTTTCACGAATTTGCTTTTGTAAATCCCAACCTGCTTTGATAAGTGCAGGTAAAACATAATGCGTGTAGATACTGCTTTCGGATAGGTCTGTTTTGTTTGCCATTAGTCGCAATTGTCTAAAGAGGTCTGAGCAATGGCGAAATTATAGCCGTTAGGTAAGAAGTGGTGGCTGTTTTTTCTTGATTTAGAGATTATCAATTTTCAATTCAGAACTTTGTTGTAAAAGCAGTTTTATCAATTCATCAAGTGGATTTTCTCCCATTGCAATCACTTTATTAGCTGTTTTCATCAGAATTGCCCGCGTTTATTCAAAATGTTCCAACCGATTCAACTCCGCCTTAATCAATTTCCAATTTGGTAAAAATTGGCTCATCAGACTATGAAAACGTCCGTTGTGACTAGGTTCGAGTAAATGCACTAATTCATGCACAACCACATATTCCAAACACTGAGGCGTTTTTTTTGCGAGTTCAGAATTAAAGCGCACATTGCCTTGCGTGTAATTACAGCTCCCCCAACGGGTTTTCATTTTTTGCACAAAAAATTTATTCACTGTTACGCCCATAATCGGCTGCCATTTTTCAAGCAAGGGTGGAATGGCGCGTTTTAATTCGTCGCGTAACCATTCATCAATGACAGCTTGTCTGAATGCTTGCGATGTATCGGCGCGAACGTGGAGCCGCATTTTGTTATCCTCAAGCATAATGCTTGGGCGCGTATCTTGTTCAATCACTTTGAGTAAATAACGATTTCCCCAAACATGATTTTGATCTGGCGGCGTGGCGCGTTGTTGATGCTGAAATTTAGCTTGTTTTTCTTGAATCCAATTTAACTTTGAAATTAAAAAGGTGTGGATAGTTTGTTGATTTAGATGTTGTGGTGCGGAGAGTTTTATTTTTCCATCGGGATAAATTCGCAAATGAATGTTTTTCATTTTTTTGCGAGTGACTTCAATGATGAGGTCGTTTAATTGAATTTTGCTAATCATTCTTTAATTGGCAAGCAGCGGTTTTAACGCTTGCAAAATTCTATTTAATAAAAACGGCTGCGCCGCTGCATTCGGATGAAGTAAATCTTGTTGCATCAATTCTTTGTTCAGCGCGACATCTTCCATAATCGACGACACCAAAGGTACTTTTAATTCTGTCGATAATTGTGGATATACAGCATAAAACTCATCGAGATAACGTTTGCCATAATTAGGTGGAATTTTAACTTCTAACAACAAAACCTTCGCGCCCGATTTTTGAGAAAGCAAAATGCTTTGCGCTAAATTTTTTTTCATTTCTTTTGGCGATAAACCGCGTAATCCATCATTTGCGCCCAATTCAATCAACACCCATTGCGGGGTATTTTCGGTTAATAATTTTTCAATTCGCGCAAGTCCACCTGCTGTAGTATCACCACTAATGCTTGCGTTCACAACTTGATAATTTAATTGCTCTGCCTGTAATTTTTTCTGCAATAATGCAGCCCATTCTTGTCCGCTATCTAAACCAAAACCCGCGCTAATACTGTCACCGACAATTAAAATCCGATTTTGCGCCATTACGGTCATTGACATCAAAAATAGCAAACTTGCCGCAAAAACTTTACCCATATTTCCTTCTCCTCAAATTTAAATTGAACCCACAAATACTATGATTGAAACCGTTAATTTAGGCAAAACTGTTTTTAGCCCTGAAGGGGAATTACAAATTTTGAAAAATGTTTCCTTAAAAATTGAACAAGGCGAAAGTTTAGCGATTGTCGGCACGTCGGGTTCAGGCAAATCAACGCTTTTGGGTTTGCTTGCAGGATTAGACGCGCCTAGCGAAGGCAGCGTATTTTTAAACGGACAAAATTTAACAGCAATGGACGAAGACGGGCGAGCAAAAATACGGAATCAACTCGTCGGTTTTGTTTTCCAATCTTTTCAATTGATTGCCAGTTTAACCGCACTGGAAAATGTGATGCTACCACTCGAATTAGCTGGAGATAAACAAGCAAAAACCAAAGCGAGTGCCTTATTAGAACGTGTCGGTTTAGCGCATCGTGTAAGTCATACACCGATTAAATTATCAGGCGGCGAACAACAGAGAGTCGCATTAGCTCGCGCATTTGTCACGCAGCCTGCGATTTTATTTGCTGATGAACCGACAGGAAATTTAGACAGCAAAACGGGCAATCACATTATCGAATTATTGTTTGAACTGAATCACGAACAAAAAACGACCTTAGTTTTAGTCACGCACGATAAAGAATTGGCGAATCGTTGTAATCGTAAAATTACTTTAGAAGCGGGGATGATTCTATGAAAGCGACTGCTTTACTAGCGTGGCGATTATTGCTGCGCGATACGCGCTATGGCGAATTATCGATTTTGTGTTTCGCGTTAATCATTGCTGTTTCATGCTCAACCGCTGTGAATTTATTTTCTGACAGAATGCAACGCACGATGAATGCTCAAGCGGCTGAGTTTTTAGCCGCAGATTTAGTGATTTCCAGTTCTGACGATATTTCACAATCTTGGCTTGAGGAAGCGGAAAAATTGCAGTTAAAACAAGCCAAAACCATTGAATTTCCTAGCGCGTTAATGGAAAACGATGAGTTGTTACTTGGTAGCGTAAAAGCGGTGAGTTCGCTTTATCCATTGCGCGGACAGCTCAAAATTAGCGACGGCAGTGAAAATGAAATCACCATTTCGCAAGCACCAGCAGAAGGCGAAGTGTGGGTTGAAAAACGCATTTTGCCCGCGTTAAAACTGAATTTAGGTGACGAATTAAATATCGGTGAAAAAGCCTTAAAAATCAGCAAAATTCTCACCTACGAACCTGATAGACAAGGCGATTTTTACAGCATGTCGGCGCGAGTAATGATGAATGAGCGCGATTTAGCGCAAGCAAACGTTATTCAAGCGGGAAGTCGTTTGCATTATTCCTTTCAATTTAGCGGTGACGAAAAAGCATTAAAAACCTTTCACGATTTTGTCACGCCACAATTAAATGCCTCGCAACGCCTTATCGATATTCATCAAAATCGCCCTGAAATTGGCGAAGCTCTGCGCCGCGCTGAAAGTTATTTGTGCTTACTGAGTATTTTAGTGGTGTTAATTTCAGGCGTAGCGATTGCGATTGCCACTCGTCGTTATACAGAACGTCATTTTAATACCGTTGCCGTTTTACGTTGCTTGGGATACAGACAAAATCAAGTGATGACGTTGTTTGTGTTGCAGTTTTTGATTTTAGGACTTTTCACCAGCGCATTAGGTTGTGGCATTGGCGTAATAGCTCAACAAGGTTTGTTTTATTTGCTGAAAAGTTTTTTGCCTGTAACGATTGCTACACCAAGTATTTTTTCGTTACTGCTCGGTTTTTTGATGGGGCTGACTATTTTGTTTGGTTTTGCACTGCCGCCGCTGTTGCAAATGCGAAAGGTGAGTATTTTGCGCGTTTTTCAACATCAATTAGAAACTGCAACGCCTAGCGCATGGCTGGTTTATGGGATTGCGCTAAGTTTAACGAGTTTTTTTGTTTGGTCTTACACAGACAATCTAAAAATGACGGCAATTATTATCGGTGGCGGTTTAGTCACGCTGTTAATTTTTAGTTTGTTGCTCACGCATTTTCTGCGTTATACAAAACGCTTGTTGCCAAAAATTTCGCTTAATTGGCGTTTTGGAGTAGAAGCATTATTGCGAAATCCCAAAATAAGCACCGTGCAAATTCTCGCGTTCAGCGTCACGTTAGTTGCGATGATTTTAAGTTACAGCGTGCGAACGGATTTGCTCAAAGATTGGCAATTACAACTTCCCGCGAATGCACCAAACCACTTTGCGATTAACATTTTCCCCGAACAATTCGAGAAAATTTCTAGTGAGTTCAAACAACAAAATATCCACAGTAGCGGCATTTATCCTGTCATCAGTGGACGTTTAATTGCCATTAACGATGTTGCTGTGCAAAAAATTGTCAGCAAAGAAACGCAAGGCGATAGAGCGATTCGACGTGATTTAAGTTTAACGTGGTCGAAAACATTACTTGAAGATAACCAGATTATCGCGGGTGAATGGTGGAGTGAAACGCCTGTTAAAAATCAAGTTTCGATTGAAGAAAAATTAGCGAAAAGTTTGGGGGTAAAACTGGGTGATAAATTGACTTTTATGATAAGCAATCAACAAGTTATCGCAGACGTAACGAGTATTCGCCGTTTGCGTTGGGATACGATGAAGCCGAATTTTTACATGATTTTTTCGCCAACGACTTTGGATAATTATCCGCAAACGTTTTTAACCAGTTTTTTTCTGCCAAAAGAACAGAAAAATATCTTAAATCAGTTAGTTAAAACTTATCCGAATGTGACTGTTTTAGAAGTCGATTTTGTTTTAACGCAGTTAAAAACGATTTTTACACAACTCACTTCCGCGATTAACTACATTTTGTATTTTGCGCTATTTTCAGGTTTGACGGTGTTATTTGCAGTGATACATGCCAGTTTAGATGAGCGTATTTATGAAAGCGCGTTGATGCGAGTTTTAGGAGCAAATCGCGCTTTATTGCGAAGAACCCATTTACTCGAATTTGCATTACTTGGCTTTTTAGCGGGCTTACTCGCGACGCTTATTTCTCAAGTGTTTCTTTTCGCGCTTTATCACTTTGCATTAAATTTAACTTACGCGCCAAATTTAGCATTGTGCATTTTAATACCGTTTGGCAGCGCATTTTTAGTTTCATTAGCAGGTTTTAGTTGCGTGATAAATGTGGCAAATAAGCCACTGATTAAGATTTTAAAAGAGAAATAACCAACAACCACTATTAGCGTATTTGCAAGAAAGCCTGCCATTTTTCAAGTGCTTCACGTTTTTCAGGCAAATAAGCGTAGCGGTCATAATGTTTTGCTTGCACGCCTGTTGAGCGTCCATGACTGAGCAGTTGCGCTCGAATGAGCGGCAATATCTCGAAAAAGAATCGCCTTAACCCGACATTCCGCACCCTACTTTCAAAATTTGATATATTTTAAATTTCTTATTTTTCAATAGGTTGAGTTTTTAGTCCCTAAAACTATAGAGCAATGACCCCATCACTTTTTCTTCTTCAAACGTGTTTTTCGCTTCTTTGAATTCTAAATTTTCGTTTTCAGATGGCGCAATTAACCATTTTCGAGTGTAATCATCACAACTCCCCACTAAACGCCCGATGCAACAACGCTTTTTTCAGTTCATCGAGGGCGGCAATCTTGCGCGAATAGAGGGTTTCGAGGCGTTGGGTTTCTTCGGCTAAAGTATCAAATTTAGCGACGTAGAATTTCGTTTCTGCAATCGGAGGAATTGGAATTTTAAATTGCTTTAACGCACTTCCTGTGAAATGTTGAATTCCCGCACCAGTGAAATGCTGACGCAAACAGCCGCTTGAATCTTGAGAAAATAGAAAATACACAAACCATTTATTGTGTTCTATTTCGTGAAACCTAACGCGGTGCAATGCTTTTTGAAAAAAAATAGGCTCGTCACTTTGCCAAATTGCCGCCCGTCCAGGATAACCACCTTCACAAATTAAAACGTCACCTTTTACAGCGGTATATTTTTCAGTTTCTTCTGGTAAAAACTTCATTTCAAGAGTGTCTGATAAATCGAAATTAAACCAACGTACATTGATATTTCTTAAATATGGTTTGAATTCGCCTTTGTTTTTCGCTTTATCCAACATCTTACCCAGCGAATGTTTTGAAATTTCACCGACTGTTTTATGTCCATATTTTTTAGCGCATTCTGCAAAAACCTCATTCAAATGACTTTCAAACAAAGCGCGTGCATTTTTTAGATTTTGCTCGGCGTTGGCTTTTGCGGTGGCGATGCTTTCAAAGGCTTCGTCGAGAAGGGTGACGAGGCGTTTTTGTTCGAGGAGTGGAGCTAAAACAATTCTAATACTGTTAAATTTTGATTTATTTACGATTGGAACTGTTGTACCAGATGCTAATTCTTCCAGTTGTTCGTTAAATCTACATGAAAGAGTTTGGTAAAACATAAACTCAGGAATTGCTTTGTTTTCGTCTGGTAAAATTGCGTTAATTTGCTGATTAAATGCGACAGGAACAGTATTTAAAGCAACTTTGCCTAAATTACCAATGCAAGAAACCAAAATAGAATTTTCTGGAATAACACGAGCGACTTTTGCACCAGCTTCAGACAATCCATCTTCAGCGGAATCTAACAGTGAATTGCATAATTCTGGTGGTTTAACTAACGGAATAAAATCACCGTAAAAATCAGCGTTGTTTTTTGGTGGCGTGTTACCTGTTACCGTTGTAAAAACATCACCAAGCGTTTTAATGTCCCAGCCTGCTTTCATGTTTTGATTTTTCTTTTCATAAAACACCACACCCACGCGCTCAATATGTTCACGCAATTTTGCATGATTTAAGTCATCAAAAATCGAAAGGTCGATTGTGTAAGGCAACAGCAAATCATCCAACGCCTCCGCAATATCTCCGAGCAAACGCGACGATAATTTTTCACCGTAAAGCGTTAAATCAATATCTGAACCCGTTTTGAAATTTCCTTTTGCCCGCGAGCCGTACAACACGGTTTTTTCAATTTCGGGGAAACGTTCAAAAACGCTGAAAATTTTATTGACGGTTTTTTCACTTAATCCGTGCTTCATGCGTCATCCTGTTCGCTAAGTTCGGTGAATTTGTGCGCCAACTTTTCAAACTCTGGATAAAACACATTTAAAACATCATTTGCCACATCGTCAGCGAGTTCGGGATTGTAAGTGTGCGAAGTTTGATTTCTGGCTTTAATCATTTCCATCCACACCTCACCGTTTTCAATCAAGCCATTTTTAAATGCCGTGCGTGTTGCATCGCGTGAGCCAATCAAATCAACAAAGCCTTTATGCTCCAAATAATCTTTTAAAACATTCCACGCTAATTCATGGGTAAATTCAAAACCTTGAATCAAGCCTTGTTGTTCTAATTTTGATAATTCACGAGTTTGAGCGAGTTCAACTGCTTCGATGAGCGTTTGAAAGGCTTTGAGATAATTATTAAATCGTTGTTTCCAGCGAATGTCGGTCATAACAATCCTCGAATTTTGGTTAAAACGTCTGCGCTTTCAGCATCTAACGCCGCGATTTCGTCCATGATTTCAAATGGACTGCGATGGATGATTTCTTCACCACCGTTCGGATTTTTCACCGACAAATCGAACGTGGTTTTATCAATATCGGCAACATCAACGCGCCAACTTTTAGGCGAATCAGCAAAGGTTTTTTGCAATTCGATAAAATCTACAAGGTCAGTATCATTGAGCGTATTCGTTTTACCCATGTTGCGCCCAACATCGAGCGAGTAAAACCAAACGTGTTGCGTTGGTGCGCCTTTTTCAAAAAACAGCACAACGGTTTTCACGCCTGCGCCTTGAAATGTGCCAGACGGACAATCTAAAACGGTGTGCAGATTACAGCTTTCGAGCAGTAATTTTCGCAAACTGACGGAGGCATTATCGGTATTTGAAAGAAAAGTGTTTTTAATGACAATGCCAGCGCGTCCGCCAGCTTTGAGCATTTTGATAAAGTGTTGCAGAAACAAAAACGCAGTTTCGCCTGTTTTGATGCTGAAATTTTGTTGAACTTTTTTGCGTTCTTTGCCACCAAACGGCGGATTGGCAAGCACAACATCAAAACGGTCTTTGTCTTGCCCGTCAGCGAGGTTTTCCGTCAACGTGTTGGTGTGAACGATATTCGGCGTTTCAATCCCGTGCAAAATCATATTCATAATGGCGATAACATACGCCAACGACTTCTTTTCTTTGCCGTAGAAGGTTGATTCTTGCAGGGTTTTCAAATCGGACGTGGTTAAATTTGGCGATGCTTTGAGATAGTCGAAGGCTTCACATAAAAAGCCTGCTGAACCTACCGCGCCATCATAAACACGGTCGCCAATTTTGGGCTTGACCACTTGCACAATGGCACGAATTAACGGGCGTGGCGTGTAATACTCGCCACCATTACGCCCAGCATTACCCATGTTTCTAATTTTCGCTTCATACAAATGCGACAGCTCGTGCTTTTCAGTTTGCGAACGAAAACGCAGCTCGTCGATGTGGTCAATGATTCCGCGCAGATTGTAGCCACTGTGAATCTTGTTTTTGATTTCGCTGAAAATCTGCCCAATTTTGTATTCGATGGTGTTGGCGTTATCGGCTTTCTGTTTGAAGTCGTGCAGATACGGGAACAGTTTGCGGTCAACGAAATCGCGTAAATCGTCGCCGACTAAGGCTTTGTTGTGGTCAATGTTCCCATTTTCGTCTTTGGGTGCTGCCCAACTTTCCCAGCGGTAAGGTTCATCAAGAATAAAGTTATACGGTTTGCCTTCTAATGCCGCTTCGTCGACTTTGTCTTGCTCTAACCCGTCGAGATATTTTAGAAATAACAGCCACGAGGTTTGCTCGGTGTAATCGAGTTCGGTTGTACAGCCTGCTTCTTTCCAAAGGATGTCGTCGATGTTTTTAAACGCTTGCTCAAATGATGCCATTAGTGTGTTTCGTAAGTTAAATTCGATTAGGCATTATAGCGTTATCAAGCGTAATAGGTGTTTGTTCACAATGATGTTTATTTTGACAATGGGCTATCAATTTTCTGTGAAACTACTATCAATACTGGATTCTTTGCTGTGGCAGTGTGGCAATGCAACAGATTGAGAAATGTTGCATTTAGTGTTGCAAAATGATTTCTGTTTTCCGTGAAACACCCATTAACGCTACGTTTTAGCTGTTGCAAGTGTTGAATTCAAACTGCTTGACGGTTGCAATGCCCCTTGAAGGACGCGCCACACCTAAATTCAAGGATTGCCAGTGCTGTAAAACTTTTCGGTAAAGTGCGGTAATTCGATTGCTAATAACAGTTGAATCACGCGCCACACATAAGATTGATGGTTGTAAAAGTGCGGTAAATTCTTGCGGTAATTTTCAATTAAGCTGCTTTCGGTTTGGGGTTCGACATTTCACCTTTGGATTTTTTTTCGCACTTAATGAAGTAACGACGGGCAAGAGACTGTAAATAATTCTGTGTAAACGTAAAATTTTCAAAACCGTAAACTAACGGTTATTTATGATGAGAAAAGAAAATGAGCGATTTACTAAAAAATTCCGAAATAGTGACCACGTTGCAAACGC
>JBASLW010000126.1:0-15535 GCA_049656545.1 Methylococcaceae bacterium
CGGCTTTTTAGTTAGCCTTAAAGTACGGTGACTTCTTCAGCTTGTGGACCTTTTTGACCTTGAGTCACTGTGAATTGAACTTTTTGTCCTTCATCTAATGATTTGAAGCCTGATCCAGCGATGTTACGGAAGTGAACGAAAACATCTGGACCACTTTCTTGTTGAATAAAACCGAAACCTTTTTCAGCGTTGAACCACTTAACTGTACCTGTTGCCATTGTTGTAGCCTTTTTAAAAAATTTTGAAAACCCTTTCGGGCGGTGGAGCTGTGAAATTAAAGATTACTTCATGGATTAAACAGGACGAGCGGTACAACTTAAAACTTCGTGACGATAAGGCATAACGGTAAATCTATTTCGAGCTGATTGCGATTCTATAGACGCACACAACATAAGTCAATGAATTTTCTATGACAAATGTGTTTCACTATTCCCAACAACCTGACGTTAATGCCGCTCCTTTCACCCCTGTAGAATCCAAGGTTAAATCCCCACACTCATCACCCACCTGTGTTCCTGAAGGTGTAGCTTTTAAAACATAGCTTGTTGCTGTCAACGTTGCAGTTGGAATCTCTAAATCGTATGTTTTTGTTCCGCTACCATCAGTTGGAACTTGCGCGGCAAAAATCGTCGCAGCGGTCACGCCCGTATAATCATTGTTATTTTCAACGCGCCACTGTTCCATTGCTGTTGCCATTGAAACTAACGCCGCTTGTGCTTCAGAACGTTTTGCTTTCTTGATGTGATTTTGATAACTCGGATAACCAACACTGGTTAAAATTCCCACAATAGCAACTGTAATCATCAATTCAATCAATGTAAAACCGCTTTGTTTTGTTTTCATTGCTTCAACTCCAATGCTTAATCGTCTTTCAAATCATCCGCAACTTCACTCAATAATTCTGCAACGCGCATTCCTGTATCAAACGAATCATCGTAATAAAAACGCAACTCTGAAATGTGGCGTAAACGCATCCGTTTAGCAAGTGCGTGGCGAATGTGTGGCGAAATTTCATTTAATGCTTTCGCACTCGCTTTTTTACCCGCGTCATCAGTGTTCAAAACGGTAATGTAAATTTTCGCCACCGCTAAATCTTTGGTCACAATGACTTCGTTAATCGTAACAAAACCAATTCGAGGGTCGCTGATTTCACGCTGTAAAATCAACGACAACTCTTTTTGCATTTGCGACGAAACTCTATCGTGACGAGCAAATTCTCTGCCCATGATTACAATTCCCTTCTAACTTCGATGCGTTCAAAGACTTCAATTTGGTCGCCAGCGCGAACATCGTTGTAATTTTTCACACCGATACCGCATTCCATGCCCATTTTGACTTCGTTCACGTCATCTTTGAAACGACGTAACGATTCCAACGCGCCTTCATAAACCACAACATTGTCACGTAAGACACGAATCGGCAAGTTACGTTTAACTGTTCCATCAAGAACCATACAACCTGCAATCGCACCAAGTTTTGGTGATTTGAACACATCACGTACTTCTGCAAGTCCCATGAATTGTTCTTTGATTTCAGGAGCGAGCATGCCGCTGATTGATTTTTTAACTTCATCAATTGCTTCGTAAATGATGCTGTAATAATGCAAATCAACGCCGCGCTCTTCAATCATGCGACGCGATGTTGCATCCGCACGCACGTTGAAGCCCATCAAAATCGCGCCTGACGCAATCGCTAAATTCACGTCGCCTTCGTTGATACCGCCCACGCCGCCATAAACGACTTTTACTTCTACTTCGTCGTTTGATAAATCGAGTAATGAGGCGCGTAACGCTTCCAAACTGCCCTGAACGTCGGTTTTTAAAACTAAATTCAACGAGGCTTGTTCTCCTGCTTTCATACGATTGAAAACATCTTCCAATGAAGTAGCTTGTTCCGCATGACGTTTTAAACGCTTGCGGTCTTCACGATGTTTCGCCAAATCTTTGGCAACACGTTCGTTTTGAACCACTAAGAATTCATCACCCGCATTCGGTGTACCTGATAAACCTAAAATTTCTACAGGTTCACAAGGTCCTGCTGATTTAATGGCTTTACCGTTTTCGTTGAACATCGCACGAACACGACCGTATTCGTGACCACATAACACCATTTGACCATTTTCGAGCGTGCCACGTTGAACCAAAATGGTTGCCACCGCACCGCGACCTTTATCCAAACGGGATTCAATAACAATTCCAGATGCTGCACCTGCAACAGGCGCATGAAGTTCTAAAATTTCAGTTTGCACAATCAAAGCTTCGATTAACTCATCAACGCCTAATCCTGTTTTTGCTGAGATTTTCAAGAACTGAACATCACCGCCCCATTCTTCTGCCAAAACGTTCAAAACCGATAATTCTTGCATTACTTTGTCAGGATTTGCGCCTTCTTTATCCATTTTGTTCATCGCGACGATAATTGGCACATTCGCCGCTCTTGCGTGTTCAATCGCTTCTTTAGTTTGTGGCATTACGCCATCATCTGCCGCGACAACAATAATAACCACGTCAGTGACATCGGCACCACGCGCACGCATGGCGGTAAATGCCGCGTGACCTGGTGTGTCGAGGAATGTTACTGAACCGTGGTCGGTTTTAACTTGATAGGCACCGATATGCTGTGTAATTCCACCCGCTTCACCCGCAGCAACACGGGTTTTACGAATGTAATCGAGCAACGATGTTTTACCATGGTCAACGTGTCCCATAATTGTGACAATCGGCGCACGCGGTAATTCAGGATGTGTTTCGTCTTCCGTCACTTCTGCGAGCATTTCTTTTTCAAAATCATCATCGCTTTGCATGATTGGCGTGTGACCCATTTCCTCAACCAGAATCGCTGCTGTATCTTGGTCAATGGTTTGGTTAATGGTCGCCATGATGCCGAGTTTCATCAAATGCTTAATTGCCATCGCGGCTTTAACGTTCATTTTGTTCGCCAAATCCGAAACTGAAATCATTTCAGGAATTGTAACTTCATAAACCATTTGCGCGACTGGCATTTCAAACTGATGTTTGCCGTCGTTTTGAATAACATTACGAACTGGCTGTTTAACACCTTTTTTCTTATTTTTTCCATTATTACGGGTGTTGTCACGATTACCGTCGTTACCACGATTGCTGTTTGCTGAATTTCCCGCCCCGCCACCTGCATTATTATTTCCACGCACACCTTGATTATTACCACGCGGTGGCGCGTTATTATTTGCGCCGCGCGGTGGTGCGTTGACTCTTGCAGGTGCATTCGCATTTGCGGCAGGACGTGCTGCATTGCTATTCGCTGGAGTCGCCGAATTATTTGGACGCGGAGTGTTATTTCCCGTAGAGGCAGAATTGTTATTTCGTGGACGTTGCGGTTGTTGAACGGGTGGATTTTGTTTTGCCGCCGCGTTAGCGCGAACACGTTCTGCCGTGCGATTTATTGAATCTTCCAAACGTTGTTCTTTTTCAAGCTGTTGCTTACGCGCTTCGTCAACCTCTTTAGTTTTAACGTGCTTATCTACTTTAGCTTTTTTATCATCTTTAATTGCAACAGCAAATTTTGCTTCTAAAACCACTTCTGGCTCTTCTTCAAAATCATCGTCCACAATCACCACTTTTTTCGATTTGTGATTTTTTTCTGGTTGAACAGGTTTTGTTTCAATAACAGAAGGCGTATTTTCAGTTTTCACTTCTGTAACAACTTCAACAATTTTTTCAACAACAGGTGGTTCAATGACTGGTGGAGCAGCTTTCACTTCAATTTTTTCAATCGGTTTTTCGACAACAGGTTGTTCACGTTTGATGTAAGTTTTTTCTTTACGAACTTCAACACTAATGGTTTTCGTTGCTGAACCTGGGACGCTTGATTGCTTTAATTCACTCACTTTTCGACGTTTTAATACAACGCGATTGGGTGAATTTTCTGCTTCTGCATTGCCGTGGCGTGAACGCAAATGGGTCAATAATTTTGTTTTTTCTTCTTCGCTGATTTCGTCTTCTGCTTTTGACGCATTCACGCCAGCTTCTTTTAGCTGAACCAATAAACGTTCTAATGGAATTTTGACGATTTCGGCTAATTGTCGTACTGTTTTTTTACTCATAATTTTCTCTCCTCATTACGCGCTTGTCGCATCAGCAAACCAAGGTTCACGCGCTTTCATAATTAGTTTCGCGGCGCGGTCTTCATCTACATTGGCGAGATTTTGCAAGTCTTCAATTGAAAGCTCGGCTAAATCGTCTAATGTCATCACACCCTTCGTGGTCAGTATTTCTTCCAATTCTCTGTCCATACCTTCAACCGTGGATAATGTTACGGTTTCAGGTGGATTTTCAATCACTTCTTCGGCGGCAATTGCACTAATTAACAACGCATCTTTAGCGCGATTACGAAGTTCTTCCACAATTTCTTCGTCAAATTCGTCAATTTCAAGCATTTCATTTGCAGGAACGTAAGCAATTTCTTCAATCGTGTTAAAACCGACTTCAACTAAAATAACCGCAATTTCTTCGTCAATATCTAACAAATCGATAAACATTTGTTTGGTTTTATTCGCGGCGGCTTCGTTCGATTCTTCAGCTTTTGAAGCATCAATTACATTTAATTCCCAACCCGTTAATTGACTAGCTAAACGTACATTTTGACCACCGCGACCAATTGCTTGAGACAAACTTGCCGACGCAACTGCTAAATCCATGCTGTGTTTGTCTTCATCAACAATAATTGATTGAATTTCAGCTGGTGACATGGCGTTAATGACAAATTGTGCGTCACTTGGATGCCAAATAATAATATCGACTCGTTCGCCAGCAAGTTCATTTGTGACCGATTGCACTCGTGCGCCACGCATTCCGACACATGAACCTACTGCATCTAAACGTGGGTCGTTACTTTTTACGGCTAATTTTGCTCGTGAACCTGGATCACGCGCGGCTGCCATAATTTCAATCGAACCTTCCGCAATTTCTGGCACTTCCAAACGGAATAATGCCGTCAATAATTCAGGCGCATTACGGCTTACGAATAATTGTGGTCCTTTGTTTTCTAAACGAACTTCTTTCAGATAACCACGAATTCTGTCACCCAAACGCATTGATTCACGGGGAATCATGTCTTCTTTTGCAATGTAGGCTTCGACGTGTCCACCTAAATCAATATAAACACTGCCTTTTTCAATCCGTTTAACTGTCCCCGTAATCAATTCACCGACTCGTGCTTTGTAGGCTTCAACGATTTTATTTCGTTCAGCGTCACGGACTTTTTGAATAATGACTTGTTTTGCGGTTTGCGCTGCAATACGTCCGAATTCAACGGATTCAATTTCTTCCCAAATAATCTCGCCAAGTTGTGCATCTGGATTATCGAATTGGGCAACTTCTAGCAAAATTTGACTAACGGGAAATTCAACATCACGCGGTAAATCAGGATTTGGTGCAACTACTTCCCAACCACGATGCGTAACGTAATCACCTGTTCTGCGATCGACAGCCACTTTAACTCTAATGTTTGTACCATAACGTTTAACGGTTGCGGCTTCTAACGCAGATTCGATGGCTTGAAACACAATTTCTTTGTCGATTTCTCTTTCGTTAGAAAACACATCAACTACTAATAAAATTTCTTTATTTGCCACTACGTCCTCCTTTTTTTGTAAGTAGATATTCAGGAACTAAACGGGCTTTGCTCATCGCGGCAAAGGGAATTTGGAATACATTTTCATTTTCTTCAAGTGTCACAACATCGCCTTCGACTTGGACGATTTTGCCTGTGATTTTGCGTCGTCCGCCAACAGGCGAAAATAAATGCACAGCAACGGTGCTACCAACATAGCGTTCAAATTGACTAAGTTTGAAAAATGGTCTGTCTTCACCAGGCGAAGACACTTCAAGCGAATAATTATCCGTAATCGGGTCTTCAACGTCTAAAACACCGCTGACTTGATGGCTCACTTTTGTGCAATCTTCAACCAAAACGCCGTTTTCAGTGTCGATATAAATGCGTAATAAACCGTGTTGTGGATGCGCGTTATATTCAACGCCAACGCATTCATAGCCGAGTCCTTCGACTACAGGTTCAATTAACGCAAGCAAATGCTCGGGGGCTTGCTTCATGGTGTCCTCGCTTGATTTTTAATCAAAAAAAAAGAGCCAAAGGCTCTTCCATTAACAGTTATTTCTAAAAGGCTTGAAAGCTGAAACTTGTTCAAAGCCTAGAAAATAAAAAACCCCATAATGGGGCTTTATAAAATCTGGTTGCGGGAGCAGGATTTGAACCTACGACCTTCGGGTTATGAGCCCGACGAGCTACCAAGCTGCTCCATCCCGCGATTGATGTTGCATAGTATATTGTTTTAGTTGATTTTATACAATCTATTTTTTTGAAAACGTTTGTTTAAACGTAACGCTTCGTAAAATCTTCAACTAAAAATTTCGCTTGTTGCCATATTTTACTTGCCTGTAACTGTTCACGATTTAACGTAAATTGCCCCTGCATTTTTTGCAAACGTCGCTCACGTTCAGCATTGTTTTCGATTGGTAAAAAATCCAAAACCTCTATTGCTGCCGTTGGATTATTACACACCAAAACCATGTCACACCCTGCATTCAACGCCACTTTCGCCCGCTCTGAAAAACTTCCTACACTCGCTGCCCCTTCCATACTCAAATCGTCGCTAAACACCACACCATCAAACCCTAATTCTTGACGTAAAACTTGCTGAATCCAAAAATCTGAAAAGCCCGCAGGTTGCGAATCAATCTGTGAATATAAAACATGAGCAGGCATAATTCCTTCTAAACCTTCCGCAATAAGTTGCCGAAATGGCTGTAAATCGTGCTGGCGGATTTCTGTTAAATTTCGTTCATCAATCGGTAATGTCAAATGTGAATCTAATGCCACTGCACCATGTCCAGGAAAATGTTTACCTGTTGCCGCCATACCTGCCCGATTCATACCGCGACGAAATTCACTTGCCAATTGCGTCACTTTTTCAGCGTTTTGCGAAAAGGCACGATTACCAATAATTGTACTCACTCCGCAATCGACATCCAAAACAGGCGCGAAACTAAAATCCACACCAACCGCAAGTAATTCTGCCGCCATTAACCAGCCTGCAATTTCAGAAATTTCAGATTCATTTTCATAAAGTGCGGCAGGTGGCAAGCGTGTAAAACCATTTTGAAAACGCTGAACTCGTCCACCTTCTTGGTCAACCGCAATTAAAATTTCGCCATTTCGCGCCGCTCGAATACTTTGAATTAACTCTGTTACTTGCTCTGGGCTTTCATAATTTCGAGAAAATAGAATCACTGCGCCTGTATTGGGATGATTGATGATTTCGCGTTCTGTATCAGCAAGTGTTGTCCCCGCAATATCAAGCATTACTGCGCCAAAAAATTGAGTGTTATTTGTCAAGTTTGTCATAAAATTAAAAATGTTAAGGTACAAAAAGAATGAAAGCTAATAAAAATCGTCAGATAAATTCAAGACAAATTGCACCACGTCTTTGTCATCATGTGAATAGGTTTCGTGGTTATCGAAAACGTATTTGATTTGGTCGGCATCAAAATAACGCGCAATTTCGTTTTTCATATCCGCAGTGAGATTGCCGCCTTGATAAACGTGATAAATGCCTTTGATTTTTTCAACACGAAAGCGAGGAATTCCCGTGTAACGAAGTTTGAAATCAGCAAACGTGTTTGCATCAATTTTCAATCGCAAGGTTTCAATTAAAAATTCCGCTAACTGATTTTGCCACCAATCAAAATGCTGAATGTCTGAGCCAAATTCTTCGTAAGTTTGAAAATATAACGTCCA
This sequence comes from Methylococcaceae bacterium, assembly GCA_049656545.1. Lineage (GTDB taxonomy): Bacteria > Pseudomonadota > Gammaproteobacteria > Methylococcales > Methylomonadaceae > UBA10906. The sequence goes on from JBASLW010000126.1 coordinate 7,795, forward strand.
GTTTTTGACTTGGTATTTTTCAATTTTTAGTGGCAGGAAGTAGCCGATTCCTGATTTGTTTTTGCTGTATTCTATTGACATAGCCGAATTTCTCAAAATTTTATAAAACGTAAGGAAAAGAAAATGAATAAACCGAATCTGTTTAATTTTGCTACATCTGAATTATCACAAGATGCTTTTATTGCTTGGCTTTTGACATGGGCAAATAAAGAATACGCTGAAATTGATAAAAATCTTCACGATTGCGCTGTTGATTTTGTCAGAAAATTACTTAACAAAGATGATTATGTTGTTGAAATTGTGAATGTAACAACACAATGGAAGCATACCGATATTTCAGCAGAAGTTAATGGTGAATACTTTCTCCTAATCGAAGACAAAACAGCAACAAAAGAACATGCAGGCAATCTTAAATATGTTGAAATGGCAAAAAAACACTATGAAAAAACAAATTTCAAAGTGATTCCTGTCTATTTTAAAATGGAAGAACAAGGTAATTATGCAGCTCTTAAAGCAGTTGGTTACGATATTTTTACACGAGAACAAATGTTGCCAATTCTTGAAAATTATTACTCTATAATCACAGAAGTTAATAAAAATGACATTTTGCTAGATTACTTTTTTCATTTGAAAGCATTGGATAAAAAAATTAACGGATTTAAAACATTGCCACTTAATGAATGGTATTGGAATTCATGGAAAGGTTTTTTCTTCGCCATCCAAAAAGAAGTTAATAGCTGGAGTGATTGGCATTATGTTCATAATCAGTCGGGAGGTTTTTTAGGATTCTGGTGGCATTTCAAACATCAAGAGCATAGTGGTAGCAAGTACGAAATTTATTTGCAATTAGAACACCCAGCACGCAAAGAGATAGAAAATAAATTAGTTTTTAAAATAAGCACAACAGATATTCAATTGAGACGAAAAATTAGAGATTTTTATCGAGCAAAATTGCTTGATACCGCAAAAGAACAAAACATTAAAATAAACAAATTTGGCTCTCTAGGAGAAAGCATGGGAGTTGCAAAATTATCTGGTGATTTCAGAGTACCAGCTCCTAACGGTTTAATTGATTTACCTGCAACGATTGAAAATTTGAAAAAAATGGAACAATTACTAAACTCAGTTGTTGAGAAATTATAAAAATCGTAATGCAGGTGAAAAACAACGTATTTTTTTCACCTGCGAATTTTTATGACATCAAATAGCCACAACAACCGAAACGTTAATCGTATCGTCTAAATCAGACTTAATCGACATTCCGATTTTAACAGTGCAGTCTTCTGATAGATTTTCGGTAACAATGTCGCCTATCTCAGAAAATTCCATTATGCTCATATCGGATGCAGAAATGTTCACCAAAACACCGCATACAGTTTTCAAATCTACATTATGAAATAGTGGCGAACTCATAGCTTGTTTAGTCGCTTTAAACGCTCGATTTTCGCCAAATTCAGAATTTACGCTGATAATTGCACGACTTTTACCTGATAAAACAAGTTGAATATCAAAGAAATCGACGTTAATCATGCCTGGACAAAATACACAATCAGTAATCCCTTGTACGGATTCTAATAACACATCGTTTAACGTTTTGCTTTCATCAATATGACACAGTAGTTGAGTGATATTTTTGCTTGCGTTCAATGACAACAATTTTGCCACAACAACAATAGTCAAAATCTTCAACTCAGATGCACAATCTACTATTTCGCTGATTTGGCTGTCATTTGTTGCACCGATTAAAAACACCATATCCGTGTCATTTAAAATCTCACAGATATTTACCGTGTTTTCGATAGCGTCGAAATAAATAAAATTTACGCCATCAATTTGTTTTTCGAGATTGCGAACAGCATCGTTGCTACTTTCACTCACACTGATAACTTTGATTACAACGTTTTTGTTATAAATATCGACTAAATCAAATGCGTCTTTCATTTTTGTTCCTCATTAGTTTTTGTTGAAATGACAATATAAAACCACAAAGCGACAAATTCAGGCTTTTTACAAAAAATAAATTTAGCTATTTCAGCTAATTCAATTGAAATACAAAAGTGCTAGACTTTCACCGTTATTTTTTTCATTTCTGGAGTTTGTTATGGGTCCACATTATTTAAACCGTTTTTTTACCCCAAAATCTGTGGCTATAGTTGGCGCATCAGAACGCCCTGAAAGCGTGGGTTATCGATTGCTACTTAATATGCAAGAAGCTGAATTTAAAGGCGGCTTGTATCCTGTCAACAATAAACGCGAACAAATTTTGGGTCTAAAAGCCTATCCCGATTTAAATTCTGTTCCTGAAGATTTAGATTTGGTAGTCATTTCAACGCCTGCGCCAACTGTGCCTGCTGTGATGCGTCAATGCGGCGAAAAAGGCGTGAATTCGGTAATTATTATCACGGCTGGTTTTGGTGAATTGGGTGAAGAAGGTCATCGTTTGCAACAAGAAGTTTTAGACATCGCACACCGTTATGGCATTCGTTTAATTGGTCCTAACTGTTTAGGTGTGGCGCATCCGAGTGGATTTTTAAACGCGACTTTTGGTGATGGTGTTATTCAAGACGGAAATTTAGCGTTACTTTCACAATCTGGCGCAGTTTGTACTGCAATTTTAGATTGGGCAAAATCGGAAGACATTGGTTTTTCAACGGTTGTTTCAATGGGCGGCGCAGCAGATATTGATTTCGGTGAAGTGTTAGATTATTTGGCAACCGATACTAAAACGACAGGCATTTTGATGTATGTCGAAGGCATACGCGATGCACGTCGTTTTTTAAGTGGTTTGAAAGCGGCGGCGCGTTTGAAACCAGTTGTGTTAATTAAATCAGGTCGTCACGAAGCAGGTATCAAAGCGGCAATGTCACACACAGGCGCGATGGTTGGTGGCGATAGCGTGTTTGATGCTGCAATTGAACGGGCTGGCGTAGTGCGAGTTTATAGCATTTCTGAATTATTCTCGGCGACACGGGTTTTGGCGAATAATTACGAAGTCACGCAAGACCGTTTGGCAATTATCACTAACGCTGGTGGACCTGGCGTAATGAGTACCGACCGTGCGGAAGATGTTGGTATCAAAATGGCGGAACTTAGCGAATCAAGTTTGCACGCATTAAATGAAGTTTTACCAACACATTGGTCACACGCAAACCCAGTTGATATTTTGGGCGATGCGACTTCTGAACGTTATAAACAATCGCTCGATGTGTGTTTAAAAGACGAAAACATTGACGGCGTGTTAGTTATTTTAACGCCACAAGCCATGACGAACCCGACCGAAGTTGCCGAATTCATTATTGAAGGCGCAAAAACGAGCAAAAAACCTGTTTTAGCTGCATGGACGGGTGGCGCGAAAGTTGAAGAAGGTCGGGCTTTATTTGCAAATAGTAACGTTGCCCATTTCAACACGCCCGAAGTTGCCGTTGATGCGTTTGGATTTTTAGCGAATTACGCGCAAAACCAAATTCTTTTAAAACAAATTCCCTCACCTTCTGATGAACGTGCCGAACCTGACGTGAAAGGCGCACGTTTAATTATTGAACGAGTTTTAGCCGAAGGCCGTGACGTTTTAACGGCTCAAGAAGCCAAAGCTATTCTTGCTGCATTCAACATTCCCGTGAATCAAACCGTCAAAGTCACCAGTGCGAAAGATGCAATGATTGCAGCAGAAACCTTGCGTTTCCCAGTCGTATTAAAAATCAATATGCCTGAATTTAGTCACAAATCAGACATCGGTGGCGTGCGTTTAAACATTGGTAGTGTCGAAGAAATTTCGCGTCATTTCAGCGAAATGGAACACGCCATTAAAAGCAAATATCCTGAAATCAAAGAAGTCGGTATGACCGTTGAAGGAATGTTCAAATCTGACAGTGGACGCGAATTGATGATTGGCGTAGTACGCGATCCTGTTTTTGGCCCAGCGATTAGTTTTGGTTTGGGTGGCACAATGGTTGAAGTTCTCAAAGACAACGCCGTTGCCTTACCACCGCTCAATGCTTATATGGTTGAGCGCATGATTGGCAAAACCAAAGCCGCGAAATATCTCAAAGCCTTCCGAAATATGCCAGCCGCAAATCAACAAGCATTAGTCGATGTGCTACTTAACATTTCAGAAATGGTCAGCGAATTGCCCGAAATTTTAGAACTCGATATTAACCCGTTAATTGTCGATGCAAAAGGCGCGATTGCCGTTGATGCACGGATTAAAGCACATAGTTCACATCAATTAAGCCGTTACGCGCACATGGCGATTCATCCATATCCGCATGAATTATCACAACATTATTTAACGGCAAGCGGCGCAAATGTTACGATTCGTCCGATTCGCCCTGAAGACGCGAAAATGGAAAAAGATTTTGTAGCGCGACTATCTGAAAAAACAAAATACTTCCGTTACCATCAAGCATTGCAAGAATTAACGCCTGAAATGCTGGTGCGTTTTACGCAAATCGATTACGACAAAGAAATGGCGTTTGTTGCCGTCACTGATGACCCAGATTTACCTGATGAATTAGGCGTTGGACGTTATAGCGTCAATCCTGACGGGCATTCTGTCGAATTTGCGATTGTCGTTGCGGATGATTGCCAACGTTTAGGGATTGGTTCAAAAATCATGCGAACCTTGATGGAAACCGCGAAAAATAAAGGAATGTTATTCTTTGAAGCAGAAGTTCTAAAAGATAATACACCAACGCTTGAAATGGTGAAAAAACTCGGTTTTAACATTGAACTCATTTCAGGAAAAGATGACGTGGTTCGTGCGGTAAAAGATTTACGTCAATAGTTTAGAGGAAATTTTATGCAACAATTTATAAGACAACTCGCGCAAGAAAATGATTTTCAAGCCACGCGCTTACTGAAAATTTTGCGTGCTGTGCAAGCGAAATACTTGCATATTCCAAAAGAAGCGATTGAGCAACTTGCTCAAATTTTGGATATTCCGCGCACGCAAATTCAAAACGTTATTGCGTTTTACAGCTTTTTTCATTTTGAACCACGCGGAAAATACGACATTTTAATCAGCAGTTCGATTACCGATTTAATGGTTGGACAAGAAGAGCTTATCGCTTATTTCGCGGAAAAATTAGGTGTGAAAATCGGCGAAGTTCGCGCTGACGGCGTTGTGAGTTTAGACAATACCTCGTGTTCGGGAATGTGCGACCAATCGCTTGCAGGACTTGTGAACGGTTACGCGATTACCAAACTCACGAAATCACGCATTGATGAAATTGTCGAAAATGTGAATAAACAGCTTCCGTTAGAAAAATGGTCACGCGATTTGTTTGATGTTCAAGATAACATCTTGAAATCGGATTTACTTTTAAACGAAAAACCAACGCAAGGCGAAGCGATTAACGCGACATTTGCACGCGGTTTGATGGAAACATTAAACGAAGTGGAAAAATCAGGTTTGCGTGGACGTGGCGGCGCGGGTTATACGACAGCTTGGAAATGGAAATTTTGCCACGAAGAAAATGCCGACCAACGTTACATTGTCTGCAATGCTGACGAAGGTGAACCTGGTACATTCAAAGACCGCGTGATTTTGAATTCTTACGCCGATTCAGTTTTTGAAGGCATGACGGTTGCGGCGGCAATTATCGGTGCAACGCAAGGTTTCATTTATTTGCGCGGTGAATATCTGCATCTTTATGAAAAATTGGAAGCGATTTTAGCCGCCCGTCGTAACGCGAATTTGCTCGGCAAAAACATTTTGCAACACGGCTTCGATTTCGATATTGAGATTTGTTTAGGGGCGGGTGCATATATTTGTGGAGAAGAATCTGCGTTGATTGAATCGCTCGAAGGCAAAGCAGGTATTCCACGCAATCGTCCGCCGTATCCAGTTGTAAGCGGTTATTTGAACAAACCGACTTCTGTGAACAACGTCGAAACATTTTTAGCTGCCGCCAATATCGCTATTCATGGCGGCGAGTGGTTCGCAAATCACGGCACAGCAAAATCGAAAGGCACGAAAATTCACAGCATCAGTGGCGATTGTGCAAAACCTGGCATTTACGAATATCCATTCGGTGTGACGGTTCAAACTCTATTGGATGATTGTGGCGCGACTAATGTGTTAGGTGTTCAAGTCGGTGGACCTTCAGGAACATTTATTGCGAATGATGAATTTGAACGCAAAATCGCCTTTGAAGATTTAGCCACTGGCGGCTCGTTTATTATTTTCAACAATTCGCGCAACATTTTGGACATCGTTCACAATTTCAGTCATTTCTTCGCGCATGAAAGTTGTGGATTCTGCACGCCTTGCCGCGTCGGAACATCGCTGTTGAAAAAACAAGTTGATAAAATTGTTGAAGGTCACGGCAGCGCAGGCGATATTGTTGCACTCGAAGAACTTTGCCAAATCATCAAAAACTACAGCCATTGTGGTTTAGGTCAAACGGCGGCAAATCCGGTTTTGACAACGCTTGAACGTTATCCCGAAATTTATCAAAAAATGCTGAAAAAAATCAGTTATGAACCTGGTTTTGATTTGGATAAATCGCTCGAAACCGCACGACGTATGGCAAATCGTGATGACGCACACGCCCATTTAGCGCAAGTGGAGGACTAAAATATGAGTAAAACAATCGTAATTGATGGAAAAGTGATTCCGTTTGAAGACGGACAAACCATTATGGATGCCGCAAGCGCGGCTGGCGTTTATATCGCGCATTTGTGCCACAACCCAAAATTCACACCACACGGCAGTTGCAAATTGTGTACGGTGAAAGTCAATGGACGTAATTGCTCGGCATGTACGTTTCCAGCTGGTGAAGGACAAAATATCACAAACATTTCAAAAGAACTCAACGACGACCGCGAAAAAATCACGCAAATGTTGTTTGTCGAAGGCAATCATTTTTGTCCGTCATGCGAAAAAACGGGCAATTGCAACTTGCAAGCCGTGGCTTATCATTTGGGCATGACCGACAATCATTTCCCGCATTTCTTTGAAAACCGCGAAGTCGATGCCTCGCATCCAGACGTGATGATTGACCACAACCGTTGCATTTTCTGCACACTTTGCGTTCGTGCAAGCCAAGAAGTTGATGGAAAAAATGTCTTTGCAATCAGCGGACGCGGACTTGAAAAACGTTTAGTCGTGAATTCTGAAAGTGGTTTGCTCAAAGATTCAGATTTAGACGTGAATGATTGTGCGGCGCATATTTGTCCAACAGGCGCAATTTTAATCAAACGAACAGGCTATAAAGTACCGATTGGACAACGTATTTTTGACCATTCACACATCGATACCGTTACGTTAGCGAATGAAGGAGGAAGCCATGACTAAAAAAGTAAAAGTTGCTACGGTTTCACTCGCGGGTTGTTTTGGTTGCCACATGTCGTTTTTGGATTTGGATGAACGTCTTGTTGATTTGGTTGAACACGTTGAATTTGACCGTTCGCCGCTAACTGATATTGAACATTGCAGTCCTGATTGTGACATTGGTTTGATTGAAGGCGGTGTGTGTAATTCTGAAAATGTTCATGTTTTGCGCGAGTTTCGTAAGAATTGCAAAATTCTCGTAGCCGTTGGTGCGTGTGCGATTAACGGCGGTTTGCCTGCTATGCGAAATCATATTTCGCTCGAAGATTGCTTGAACGAAGCGTATGTAAGCGGTATTGGCGTTGAAAATCCACAAATTCCAAGCGATATTGAATTACCACTTTTACTCGACAAAGTTCACCCGATTCATGAAGTAGTAAAAATTGATTATTTCTTACCAGGTTGCCC
>JBASLW010000127.1:0-1957 GCA_049656545.1 Methylococcaceae bacterium
TCTCACGAGTGCATAAAATCTTTTCCTTGCCCACCATTCCAATTAAAAGCAATGCAATTGCAATAGAAACAGATTTACCACCACCACGACCGCCATAAAAAATTTTATAACGCGCTACATCAAACAATGCCTTCATCTTTTTAGGGAATCTTACCGCTGGCAAATCATCAACACTGACGTTATGGTTTTTCGTGTTCTGCATCTTCAAAAACCAATTTAAAACCGTTTTCGCCTTTGCGTTCTTCGATGTTTGTTTGTTGCAAATTATTGATTGTCGCCAAACTCGCGTGCATTGCATCTAAACCCGTAACTATTCGTCCTGTTTTTAATGTTTCCATCGTGTTTTTAGCGTTGTATGTGCTGGGTTCGTCGCGTAACGCTTGCATTGCAATTTCAGCAACTTCTTTGCCCGAATCGTGAAAGTAATTAGCCAATGTGAGCTTATCAATTACCGCAGTTTCGACAATTTCTCGTGATTGCGGTAAAAGTGCGGTAATTCGCTCGTCTATCGCTTTTTTTTCTATAAGATTCAAAACTTTATCGTCAATTATTTGCGGTAAAACTCCACGATTCCAGCCTTCTTTTTTAGCTCTTTTTGATATGTTGGAATTATCAATCCCTGTTGCGCTTTCAATGTCGCGCAATGGTTCGCCTGCTTCATATAAAGCTCTCGCTTGCGCCCATTGGTTAGCTGTTGCGCGTGCCATAACATCAACCTTCCGTCGCCACGTTATGCACGCCATAAATACACAAAACACCCGTAACAACATCAATTGCAGTTTGTGGGTCGAGTTTGAAGTATCGAACAATCAGTATTGGCAATAACAGCGTCAAGCCTCGCTGCGTGCCTTGTTCGCTTAATTTTTTACGCAACAATTCAACAAAACGATTTTTAGGTTTTTCTGGTTTTTTTAAGTCGAAAACGTCTAAGGCTTGATAAACGATTGACGTGATTTCATTTCGTTCTTCTTCGGTCATTTTCTACCGCCCATCATTAACTTACAGGTTTCGCTATCCACTTTTGTGTTTACTTGATTTTCGATTCTCGAAAGTGATTCCGTTACCGCTCGTCGCTCACTAGCGGTCTGAATTACTGCTTCGCGGGTTTTTTGAATAATTGAGCGCAAGCCTTGAAATTCCATTTCCATTTTTGCCATGCGTTCTGCGGATACAGATTTTTCGCGTGCTAAATTGATTTCTTTCTGCAATTCTGAAATTTCGTCGTCCATTTTTGTAATCTGTTCAGGACAAACAAGGTTTTCAGTAATTTCTTTTAACTCTACGCGCATTTCATTGACGTTTTTTTCGATGCGTTCCAGCCAATGTTTTAAGTGTTCTTTGTGTTGGGAATCGTTATGTCGTAACAATCCCCAAAAAGCACTCACAACAGCCATGATTACGCCTACTTCTGCGTCGAAATGTTCTTCTATGAAGCTGCTGCTCATGCAACACTTCCCCCAGCTTCACGATAAGCCGATACCAAAAAAGATATTGAATGTTCGCGCTGTCCGTAGCCTGCGCCGCTTAAACTCGCCCAGCGTGAATTGCATTTGATAATCGCTCTTTCGATGTTACCTTTTTCAATATCATCAACGGCGCGACATTCTTTGATTAACTGAATAGCGATTTTGTCTTGTGACGCGGGGCTAAAGTCTGGCAGGTTTAATTGTTTTTTGTATGCGTCGTAGTAACGCGCTAAAACTTGATAACGCCCAGCCGCCGTTGACTTGATGCCTAACTTTGGTAAATCGACTTTAACGCGCGGGTGGTCGTCGTAACCATTGAATAACTTGCCGCCGCATAACACGTCATAGCCGTCGTGACCTTTACCCCATGTACCTTCTGACCGTGCAATCATATCTAAGAATGCACGCATATTTTTTGAACTCATTGCCAATACTCCAATAATGAAAATTGGCAATGATTTTATGGATAAAACTGATTACATATTTTTAAA